>JANOAR010000081.1:0-66825 GCA_031411235.1 Verrucomicrobiota bacterium | reverse complement strand
CGCCCAACTACACCGACACCGCCCCCCTGCCCGCCACCCCCACGAAGTGGAAATACCGCGCCATCTACCGCGTCGGCGATCATCAGGTCGGCGTGTGGAGCAATACCGTGGAAATCACCGTGGGCGGATGAACCCATCAGCCCCGATCACGAGCTACGATCTCATGACTACCTTGCCCACCCCCAGAGTAGTCCCAGAGCTTTAGCTCGGGCTCATATCCCTCGCCTCAATCACGAGCTACAAGCTCATGACTACTTTACCCGCCCCCTGGGCCGCGCCCAGTATCGCGGATCTCCAGCCGCACCTGCCGCAGTATCTCATCGAGAGCCAGCTCGGCCAGGGCGGCATGGGCGCGGTGGCAGAGAGGCAAGGAGCAGCCTTGCCTCGGCGACACCGCTTTCGCCGGAGCGGGCGACTTGCGCTGAGCTTTACCCACAAGGAATGCAGACTGCATGATACCGCTGCCCACAGTCCCATTGCAGGCTGTCAATGCAGGGTCGAGCGCAACGACAACGACGGGGAGCATACGCGTCTCGCGTGTGGTTGTAGGCGTCTCGCCGACAACAGCCGAGCGCAGCGAGAATGACACCGGAATGGGTCGCAGCCCACCGTCGCCGAACCGCATCAAGCCAAGCGTGAGTTGGTGACGATAGTCGCCGCTCCATCGCAGAGTTCAATTTTCGCCTGGGCATTGCCTTATCGTTAGAGGTCATCACTCGCGGTTCTCGCTACGCTCGGCTATTTTCGGCGGGACGCCTAAAACGACACGCGAGACGCGTGTGCTCCCCGTCCGCTGTTACGGCGCAGGCCACGACGCTGGGCTGCCGCGAAGCGTTGTGGAACCGTAGCGAGGCAACGCGGTGGCAGAGAGGCAAGGGCAACCTTGCCTCGGCGACACCGCTGTCGCCGGAGCGAAGGCAGCGTGTAGGATGGGCGACCCGCCCGTCGCGGAGGGCGACTCGCCCGAACGCTGAGCGTGCGCAGACTCAGCCGCCCCCTCGCGACTCAGCCTAAAGGCCTGCTCACAGCTACGTCACACACACTCAGCAGCGTGGGGTCGTGCGTGCTTCGGGCGGGTCGCCCTTGCAGACGGGCGGGGTCGCCCATCCTACAAGCTGCCATGGCTTCGACGCTGCCTCTTCGGCGCTTTGAAGCACCTTCCAGCATCAACCACTCGTAAGTGCGTTCGCCCTGTGTGGACGGCGGCAGCAGGCTGGCGCGACAGCGTCGTGCATTGCGCTGGAGTGCCACTGAACTGAATCGCGGCTTGGCCAGAGTTACGCGTACATCGCCGCCAGGCTCATCTTGAAGTCCAGTTCTGGCACTTCGATCACTTGCTCGGGCTTGATGAAGGTCTCCTCCGTCCAGCCGGATTCCAAGCGTCGAAAATGCGTCACCTGCATCGTGTCCTGCTCCACCAGCAAGTAGTGCTGCAGGGAGCCGATCACGCTGTAAGCAAACAGTTTCTCGCGCTCGTCCACGCCTCGCGTGCTCTCCGATAAGACCTCGACCAGCAGCACGGGCTCCTCGCGGAAGCGGCGATCGCGAGGCTCTTCGTCGCAAGCCACCATCACATCGGGGATGTAGTGGACTTTGCGTTCCAGGAAGTTGATGCGCAGCTTCATGTCGCCTTTGAAAGCCTTGCAGGGCTTGCCTCGCAGGTGCCCGTATAGCGCTACAAAGATGGCACTTGAGATAAACGAATGCGTGTCCGTCGGCGTCGCCATCGCGTAGTAGCGCCCCTCCACGAACTCATAGTGGGTTTCGTTGTCCTGCCCCGCGCCTTCGAGATATTCCTCTTCAGAGTAGCGGCGCATGGGGCTTTCCGATTTTAATGCTGCGAGTGCCATAGTGACGAGAGCCTAACCACAAGGCTTTGCGTTTGCAATAATGCACTCGGGATTTGCCAAGCCATCTCTTGCCATCCCTCGCACTTTCGCCATCAGTCTCGCCCCCAAAAACACGACCATGGCTACCTTCAAAACCGTCAAAGGCTTCCGCGACTTCTTCCCCGAGGAGTGTGCGCTGCGGAACTACATTTTCGATACTTGGCGCGGCGCAGCTCGTCGCTATGGCTTTGTGGAATATGAAGGCGCGGTCGTCGAGCACACTGATCTCTTCCGCAAAAAGAGCGGCGACGAGATCACCGGCCAGCTCTTTTGCTGGGAGGACAAAGGCAAGCGCGAGGTGTCGCTGCGGCCCGAGGTCACGCCCACCCTTGCCCGCATGGCCACCGCCCGTCATCGCGATTTCCGCAAGCCAATGAAGTGGTTTCAAATCGGTTCCTGCTTCCGCTACGAGGAACCGCAGGAAGGCCGCACGCGCGAGTTTATCCAGTTCAATGCCGACATCATCGGCGACGCCAGCGCGGGCACCGATGCGGAACTCGTCGCGCTCGCCATCGACACCATGCTGGCCTTCGGTGTCAGTGCGGAGGATTTTGTGATTCGCCTCAGCAATCGCCAAGTCTGGACGCAGTTCCTTGCGGAGCGCAGCATCGCCGAAGACAGCACGGGTGCCTTCCTTCAGATCATCGACAAGATCGAGCGCACCCGCCCCGAGGACACCGCCAAAAAACTCGAAACTCTCGGCCTCTCGCTAGGCGATGTGCGCAGCTTCATGGACACCACGGACGGCGAGCACGCCGCCTTTGCCGAGTTGAAGGCCAACCTCACCGCCCGCAATCTCTGGCAGTATGTCCGCATCGACGCCAGCATCGTGCGCGGCCTCGCCTACTACACCGGCACGGTGTTCGAGGTCTTCGACCTCAAGCATGACCTCCGCGCCGTCGCAGGCGGCGGACGCTACGACAAGCTCTGCGCACTGATGAGCGACGGCAGCGTGGACTTGCCCGCGATGGGCTTCGCCATGGGCGATGTGGTGCTCGGTCTTCTGCTCAAAAAGACCGCTGGAGCCCAGCGACTCATCCAGGATTACATGGCCAGCGCCTTCGGCATCGACGCCTACATCGTCGTCGCGGACGAGGCCAATCGCGGCCCCGCGCTCGCCGCCGTGCAAGCGCTGCGAGCCGCAGGCCTGCGCGTCGATTACAGCTTCTCGCCCGCCAAGGTGGGCAAACAATTCCAAGCCGCCGAAGCTCTACGCGCAAGATTCGCCATCGTCTTCGGAGCCGAGTATCCCGAGGTGCTGATCAAGAATCTCATCAATCGCGAGCAGCACAGCGTGGCTGCGGGCGACCTCGTCGCCAGCGTGCAGGCAAGGCTCAGCGAGCCAGCGGTGGGTGTGTTGATCGCCTGAAGCAGCCATTGCGCAAAGTGACGTGAGCGACTTTTATCGCCCCCAAACTTGAAGATCAACTTGCGCATATCTCCCGCCCCTGCTCTTAACTGACCGACTATGAAAAAGTGGTTATTCTTCGGTTTACTTGGCGTGTTGGTTCTTTGGCTTGTGGGGGTGTACTCGACGCTTCCAGGCACCGAGGCTAGCCTTACGACAGCAGCGCAGGCACTCCTGGCCAAGCCCGAGCACCTCGCTGCCTTTGATGAGGTGAAGGTCGCCTTCAGAGGTCAAGAAGCCCAGCTTAACGGCCCTGTCACCACGCAGGCGGACAAGGATAAAGCGGCTAAACTCATCAGCAATGAAGTGCGTGTCTCGAACTGGTTCGGTAATGGCTTGAATCCCGTCGTTGCGGTCAATAATGGCCTTGAGGTAAACAACACACGCTCCTACACCAAGCCGCTGCCCTGGCTCGTTGCCTCGGTATTCAGTGATCAAATTCGCCTTGCAGGCACCATCGCCGATGCCGCTGCTATCAAGGCCGCGAATGAGGCTGTCGTGAAGCTCGCGCCCGCTGGCAAGTTCATCAGTCAAGTCAGCGAAAACAACAGCGCCCGCCCCGCCGCCGACTGGGCCGCGACTCTGAAAAACATCCCCGACCTGAAAGCCGCTGCCGCCAAAAATTCTAACGAAGGCGTCATCGCCGTGAGCGCCTGCAATGGCCAGTGGACAGTTTTCACGGGCAATGAAAGTGACATCAATGTGGCCAACGCCCTGGTCGCCGCTGCCACAGAAACCTCATCCGTTTCCGCCGCCCTCACCGACATCCGCATGTGGCAAGCCGCCGAGCGTGAGAAAGCCCGCGTCGCCAAGCTGCCCCTCGCCGTCGCCGCCGTGACCGTAGTGCCCACCGCTGTCCATGCTTTCGGTGCGCTGGGCGATCCCACGGATCGCAAGGCCCTCATCGATGGCCTCACCAAGGCCAGCCCTGGCCGCAAAGTCGAAGACCACACCACCCTCTCGGGCGATGTGAAGCCTGGAGCCGACTGGGCCGCAAGCCTCGCCTCCCTGCCGACTAAAATTGATGCGGGCGCCTCAGCCGTGCTGCGCTCAGGCGAAAAGGCACTCGTCTGGACGGGCACTGGTGCGGCGGACGGCATCAAAAAAGAGTTCGCCGCCGTGCTGCCAGCCGCCATCACAGCCGCAGCTCTGCACGAGCCCATCGACACCTATTTCAAGGAAAAAAAAGCCGCCGATGAAGCCCTAGCCGTCAAAGCAAAAGCCGATGCGGAAGCCAAGATGGCCGCCGATAAAGCCAAGGCAGAAGCCGATGCCAAGCTCGCCGCAGACAAGGCCAAGATGGATGCCGCCAAGCCCGCCAACCCCACCGTGCCACAACCTGCGCCCACAGCACCGCCGCAGCCCACGGTGCCTCCCGCAGCACCCGCACCGCTGAAGCCTTAACAAAAATAGCCCCACCACCCCACTCACCCAACACCGCAGTCTCAACCACCCCACACCCAACCTTTTATGGACGGCCACCAATACTTCATCTTCCTCATTCTCCCCTATCTCCTCCTCACCGCTGCGCTCTTCGCGTGGTTCGGCTACTGGCTTCGCACCAAATCGCACACCTGCGCTGTGAACCCCGCTGAACTCGCCACCGAACGCGCCAAAGTGAAAGACCTCGAAGAGCGCACCCGCGCTGCCGAGTCGGCGCAAAAAACCGCGCAAGGCGAACTCAGCGCCCTCAAAGGCAAAACCGTCGTCAAGGACACCAGCGAGGCCGACACTGTGCGCAAGACTCTCGCCGAAGAGCGTGATCGTGCCGCAGGCCTCACCGCCCAGTTGCAAAAAGCTCGCGAAGCCGCCAACGCCGCTGAAGCCCGTGTGACCGATGCTGGCAAGGCCGCCCAAGCGAAGGTCTTTGAATTGCAAAACGAACTCGCCAAAGCCCGCGAAGAAGCCGTGCGCGACCGCCATGCCGCCGACGAACACAAGGCCGAGGCTCTGCGCCACCAAGCCGCTGTCCCCGCCAAGAGCGATGAAACCGCAGCCCTGGAAAAAGCCGTCATCAATCTGCGCCGCGACTTCACCCAAGCCGACAACGCCGCATCCGACGCTAGACGCGAACGCGACGGTGCTGAGGCCGAGCTGGCGATGCTGAAATCAAAACTGACCGCCATCGAAACTGAATACGCGAGGTTCAAAGCCGCTGGAGCCGCTGGCGTAGGAGCCACTGCCCGCAGCACCAGCGCCCCACCCCGCTACGACATGCCCACCGTGCAGTCGATGGCACCCGCACGTAAGGCCCCGCGCCCCGACCCCGCACCCGAATGGCAGCCCAAGCCTGAGGTCGAGGTGACAACCGCTGCACCAGCGCCGCTCTCGTCCGCCTTTGATGCGCCAGCCAACGAAAGCCAATCCGAAGCCGTCGCTGCCGCGAAGGCCAAAGTTGCCGAAATGGAAGCCGCCGCCAAAGCCAAGGTCATTGCCGCTGCTGAAGCCGTCGAGGCTGAAGTTGAAGCCGTCGAGGCTGAAGTTGAAGTCATCGCCCCCTCCGCTGTCCTAGCCTAAATCAGCACGCTGCTAAAACAAAACACCCTCGTGGCCGAAAGGCGACGAGGGTGTTTTGTTTGCTAGGCGGATCAAGAACCGCTTTCGGCTTCCAGTTTAGCCTTTGGGCTGCTGCAACTGGTAGATGTGGTGAACCACGTCTTCGAGTGTCTTTTTGTCGTCAAGCGTCAAGGCGATGATGGTCTTGAAAGCGATGCGATGTTTGTGACCGAATTCATCCTGGATGACAAAGGCCAGCTTGCGGCGGGCATACTGCGAGTCGCCCGTGTTGGTGGCGGCAGGTATTTGAAGTTGCGACATGTGGGCGCTCTTCAGATCGACTTCGCGGATGTTGCGAGTGGCGAGCTTCACCGCCACAGCGGGGCGGTTGAGCACGTCGATCAAGGCCTGCTTTACCTCGGCGAGTGTCATGGGGTTCCTGATCGCGGAATCCATGGCGGCGGCAGAACGCTCGGCGGCCATTTGTTTGAGTAACGAACGGACCTCAATGATCATGTTCTCCAACCGCCGAAGTTCATCGGGAGTGGAGGCGCTGAGGCCGACGGCACGGACTTGAATAGGGGCGACCTCGGGAACCGAGGGGGCGGGGGCTGAAGGAGTAGGCACGGGGGCAGGAATGGCTATTGGGGCGGGGGTTATGACTTTGCTAGGAGCCGCATGGACTGCGGGTATCGCAGGCTGGGCGGCAGGAGCGGGTTTGGCCGGGGCTTTGGCCACGGGCTTTGGCGCGGGCTTGGCGGGGCTTTTGGCGACTGGCTTCGGAGTGGGCTTGGCTGGAGCTTTAGCCACTGACTTTGGCGCAGGCTTAGCGGGTGCTTTAGCCACTTTTTTGGGTGCTGGCTTTGCGGGCGCTTTGGCTATTTTTTTAGGTACAGGCTTGGCAGCGGGTTTAGCGACGGGCTTCTTGGCGGTCGCGGAAGAGACTTTGCCAACGGTTTTTTTGCTCTGCGGTTTGGTAGCCATGGGACGTGGTTGGGTTAAATGAAAGGAGGCGATGGCGGTGCCACTCTGGGGTTACGATCCGAGTTTCACCGTGGGATAGTTTCGAGAGGCAAGGTTCGTCGGCCAAACGGCAACCCCAAAGATGGGGCGATGACCAGAGAAGGTGGATGCTAGAACGGGCGGGGTGCTCATGGGAGCCAAGCTGCAAAATGGATGGTGAACTTTACACTCGGTCTGGGCCATTTGAGCAAGACAAAACTCTTATTTCCTGAAGTCTAGTTGCCACGCATGAATCCATTCAATGCGAAATTTATAGTAAATGAGGGAATTGCTTGCAAAGCTCAGCTTGGAGAAGCCGCATCGCTTGATTTTTCAGCCGTCTGATACATTTCCTCACCGCAGCCATGACAGCCAAATCCATCCTCGCCGAACTCGAATCGCTGGGCAGCGATAGTTACAAGCAGTTGCTGATGAGGAACCACGGTATCGTAGAGCCGTTCTTCGGAGTGAAGATTAGCGAAATGAAGAAAATCCAAAGGCGCATCAAGCGGGACTATCAGCTCGCCCTCGATCTCTACGACTCTGGCAACTACGACGCAATGTACTTCGCCGGACTCATCGCCGACGATGCCCGCATGACGAAGAAGGATCTGCAACGCTGGGTGGAGAAGGCCCTCTGTGGCGGATTGCCCGGAGCCACGGTGGCCTGGGTCGCCGCTGGCGGCAGGTATGGGTGGGAACTAGGGATGAAATGGATCGACTCCGACAAAAGCCATATCGCGGTGGCTGGCTGGGGCACGCTCGCCTGCGTCGCCACGATCCATGACGATGCTCAGCTAGACCTCACTGGGCTGAAGGCACTCGTCGATAGAGTGCGCCTAACGATTCACCAAGCCCCAGATCGTGTGCGCTACGCCATGAATGGTTTCATCATCTCCGTCGGCTGTTGCGTGAAACCCTTGAGCCTCCACGCGCTAACAACGGCTCAGAAAATCGGCCCTGTGAGCGCGGATCTTGGCAACAATGACTGCAAGATGCCCTGGGCTCCCGACTACATCCACAAAGTCCAACTGCGGGGTGAAATAGGCAAGAAGCGCAAGTCGGTGAAGTGCTGAATGTGGTGCTTCAAAGTATCACAGCGCAGCATCAAAACCCCGTGGTGGGAAACCAGCGGCTGTAATGATTCTCGTCCAACTGCGTGAGCGGGATGGAGAGCGGCAGCGGCACGCCCTGGGTCGCCCAGCGTGCGATGTCGTCGCGGTGGCCGAGCCGCCCCATCGTGTCGAAGAGATTGCCATGCGGCTTCTCCGTCCAGCCGTGCTCGACCTGCGGATCCCAGATGGCGATGCCCGTCGCGCCTTGTTGGTAAAACTGGCTAACCTTTTGGCAAAGCTCCTGCGGCTTGCCCGACTTCCATGAAATGACGAAGGGATACACGCCCACCTTGGTGCCCTGGGTCAGCCGCGAATAATAGGCCATGTCAGGTTGCTTGAAGGACGTGTGATGGGCGAACCAAGCGACCCCGAGATCATCGACGAGACCGCGCTTGATCCAGAGCGGCAGGTCAAAGCCAAACTTCACATTGTCGGTCTCGGTGCTGAAGGTGCCGAGCGAGATTTTGTAGCGTTCCTGGCGCTTTTGGGTTCGTGCGGTGTCATCCAGCAGCGTGCGTATTTCCGTGATGAACTCGGTCATGATCGTCGCCCGCAAGGCGAGGAGGCGCGGGTCATCCTCCGCGATGGTGCGCGCATCGGCGTTGTGCAGTTGCTTGAAGCGGGAGGTAAAAGCTTCCTCCCATAAGATCATCGGCATACCGCGATTGAAGAGCAGCCCCACGCCATCGGGTTGCAACTCCAGCGTCTCGCGAAAGATCGCCAACACCTGCTGCCGCACCTCTGGCACCGCGTAGCTCATGTGCATCGTCGGCGTGCCATCGCGATCCAAGCAGCGCCACTCGGGATGCGCTTCATAGAAGCGACTGTTGAACGTTTCTTCATAGGGGATCGCCGCCTTCCAGCCTGCGGGTCGCACCATCACATGGAATTCCGCGCCCTGGGCGCGTGCGGCCTCACGCGCGACTTTCAGCGGGTTGATGCCCTTCTTGAACAACCCCTCGACCGTGCGAACGAAAGTCGCATGCCCGCCACTGCTAAAGTCCACCGTGCCTTCGCCGGGCAAGTGGCCAACCTTACTGGGGTAACAAACCAGATCAGCGCCGAGCACCTGGAACCACCATTTCCCCACGTCCGAGGTCTCGAAGCCACGGAAATTCGCGAGCAAATCATTCTCCGTTTGAGGCTTGTAAGGCCATATCCAACTATGCCCATCAAAGGTGGCGATGGAGGTTCGCGTCGTGCGCTTGTCCGTCGTGCGCTCCGCCTGCCACGCGGTCACCTCGGTCGTCGTTAGCGGCACCAGTTTCACATAACAAATCGTCGCGGGCAGGGCAACTTGTGGGGCAAGCTCAAGCGCTTGGCCCGTGAGTTCCGCCACCGTGACGAACTGCTCTTGAATCACATCGCGGCGGTCGGGCAGCAGCGCGAGGTTGTTCGCCATATTCTTGAAGACCGCCTCGTCGCTGAGCTTCGCCTTGAGCCCCGTCTTGGCCTCTTTGAAGCCTGTCGAGACGGTGGACATACCGATGTAAATGGCCTGCCAACCCCGCGCCGCTAGCGGCACACGCACCGTCGCAGCGCCCGTACCAGAGTAGCAGGACAAGGCAGAGCCCTTCAGCTCGGCGGTGGCGAAGGGCAGGAGCTTCCACTTGCCTTTCTCGCGCTTGCCCGTGACGAGCGCGGCAGAAGGCTCGGCCTTTGAGAAATCCGCAAGCACCAGGGCATCGGTTGCGCGTGACCAACGCCGCGAGTCGGTGAGAAAGGTTTCAGGCGATGCTTTGGCAGCAACCGTTTGGGCAAGGCAACGAGGGCTGAAGCCGAGGCAGGACAGCGAGAAAAGGAACGTCAACAGGGTGCGCATGATCGACCGTAAACGTCGCATCAAGGCCTGACCCATCACGTTGATGGAACAAGTCGAAGCCGATTGGCTCACACGATACTCAGCTCGCCGAACAGCGTGAAATTCTGATGCGCGGTGATGTTCACGTCGAATATCTCACCCACATGCCGCTCGGGATTGCCCTCGAAAACCACGATCCTGTTCTCGCGCGTGCGGCCTGTGAGGCGGTCTTCGTCTGTCTTGCTCGGGCCTTCGCAAAGGATCTGCACGCGGCTGCCGACGAGCGTGGCATATTGCGCCTTCACGTAGCCATTCACTGTGGCGAGCAAGTCCTGGTTGCGCTCTTCCTTCACGCGTTCGCTCACTTGGATCGCCTCATCCATCTCGGCAGCGGGCGTGCCGCGACGCTTCGAGTAGCGGAAGATGAAGGCGTTCTCGAACTGCACACGCTGGCACAGCGCACGCGTCTCGGCGTAGTGCTCCTCTGTCTCGCCGGGAAAGCCGACAATGATGTCCGTCGTCACCGCGATGCCTGGCCGAGCCGCGCGTATTCTGCCGATGAGGTCTTCAAATTTCGCCGTCGAGTAGGGCCGGTGCATCTTTTTCAAGATGGCGTCGCTGCCAGATTGCAGCGGCAGGTGGACGTGCTCAGCGAGCTTCGGCAGGTAGGTGAAGGCGTCGATCAGATCCTGCTTATAACCGATGGGATGCGGGCTGGTGAAGCGGATGCGCTCGATACCATCGACTGCGTTCACGGCTTCGAGCAACTGCACGAAAGGCGTCTTGCCATCCACCACGGGGAACTCATGCCGCCCGTAGAGATTCACGATTTGGCCTAGCAGCGTGACTTCCTTCACGCCGCGCTCGGCAAGCGCACGCACCTCATCGACGATCTGCGCAATGGGCCGCGCACGCTCCTCGCCGCGTGTGTAGGGCACGATACAGAAGGTGCATTTCATGTTGCAGCCCTGCATGATGGAGACAAACGCCGAGGCCTGCCGCGCCTTCAGCGTGTGTTCGTGGATGGTGTTTTGCGAGCCCTCCTCCGTCTCGGTATCAACGATGGAAAAGCGCTCGTCATCCATCTGCCGCAGCGCCTTGGCCTGCATGATCTCATCCACATACTCGACCACGCGATGGTACTTCTGCGTGCCCACCACGAGATCGACTTTCGCCGTTTTAATCAATTCCGAGCCCCGGCTCTGCGCCATGCAGCCCATGAAGCCCGTCACCAGCGCTGGCGGTCTGCCGCCTCGCCGCGTGCGTCGCATCATGCCCATTTTGCCCAGCGCCTTCTGTTCAGCTTGGTCGCGCACGGAGCAGGTGTTGATGAGCAGCACCTCGGCGTCGTTTTCGTCGCCAGTCATGGTGTAACCGCGCTCGATGAACATCTGCGACACCTGCTCGGTGTCGCGCTCATTCATCTGGCAGCCGTAGGTCTTGATATAAACGCGGGGCATGGGGGCCGCGATGGTAGCGGGTTTGCGCCGCAAAACAAGGCGAGTGAAGTGCATGGTGAACTGGTTGTGGCCAGGGCTACGCGGGAAAAGGGCAATAAGCAGCTTGATGCGGAATGCCGGATCGTGGGCTTCGAGTTTTCGTTTTGCCAGCAGAGAACAAAAAGAGAGCCCCTTTTGAGGTCTGCCCCGTGCTTCCAGTGAGCTGTCGCCCCGCCCATGATTTCGCCGCTAAACCAAGGCCTACGAGCCCTGGCCGGGACGCCATTCTTCGCTGAGTTTCAGAAAAGATTGCGCTCAGGAGTCTTGATGGTGATACCGACAGGGAAACGGACGTCGATCTCGTCCCATGGGTTGCCTTCGAGCTGACGCACGCCTTAAACATTCATGATGGCCTGCACTCCATTCCTCAGTTCCTCCGCGCATAGATGCTGATGCTTGAGTAGCTTTGATCGAGCCTCAGCGCTGGATCGCGCTTCATTTAATGCCGTGGCCAGAGCTGCGGGCAAGCCTTCGTCATGCCATTGCTGCCATGTCTTTTCCGAGAGTTCATCTGCCGCCTTGTCCACGGTCGCTCGCAGAGCATCTCGCTTGGCGATGCGCTCTTCTGCGGCTTTCGTGTCGGCCTGTAGTTCTCCGACGAGCCCCGCGATCTCGATAGCCGCAGGCACAGCAGCGACCAAGGCCCATTCAATTTGAACCATCGTCTTGGCCCGCTCAACGTGCCCTGCATCGCGAAGGGTTCCGCTGCGGCGGGCGGCTTGCTTGGCATATTCTTGGAATGAGCCAGCTTGATTGAGTCGCTTGAGTTCCTCCCGAGCACGATCCAGAGGCATATCCAGCACGGTAGGGGCTAACTCCAGGTAGGCACTCTTGAGCTTCTGGTTCACGCGAAGAATGTCATCGCGCTTCGATCCTGCACGGGCTGGGGCTGCACTCGATTGTTTCGCGTGTCCAGGGATGCTCTCGTCGTCCAGAGCATCCACCATCGCTTTCCAGTCGGGGCGGGAATGCCGTTGTTCTACTTCGGCATCAATGTCGTCCGCGAGGCTCTGCACAGCCGCATCCTGTGCCTTCCGCCAGCGCTCCAAGGAGCTATCAATGCGATTTTTCAAAAGCTCTTTCACGGCTTCGGGAGTGCTCCCTCCACGTTGAAAGACGGACTGCACCTCTTCGGCAACTCGGTGATTAAGGTTGGCCCTGGCATCCCCGAGCAGCGCGTTGAGCCGAGCCAGTTGAAGGGCGAGGGATTCGATTTCATTAGCCGCAGAAGTGCAGGCGAGCGTGGACTCGCTGAGGGTCAATTCGAGCGATTGAAGCATGCTGCCAAGGTGCGAGCGCAGGAACCTTCGCTCGCTCCAAATCCGCAATTCGTCCCGACGCTGAGCGAGCGCACGCAATGAAGCTGCGAGTGCGGCGACACCATCCCAAGCACGACTGCCGTCATAGTCTGCGACCGTTGCGTTTGAGGCATTGCTGACCATGCCAGACCAGTCAGGAACCACCGCGTGTATGGGGAGGCGAGCTTCGTCCACCTTTGCCCGGGCGAGCAGGCTGATTAGTTCGACTCGCTTGCGCTTCACCAGCGACTCGTAGCCTGCAAGATCGACATCGGGCATGGCTCCCGCCTCGTCCATTCTTGAGAGCACGATGAACAAACCAGCGGGCGCGAAAGCCTGCGATGAGGCGCAGTGAAAGCGCGAGCCATCCAGCACACTGGTGATGGCGGCTGCGGCCTTCGCGTCGCCCGTGATGAGCTGCGGTGGCAGCATCACTACCACCACGTCTGTGCTCAGCAGTGCCTCATCTGTCACGGCTTCATGGACTTCATTCCCACCCGCCACGCCCGGTGTATCGCGGATGATGAGGCCAAACATCTCGGCATCGCCTTTTTCAAAAGTCGTTCGTCCTCCACCGATGATTAGCCAGTCAGGCACAGTAATAGCATTTTCGACATGAAGCCGTTTTAGCAGCGAGCTTTTACCCGTGCCATAGGGGCCAAAGAGCGTCACGACCACCTTGTCCTTGCTGGCGAGTTCATTCCATTGCTTGTGCAGATCATTTGCGATGCCGCCGGGTAGTTGGTCAGCGATTGCCCAGGCTTTTTGATTCCAATGTTTGAGTGTGTCGTTCATGGTTGTGGTGATGGTTGTCCGAGTGCCGTCCATGCCGCAGCCATGCTGGTGCGATAGCGCAAGCGTCGGGCGTGGAGGCGGTCGTTTTGTTCGTTGATAGCGTCTCGTTCGGCAGCCAGTTCATTGCCGACGGCTTCGAGTTCGCCTTTGAGGAAATGCAGCGCTTCCAGCGGGCCGTGGGTGTCATCACCGTTCTTCGTGATGGAGTTAAAAACCTGTTCCGTGGTTTGAGTGATGAAGGCCTCCAGCGCTTCGTCCCGTCGCTGTTCTTTCTTCTCGTTCTTGAAGTGGTTAAACAACTGCACGGCATCCCATGCTACCAAGAGTCCACCAAGCCCAGCGCCAACGTGCCTGAGGTTCTTCGCGAAGTTTATTGCTCCACGCGGAGGGAACTTTGCTCCCAATGCTTTGCCGACGGTATACACCATGTCACGAGTCGCGCCCTTGAGCGGCTCGGTTACGAAGTTGAGCATTCGCTTGAGCGCACCGGGCTTCGCAGGTTCATACGGCGACTGATCCAGTGTTGCAGAAGCACTGGCAACCGCTGCCTTGAAGCGTGCGGAGTTCATAGATCGCTCCAGTTGTTCGCTGCTGTTTTGCCACCATGCCTCGATCTGCTGCTGCGCTTGTTCCTGACAGTGTTCCACTTTGGCGATGAAGTCTTTTTGCTCCCACCACGTCGCCAGTGTGGATGCCTTGATTTTCAGCTCATCATCACTGCGGGTTTCCTGTGTTCGCAGAGCCTGGGTGTAGTCTTCGATAAGCCTGCGGGCCGCAGCAGTCAGGTCGCCTTCCAGCAGTTCACCAGCAGTCGTGATGTCGGCGAGAATCCCGGTTTGTCGGGCAATGACAACCTTACAAAACTTCAAAGCCTTGGCCTCTACTTCGAGCTTGGCATCAATGACTCCAAGGCGAGCAAGCCCGCCCTCCAGCACCGAGTAATCAAGGCCAGTCGCGGCAGACTGTGAGTGTATCTCACGAATGGCCGCGTGGAACTCCTTGAACCCATCCCAAGCGCGATAGCGGTCAAACTCGGTGGAGTTCACATCGCGACGATTCCCCACCATCTGATGCGGGTCAGCGGCCATGCAAACGATGCGCTCGATCTCGATGCTAATGCCACGAGAGGCGAGTGCCTGCTGGAGTTCCAGTTGCTTGCGTTTGCACATTTGGGCGTATTGCTCGGGCACCAAATCCGGGTCTGGCCCCAGCTCATCGGCGCGATGAATGACGAAGAGAGTGCGGCTCAATTTGGCCGCCAAGCCTTTGGCCACGTCGCCCAATAGCACCTGCTCCAAAGCTCCAGTCGAGCCAACCAACAGGTTGGGTTGGAAAAGGCAGATGAGCAGGCTGGCATCAGGCACGGACTCTAGCGCTATCTCGGTGTGTGCAGTCTTGCCGCTTTGCAGGCCGGGCGAGTCCACCAGCAGGGCGTGCTCCCATTCATAGCTGTGGATGGCATCGGTGGCGGGATCGGCACGCACTTCCAACTTAGGCGGCAATGGTTGACCCGCGTCCATGAGCAAGCGCTTGATGAACGAGGTCTTGCCCGTGCTGTAGTCGCCCAGCAGATGATAGCGTGGCCTGCCTGCCGAGAGCATTTGGCGAAGCTCTGCCAGCGGTGCCGTGGCCAGTTCATCGGTGGCGAGGAGGGCTTCGGTATCAGCCAGCCACTTGGCGCCTGCTCTATTCTGGGCCTTAGTCCTGGCGAAGCGAGCGGCGAAGCGACGGAAGCCTGCAACCAAGCGTTCGGTGATGCCAGCATCGTTGTACGGTGTCCGCTTGGGTTCTTCTCTGCCTTTCTCTTCCTTTCGCCCACGCGGGTCGCTGATCCAATCTTCGCCTAGCAGCACATGGGCGACATCCACCGATTCGGCGTTACGTTGCCTCGCAACCACACGGGCGGCTTCGTCGATCAAGCGCTGAGCATTCTGAACAGCAGGCAAGGCAGCGATGAGCAGCGAGAGTTGTTCCATCGCCAGCTCTACCTCCGAGGCAAAGCGCCAGAGCACTACGGCAGTCTGCAGAGGCACTGTGAGCGCTTCTTTGCCTGCGGTTTGTAGCATGGCATCCACACTGGCCTCAATCTGCGCGGTGATGTCGTCATAGGTTTTGTTGACGCTGCGAGTGGCGTCCGCGAAGGCGGTGATCTTTGCCTTTTCTCGCTCGGCTTTGGCTTTGCCACCAAACCACTCGCCAAGCCAGCCTACGAGACCGGCAGCTAGGCCAAGCACAATCGCAGCGCCTTTAGTTATGAGAGGCTCTGGGGCAAAAGCGGCCAATGTAGCTGCACTTGCCAGCATTGCGGCTATCCGCGCTGCGTAGCCCCCATTCCGCATCATGCCACCCGCCCCACCAGCGACCTCTGACGCTTGATTCGCGGTGAACTCCAAATCAAGCGCCGCATCTTTCAGCGTCAGTTTGAGTTCTCGCTTCAAGTAATCCGATGCTTCTGTCAGCACCTTTTTCCCAGTCTCCTTGATCGAGTCCAAGTCATACACCCGGCTGGCAAACACCTTGCCGTCCAAATCACAGCGGCGGTCAAAGCAATCGCTGATCTCCTTGTTCGCGGCAGCGAGGGACTTGGAACGCAAAGTGCCAAACTCTGAGTTGCACCTCTGTCGGCTGAACTGGGCGGCTATGCCCTCGACGCTAAGGGTATAGGCTTCGCCCCGAGCCTGCTCGGCAGCGGTGATGAGGTCTTCACCTTCGCTTGTCTTGGCCAATGCCTCGCGACGGGCGCTGCCGATGGGCGGATAACCCACAATCACCAAAACGCCTTTTATGGCGGCATCCAGCGCCGTGGCCGTAGTCGTGGCCGTCGTGCTCGCCTCTTTTAGCTGAACTGTCAGACGCTCCAACAATGCCCGCACTTGGCCGTGCAACATCCCCAGCCGAATCTCCATCGCATGGCTTGTCAGCGCCTCAACGATCACGTCCTCGAAGGCTTCGAGGTTCGACTGTTGCAGCAGTTCATCGCGGCCAAACACCTCCCGCATCTTGTAGCATTGTTCGGGCAGCGGCCCGGTGTAGTCCTCGCTGGTTCTGGCATAGACGGCCCGCTGTGCGCTGATGGCCACAATGGGTGCTCCATGAATGCCAATGGCAGCGAGTTCCGTGGCGATGTTCGATGAGTGCTCGCGCAAGCCTTGGCTGAGTTGCTGCCGAGAGCTGAGGAAAGGCACGCTCAAGGGTCTCCGCCAATTTGCCTTCTTCACGTTCAGCACGCAGATGACGGGCTTGCCAAACTCCTTCACCCACGAGGCAATCTTATCGAACTCTGATGCCAGTTGGCTGGAATCGTCAAAGCACAATACTATGATGTCGGCGACCTCCACGGCCTTGCGGGTGCGGCTTTCCAGTTCATCGCGGCTCATCGTGCGGCCCCAGCCATTGATGCCTGGGGTATCGCTGAACTGAATACCCTTCCAGTTCGTGGGCCGGACTTCCACGGTGAAATCACTTTCGCCCGTCGAGATCGACTCCCCAGCCCCGTGGCTGAGGGCTTCGACAAGGCTGCTCTTGCCTGCTCCCGTCCTGCCAAACAGCGCAATGTTCACTGTGGCGAGCGCAGCCCGCTGACGTGTGAATAGGTCGCGGGCTTCGGCATGGGCAGTCTGCAATGCAGCGCGCAGAAGACGAATGGCCTCGGGTGTGTCGGTGGCGTCATCACCGTCGTGAAGCACGTTGGCAAAGGAAGCCAGCGCTTCGATCACTTGAGCCTCCAGCCCATCCGCCGCGCGGAGGCTTTTAGCTATTGCCGCCTGCACTGCTGCGGCAAGGTCGGGAGGTGAGCTTTGGGAGGCTATGTCCTCGCTTGAATTGGGTATTGGCACGGAGGTTTGGAGTCTCAGTTAAAAATGATGGCTCCGGCGAGAATGACCAAGCCACCCGCGATGATTCCGGCAGCGGTTAAGGCGGTGCGGTGGAGCTTAGCGGTGGTCTCGTTGGCGAGGGTTTGCAGGCGGGTTTCGGCGTCGGCGAGCCATTCGGTTTTTTGGGTATCGACGAGGTCTTTGCCGAGGGTGGAGAGGCCGCGAAGGGCGTTGGTGATGTTGGTCATGGGAGGGGGTTGGGGAGGTTAGGATTGCTTGGATTTTGACTTGTTGGCTGGGGCGTCTTCCGTGGGTTGGATCTTCTGGAAGAAGGCGAGCGCTCCGGCTCCGAGCATGGTGCCAACGGCGCCGCCGAGCGCTCCGAACCACAGCAGCGCGGGGGTGGAGGCGAGAAGGGAGACGGTCATCGGTGGCAGCAAGCCAGCACTGGCGGCGCGGGCGACGACGCCAGCAACGCCGGTGGCCTTGAGGGCTTCGCGAATGTTGGGCGCTTCGACTTTAGCGACTTTCAGGAAGGTGAGCAGGGCGTCCATGAGGCGTGCGACTTCATCGGGCACGCTACCTTTGTCTGCCGCATCCAGGTAGCGATGCAGCGAGGCGATGCTGATGCCGAGCGCACGCGCCCAGTCGTGCTTGGTCAGTGTCGGATCGAGCAGGGCGTCGATGCGGGCTTTGAGATTGGCGAATTCTGCTGATGTCATTGCGAATGATGTATCATTTGATATATCGTGTGCAAGTTCATTTTTGGCTAACGTTGGACGCTATGCGTCTTCACAATCCCTTATACCTCCGACATCTCATTGCGAAGACACCGCTTAGCGAATTGGAAACACTCGCCTCCACAGGCGCGGCCCATGATTGACAAAGCTCAGGCGTGGCGTCGATTCCACGCTTCCCATGAACCGCAACCCTGCTTCCTCGCCTTCGATGTTCGGTGCTCAGAACCGCCGCGTCTTCCTCGGCCACAGCACCGCTCTCGGTGCCGCTGCCCTGACCTCGCTGGGCTCCGCCGCGCCCACACATTTTGCGCCCAAGGCCAAGCGCATCATCTACCTGTTCCAATCCGGCGCACCGTCACAGATGGATCTTTTTGACCCGAAGCCCGGCATGGCCAAACACCGCGCAGAGAATCTCCCTGAGTCCATCCGCAAAGGCCAGCGCCTCACCACCATGACCTCGGGGCAAAAGTCATTCCCCGTTGCGCCTTCCATCTTCAAATTTGCCCAGTACGGCCAGAGCGGCCTGACCTTTAGCGAACTCATGCCGCAGATGGCCAGCATCGCCGATGAGTTCTGCATGATCCGCTCTATGCATACCGAGGCGATCAACCACGACCCAGCGATCACCTTTTTCCAAACGGGTAGCCAACTCGCGGGCAGGCCGAGCATCGGCTCATGGGTCAGCTATGGCCTCGGCAGCGACAACAGCGACCTGCCAGCCTACGTCGTCCTAACCTCATTCGGCACGGGGCGGCGCGACGACCAGCCGCTCTATGACCGCCTGTGGAGCGCGGGCTTCCTCCCCTCCGAGCACCAGGGCGTCAAATTCCGCAATACTGGCGACCCCGTGCTCTACCTCTCCAACCCGCCCGGCGTCAGCCGCGACATGCGTCGCGACACACTCGACGAGATCAACACCCTCAATCGCCGCAACTACGCCAGCGTGGGCGACCCCGAGATCCAGACCCGCATCGCGCAGTACGAAATGGCCTTCCGAATGCAGGCCAGCGTGCCCGATTTGATGGATCTCAGTAACGAGCCCCAGCACGTCCTCGACAGCTATGGCCCGGAGGTAAAGACCCCAGGCACCTATGCCGCCAACTGCCTGCTCGCACGCCGCATGGCCGAGCGCGACGTGCGCTTCATCCAGCTCTTCCACATGGGCTGGGATCACCACGGTGGTCTGCCTGCGGCCCTGAAAGGCCAGTGCCACGACACCGACCAGCCCACCGCTGCCTTGATCAAAGACCTGAAACAGCGCGGCCTACTCGACGACACCCTCATCATCTGGGGCGGCGAATTTGGCCGCACCATCTACAGCCAGGGAGCCCTCACCGAAACCAATTACGGCCGCGACCACCACCCGCGTTGTTTCACCATGCTCATGGCTGGAGCCGGGATAAAAAAAGGCCACACCCACGGCGAGACCGACGACTACTGCTACAACATCACCCGCGATCCCGTGCATGTGCATGATCTCAATGCAACGATCATGCACCTTATGGGCCTGGATCACACGCGCCTCACCTATCGCTACCAGGGACGCGATTTCCGCCTCACGGACATCCACGGCGAAGTGGTGAAGGCAGTGCTGGCATGAGGAGCCGCGCCCGCCACAAGGCGACTACCACTCGACTTCCACGCGCTGCTCGCGCTTATTGCGGTCGAGGTATTTCACATGGCCATGCGCCATGCCGTATTCATGGATGCACTTCGTCACCTTCACGTCGTAGCAGCAGTACTCGGCGATCTCGGCGATCTTGCCTTGCTGCCACCAGCGGATCGCTTCCAAGCCATCAGCCGTCTTGCTGGAGCCGAGCGTTGCCTCGGCCACAGCGTCGAGTTTGATACGATGGCCGAGCTTTTTCTCCAGCTCGACCAGCAAATCGAGGCTGCGGACTTGATCGCGGAAGTCCATGATGGCTTGGCCCATGAGCACTTCGTAGTCGAAACTGATGTGGTTGAACCCCACCACGAGATCGGCTCGCACGAGCTGCTTGATCAGCTCGGAGGATTCGTCCTCGGTATAAATAAAATACTCATTGGCCTTCGTGCTGAAGGTGCAGGCGACGGAGATACCCATCTTGGCCTTATTGCCCCAACCGCCCACGTCATTGGCGGTGCGCTGGGTTTCCAGATCGAAATAAACAATGTCCATAGCCGCGCTCGCGAAGCCAATCCGTGTGCAGTGTTGGGCGATGAACTAGCAGCGATAAACGATGCGAGCCTTGTCGGTGTCGTAGGGCGACATCTCGATCTTCACGCGGTCACCGACGACGAGACGGATGAAACGCTTGCGCATCTTGCCCGAGATATGGGCGAGCACGACGTGCTGGCTTTCATTGTTCAGGGTGACTCGGAACATCGTGCCCGCGAGCACTGAACTGACGGTGCCTTCCAACTCCACAGACTCTTCCTTTTCCGCCACGTCGCCATGTTTGCCACGGCCTGCGGGCTTGGCGATGGGGCCACGACGGAAGCCACCAGGGCCACCACCGGATCGACCACCGCGACCGCCACCAGAGCGACCACGCCCACCGCCACCACCGGGGCGAGCATTGCCTGGGCTGTTGTCAGCATTCGTGGGATTGTTGTGATTGTTGGAACTCATAGCAGGCGGAGGGTGGGAGACGGTGAATACTGGCGAGGTTTAGCCAGACGCACAGCCTCGGATAAAGGAGGGGCGCATAGTGCTATGCCCCTGTGGATTGACAACAGCAAAGATGCTCATTCACACCAGCCGTTTTAGCCTCAGCTTTGCAGACTGATCTCTGCCATGACACCGCCACCACAAGCCGCCCCAAAGCGCTGCCCCACCTCGGCCTCAGGCAAATATAGCTGTTGCTCCTCCCCCTGCTCACTGCTGCGCCGTCGCCGCACCAGTAGCCCTACCACAAGCCCCCCCAGGCAAAGCGCACCCGCGAAAGCCACGGCTAAAACATAGTCCTCTCGGTAAAACATTCGGCCGTCCTGCCCCCGACCGTGGTGCAACTGAGAAAACTCCGTCATTACCCCCCGTATCCCTGCCAGCAAGCGCTCACGAGTATCGGAGCCGCCCTTCATGGCCGACTCAAAACGCTCACTGATCTTGCCCAGTTCCATCGCCGAATATTGTTCCTGCAAGGCCGCAGAATACTGCATCGCTGGCAGGTGCCCCTCCGCTCGGTTGTAACAAATCACCACCCCACTCAACTGCGGCAACCAAGCCGCCACGAGCTGCTTGCAACGCTTCTCAGCCGTCACACCACCGTCGATAAACGTCAGCGTCTCCAGATAAATAGGGATGCCCGCCGCCTGCTTGAAGTCACGCATCTCCTCCGCAAGCCGCACATAGCTTTCAGCATCAAACACGCGTGAATCATCGTGGATAAACCCAGCCGGAGCCGCTCCAATTTCCTGGGCAAAGGACGACGCCCCCAACCAGCAAAGGAGGCCAACGCCCAGTGCAATCAATCGCCATGCGCAAATCATAAAGTGTAATGCCCGCATCATGACCCAAGGGCAAGTTGCAAGCAACCGCCAAACCCCAGCCCCTGCCGCACGCTGAAAGCTTCGCCCAACAGCAAACGAGCGTTCGCGGCTACATGAGACTTGGCCCGCCCTTAATGAGTTCCACTTGCGATCCTCCCTGGCCAATCTGGTGCGAGAACCTCACAAAGTTCGTGCCGATGGTGTTTCAGCAGCCCCCATCATTTCGAGGATTTGGCCTTGACCAGCGCCACGGCTTTCGGCAGTAATGGCGGCTTCTCCCTCACCGCTCAGTTCTGGGCTAGTAGCCCGACAACTCCAATCCATCCAGCTCTCCTTATTATGATAGGTTTCTCCTCCCCTCGCCATTGGCTCTATGGTGCCGCATTCGCGGTGGCCGTCTCTTTCTCTAGCCCTATCGAGCTGGTAGCCCAAAGCATAGCAGCCCCAGTGGACGCCCCTGCTGCCAAGAAGACCGTGAAGGACATTCGTATTATCTTCAATGGCCCAGCAGCCATCAGCGAGTCACGAGTGCGCTCGCAGATGTCCACTCGCGAGGGTGAAGCCTATGCCGACGAGAGCGTGGCACAGGACATTAAAAATCTCTTCGCCATTGGAGCCATCGTCGTGGGCACCAAGGCAGAAGACGTGCCAGGAGGCATTCGCGTCACCTTCACCATCGCAGGTGGCGGCACCATTGGCGAAGTGGTCTTCCAGGGGAATACCCAATATGACAACGACAAGCTGACCAAGGAAGTTGGCGTCAAAGTCGGCGATCCCGTCGATGAAGCCAAGCTCGCCGCTGGACAACAAAAAATCCGCGAACTCTATGAGAAGAAAGGCTACGGCGACATCAACGTCACCTTCCAAACCTCGCAGATGCCCCAGGCGGGCTTCACCCGCGTGGTCTTCGCCGTCGGTGAAGGCGCTCGGGGCCTAGTCGGCGACATCAACTTCGAGGGCAACAGCGCCATCAAATCCTCCGACCTCCGTGGCAAGCTCAGCCTCAAGCAAAAAGCCCTCTGGAGAGTCTGGCGCGGCAAGTCGGGCCGCATCAGCGAACAAGCCATCATCGAAGACACCCAGGCCATCGAAAAAGCCTACCAAGACCAAGGCTACGTGTATGCCAAAGTCACCGAAGTGCGACGCGACGCCTCCGACTCCAAGCACATGAACATCACCTATGTCATCAATGAAGGCGGCAAATATGATGTCGCCGACATCATGCTCGAAGGCATCACCGTCTTCACCGCTGATGAGTTGCGCCCTGCGCTGAAGTCCGTAAAAGGGTTCGCCTACTCGGGCAGCGATGTGAAGGACGACGAAAAAATGCTCGGCGACTACTACGGCTCCCGTGGTTATGCCGACGCCCGCGTCCTCACCAGCATCATCCCCGCTGGCACAGGCTTGGTGAACGTCGTCTATCGCGTCACCGAGGGCGAGAAGTCCTACATTCGCAAAATCAACATCTCCGGCAACAGCATCACCCAAGATCGCGTCATCCGCCGCGAACTGCCCTACGCTCCTAGTGAAGAGTTGAACACCGTGAAGCAAGAGGCTGGCAAAAAGCGCCTCCAAAACCTCGGCTACTTCAGCCAAGTCGATCTGCGCAACAACGAGACCGAACAGCCCGGCTACAAGGATGTCGATCTCGCCGTCACCGAGCAATCCACTGGCACCGTCAACTTCGGCGCTGGCTTCAGCTCCATCGACAGCTTGGTCGGCTTCCTCGACCTCACCCAGACCAACTTCGACATCGGCGGCTGGCCGCACTTCCGTGGCGCGGGCCAACGTTTCAACCTGGGCGTCAAGTACGGCACCAAGCGTCGTGACTTCCAGATGAGCCTCACCGAGCCCTACTTCCTGAGCCAGAAGCTCTCCTTCACCACCGAGCTGTTCTACCGCGACCTCTATTATCTCTCCGATGTCTTCGATCAGCAAAACTACGGCGGCTCATTCAACTTCCGCAAACCCCTCGGCGAGCACTCCTATCTTGAGCTTGGCTACACGCTGCAAAATATCAAAATCCAAAACATCGACGAAGAAGCCTCCCCAGAAATCAAGGCTGAAGAGGGTGACTTCCTCCAGAGCAAGATCGACCTCTCCTGGGTTCACGATACCCGCGACAGCGTCTATATCACACGCAGCGGTCACAAGCTCGAACTCGGAGCCCTCATGTCCGGCAGCTTCCTCGGTGGCGACGCCAGCGTCTATGGCCTCAATGCAACCGCCTCGCAGTTCTTCAACCTCCCATGGGATACCATCCTGAGTGTTGATGGTTCCATCAAAACCGTCGATACCTGGGGCGATGGCGAACGAGTGCCTATCTTCGAGCGTCTCTTCCTCGGCGGTGCCAACAACCTCCGTGGCTTCGACTACCGTGACGTGGGTCCCAAGGATCAAACTGGCGAGCCCCTCGGTGGCCTCACCTCCGCCTATGCCTCCATCGAATACACCTTCCCCATCATGGAGAAAGTGCGCGGTGCCGTCTTCTATGATGTCGGTCTCGTCAGTGGCTCGGCCTACGACTGGGGTGGCACGGTCAACTCCGACATCGGTATCGGTCTCCGTCTCTACTTGCCCATCGGCCCTATCCGCGTGGACTTCGGCGTCCCTGTGCAGTCCGACGAGTTCAACGACGGCTCTGGACAGTTCAACTTCAACGTCGGCTACAAGTTCTAGTTAGCCCTTGGCCGCTAAAACTTGGCTAGCCCCCTTACTCTGCTTGGGCGTTACCTTGCCCAAGAAAAAAGCCCTCTTCCCCTCACCAATGAAACTCGTCACAGCCCTCGCACTCACCCTAGCATTCACCTCCTCGATCTTCGCAGCAGACACCAAGTTTGGCGTTGTAGATATGGCCAAAGCCTTCACGGAATATTCCAAGACCAAGGATGCGGCCACCAAGATCAAAGCCAATAAAGAGACCGCACAAAAGGATCTCAACGAGCGCTACTCCGTCTATAAGAACCTCATGAATGAGGCTCAAAAAATCCAAAAAGAAGCGGGCGACCCCATCGTCACTTCCGAAGTTCGCGCAAAAAAGCAGGCTGAATTGCAGGACAAACAAAAAGAACTGCGCGCCCTGGAACAGGAGATCACCGAGTTCCAACAGCGTCGCACCATGCAGCTCAAGCAAGAAGAGGTGCAACTCCAGCGCGGTCTGTATGATGAGATCGTGACCATTGTGAAGGATAAATCCAAAGCCTCTGGCTTTGACTTGGTCTTCGACAAGTCCGGCGTGAGCATGACCACCGTGCCTGTGCTCCTCTACTCCAAGGATGCCACTGACTTCACCGATGAAGTCATCGTCGAACTCAACAAGAATGCCCCCAAAGAGGCCGCTCCAGCGCCCGAGGCAGCCAAAGACAAAGAATCCGACAAGCCCGCGAAAAAGGAAAAATAAGTCTGAGTGCCTAGCGCTCGCCGACTCTGATTCACTTTCCCATGACGGCGGCCTCCAAAGGCCGCCGTTGTTATTTCAAGCCATCACCAACCGCCTCTTTTGAACTCATCACTATCTCACCAAGCGCTGGCCGAACTGGTTGGCGGCACGCTCATTCAAGGCAGCCCCGAGGGCACCATCACAGGCCTCAATTCCATCGCGCAGGCCATTGCAGGCGACGTGACCTTCCTCGGCAACTCACGCTACGCGCCCCAGCTCAAAACGACCCAAGCCACCGCCATTCTGATCGCCGAGGATTACAATGAGGAACTTCCTGAAAAGGCCTTGATCCGCGTGAAGAACCCCACACTCGCTTTCTCGGCAGTGATCCAATACTTCGGCCCCAAACCACGTCCCTTTATCCCTGGAATCCACCCGAGTGCCTCAGTGGCCGCCAGCGCGAAGGTGGATGCGACTAAAGTCTATATCGGCCCCCAAGTCGTCATCGAAGACGATGCCGTCATCGGCGATGGCACCGCCTTGCACGGGGGCGTCTATATCGGCATGGGGGCAAAGGTGGGCACAGACTGCCTACTCCATGCCAATGCCACACTGCAAAGCCACTGCGTGCTGGGCAATCGCGTCATCATCCACAGCGGAGCCGTGATCGGCAGCGATGGTTTTGGTTATGAACTTGTCCAAGGCAAACACCAAAAAATTCCTCAAGTCGGCATCGTGCAAATTGACGACGATGTTGAGATCGGAGCCTGCTCCACCATCGACCGCGCACGCTTTGGCAAGACCCACATCGGCGCAGGCACCAAGATCGATAACTTGGTCCAGATAGGCCATAACGTGACCACAGGGAAGCACTGCATCTTCGTTTCCCAAACCGCCATCAGTGGCAGCACTCGCCTAGGCAACTACGTCGTCACCGCTGGCCAGTGCGGTATCGCCGGGCATCTCACCATCGGCGACCAGATCACCTTCCTCGCGCGCTCTGGCGTCACCAAGGATCATCTGGAAGCAGGCTACTATATGGGCTTCCCCTCCAAACCCCTGGCCGAGGGCCGCAAGCTCATGGTTGCTGCCGCTCGAGTGCCCGTGCTCAGCGACAAAGTGCGTACCTTGGAAAAGCGTCTCGCCGAGCTAGAGAAACGCCTTGGTGACAGCGAGCCTACGCAAACTTGATCACACCCACCGTCGTGTTGTCTTGGCGATCCAAGTTAATGCGGCGAATGGCGAAAATAATCGCATCGGCAATTTTGTCCGCCGTGGTGTGGCGACCGAAGCTGAGCAGATCTTCGAGCTGCTTTTCGCTCAACGTCAGAATGCCATCCGAAGCACCGATGATGATGTCGCCCTTACGCACGGGCACTGGATCCATGACGGAGTCCACCAAGGTTATCGGCTGGCCCAGGAGCGCGGATTGCAGCACATGGCGGTCGGGATGGTGCGCCGCTTCTTCCTCGGTGATTTCACCACGGCGCAGACGTTCCTCAATCATGGGCGTCAGCGAATGGTCGGCGTTGATGCGTAACAACTTGCTATCGCGGTAAAGAAAAAGCGGCGAGTCACCCACGCTGATCCATTGAATATCGTTGTTGCTAGCCAACAGCGCGAGCAGCGTGGTGCCCATAATGTTATGCACCTCGGGCAGACGACTGGTCATGATGCCCAGCGTTTCGTTCGCCGCTTCCAGCGCCACGCGTAGCCGCCACGAGGTGGACAACTCATTGTCGTGGAAGGTCTTTATAAATGAACCCACCGCAAGATAGCTGGCCACATTGCCACCTGCATGAGCCCCCAGCCCATCACCAATAACGAGCAGCACACGGCTCAGTGGCTCCTCCTCGGGCGCAGTGGCATCAGCGAAGGCATAGTAGTCCTCCTGGTTCTCGCGACGCCCACGGTACTGCCGAGCGGCGAAGTCATGCTCTTGGACAAATACCATCGGCACAGGTCGAGCAGCAGGAATGGGGACAGGATCAGATTTGGCGATGCGAGACATATTATTCAGCGCTAAAACGGAAGAGCGTGGTGTGCTGGTAAGTGTCGCCAGGACGTAAAATGGTGGAGGGAAAAGTAGGCTGGTTCGGGCTATCTGGATAGTGCTGAGTTTCCAAGCACAGAGCCGCACGGTAGGGATACGTGTGACCGCTTTTGCCCTTCACGTCCTTCATGTGATTGCTGGTGTAGAGCTGCACGGCGACCTCCGTGGTCAGCACCTCCATGATACGCCCGCTCTTCGGTTCGCGCACCCGAGCCGCAGGACGCAGGCCCTTACCAGGTAAGATGAAATTGTGGTCGTAGCCGACACCAAATTTCAGCGCTTCAAAGTCCGCATCAATGCGCTCGCCAATCGTGTGGGGCGTGGTGAAATCCAGCGGCGTGCCCAGCACCGAGAGCACTTCGCCCGTAGGAATCAGGTCGGCATTCGTTGCGGTGAATTGATTCGCAAAAAGAGTCAACTCGTGATCCAAAATTGTCCCCGAGCCATCACCCGCGAGGTTGAAATAACTGTGGTTCGTCAGGTTAATCACCGTCGGCTTCGAGGTCGTCGCTAAGTAGTCGATTCGTAGTTCATTGTTATCCGTCAGCAGATACGTCACCACGCAAGTAAGCTCCCCAGGGAAGCCCTCTTCGCCATCGGCACTGACATAGCGCATCTCCACCCCGACGCCCCCGGTTCGCTTGGCCTGAGTGCCCTTCCAGACTTTCTTGTCGAAGCCCTGCACACCGCCATGCAGCGCGTGTTTGGCCTTGCCTGCCGTCGGGATTTTATACTCAGTGCCGTCGAGTTGAAATGTTGCCCCACGGATTCGATTCGCGAACCGCCCCGTGATAGCCCCAAAAAAAGGATGCCCCGCCTCATACTCTGCGAGCGTGTCCTTGCCCAGCACCACATCGGCCATCTTCCCCACCTTATCAGGAGCCGTCAGCGACACGATAATGCCGCCATACTCAGCGATGCGAGCCTCCATGCCGTTCTTATTTCGCAGTGTGAAGAGCTCAACTTTTTCACCGCTCTGGGTCGTGCCCCATGACTCGGAAGATACACTGGAAACAGGCGCGGCAGGCATGAGAGGAGGAGCGAAGGCAATGAGCGCAAACCCCAAAATAGCGTGCGGCAGACAAGTCTTCATGGTCAGTGGGTAATTATAGAAACAGGGATAAACCGCGCCCTCAAAGAGTTGCCTCAAAAAAGCCAAACAATTTTTGAACGCGAATCCGATACAGTGGGCTAGTTAGCCCCCCATGGCAACCTTGGCGATGTTCTAACTATCAAAGTTATAACTCGAAATTCCGAGCGTGGCGAATGTCGTTCATTCCCCCCTGCTACGGCCCCGCATTCACAACCGTCACACCAACTCAAACATCGTCAGCGGGCTGCTATTGGTCTTGTAGGCACCGTCCTTGGCGAGGGACTTGCCGTTGCCATTACTATCGCGATTGGTGGAGGTGACGACGATGCGTTTGCCATCGGGATGCAGGGCAAGCGCGTGGCAGTTGGCCAGCTTGGCGTGGATGAAGCTGGGGGCGGCAGCATCGGGTTGGGTGAAGAACACCATGCCGCTGCCGGGCGTGCCTGAGGTCACAGCCATGAGGCTGCCGTCGGGGTGGGCGACGAGGTCGTGAATCCAGCCTTCTTTGTTGGTACCGTGCGTGAAGGTCTTCGTCAGTTTGCCCGTGGCGTAGTCGAAAAATATGATGGTGGGGATGCTCTGCGGCGTGGCTCCATTTTGCGGCGTGGTGCCGCTGGCGAGTAGCGTTTTACCACCGTCGATGAACAGCAGCGCGCGCAGACCCGCGATGTCTTGGAGGCGATCCAGCTTGTAGAGCACGCTCGCGTCGAAGCTGCGTTGACTCTTCTTTAAAGTAAGGTCGCGGGCTTCAAGATGGCCGCGCAAATCACCGAAGACGAGGCTGCGGCTATCGGGCGTGAAGGTGATCGCATAGGGATCATCGGTGGTTTTATGGTGGGCAATGAGCTTGCCCGTCGCCGCGTCCCACAGGCGCAGATGGCGGTCGCGTCCGCATGTCGCGATGTGTTTGCCGTCGGGCGAGACGGCGATTTGCCGCACCCAGCCGTCATGCGCGGTGTCGTGTTGCCAGAGCGTCACGGGCTTGTCTTCGGCGAAAGTTTGGCAGCGCAGCAGGCCCCAGGAATCAGCGGTGATGAGCCAGGGTTGTTGCGGATGAAACACGAGCGCCGTGGCCCAGCCGCGATGGCCGATGATGTCGGGCATGGGCTTCAAGTCATTGCCCGTGAGCTGCCAGCGCCACACGGCAGAGTCGAAGCCCACGGCAGTGAGCACTTGGCCATCACGGCTGAATCGAGCGGCAGTGATCTGCCTTGGATGCGCGGTTTCACTGAGTGGTTTCGGATTGATCGAAGTCATGCGAGCACCTCCTTGATGGCTTGCATTTCCTCGTGCGCGATGGGCAGCGGCTGGCCTGCGTTGTCGAATTCTATGTTCTGTGAATCAATGCCCAACGCGCGATACCAGGTGTGGAATAAAGCGCCGATGTCGTGCGGCTGTGACTTTACTTCGGTACCTAGCGCATTGGTTTCGCCTACCACGGTGCCGCGCTGAATGCCGCAGCCGCTCATGGCGATGCTCCAGGCTTCCGGCCAGTGATCGCGGCCTACGTGGCCGTTGATGCGCGGGGTGCGCCCGAACTCGCTGATACAGACGACGAGCACATGCTCCAGCATCCCAGTGGCAGCGAGATCTTCCAGCATCGCAGCAAATGCTTGATCAAATTTTGGCACCATGGTGGCATGGGCATTGAAGTTATCGCCGTGTGTGTCCCAGCCATAGCTCGTTACTTTCACGAAGCGCACGCCCGCCTCCAACATGCGCCGCGCGACGAGTATGTGTTTGCCCAAGTCATGCTCGCCATAACGGGCGATGTCGCGTGGGGGCAGCTTGCTCGTATCAAAGATGTCGGCGCGTTTCATCAGTTCGTGGGCCGAGTCAAAGACGCTGGTGTTGGCTTCAACGATGCGCGGCGAGTGTTTCGCGGCGTAACGTTGATCAAGCATCGTACGCAGTTCGTTGCGTGCCTCATCTTGCTCAGCGTTGAGGTCGGGATGGCGCAGGAGATTCTCGGGCGGCTTGCCGTCACCGAAGGCCAGCGAGCCATACTTCGGCCCCAGGAAGCCCGCGTCCTCGGGCCGGAAGCCGCCGCTGCCGGGTTTGATCCAAACGTAGGGCGGAAGGTTGCTCGCGGTGGGGCCGAGCAGATTCGCCACTGCCGAGCCGAAGTGTGGATAGATGACGCCGCGATTGCGCGGGTCACCGCGCTGGATGCGATCCACGCCGGAGGAGTGCGCGTTGTCTTTGGTGCTCGCGCTGCGCAGCACGCAGAGGTGATGCATCTGCTTGGCGAGGCGCGGCATGAGTTCGCTGACATGGATGCCTTTGACCGAGGTGGCGATGCTGCGGAATGGCCCGCCGAACTCCGTGCCCGGCTTCGGATCCCAGCTTTCCAATTGGCTAATGCCGCCATCAAGCCAGACGAAGAGCACCTGCTTCTCCTTCTGTTTTAAAGCCTCGGCGATGGCTGGCGAACACAGCCCACCCATCGCCCCCAGCGCACCGCCGAGAAAACTGCGGCGCGAGAAGACGTGATCTGTGGGGGTGCAGAGGTTGGGGTGCATAAGAAATTTTAATGATTCACAAACCACTCGGTGGAACTCAGCAGCGCCCAGGCGAAGTCACTCACCGCCTTCGCTTTATCTGCGTCGTGCTTCTTCATCCATTCGGTGAAGATGAGCTTTTCCTCAGCCTCGGGCAGGCGAGTGAGCGTGTTGAAGTAAAGTTCATCGGCCATCGCACTGGTGTTGGGCAACTTCAAAACACGATCCACGAGATTGCCTTCACGCGGTTGCAGTGCCCAGCGGATGGGATCGCCGTTGCGCAGGAAGAGGGCGCTGCGCAGCGTGGGGTTGGCGTGCAGTTCGGCCTCTTTGGCGGGGTTGGCGAAGGCGGCGGCGAAGGCTTTTTCAAAGTCGGTCAGCGCGTATTTTTGCAGGTCGTTGGCGAGGTCGGACTTGGTGATTTTCGACACGCGATCGAGTTCTCCCGTGGCGATGAGGAAGGCACGCAACTGCTGCTCGGCAGTGAGATGCCTCTCGCGTGCCACGACGTAAAGCACGTCAGATTTCTCCTGCGAGACTGGGATGCTGGAGCGTGCATAGGATTGCGTGAGAGCCAGCTCGCTGATGAGCCAGCGGATATCAAAATGATGCGCGGTGAGTTCCTGCGCGAGCAGGTCGAGCAGCTCGGGATGGCTCGCGGGATTGGCGCTGTTCTGCAAATCCAGCGGCTCCACGAGACCACGCCCCATGAGCAGGAACCACACACGGTTGGCGATGTTCTTGGCGAACAAAGCATTGCCTTGCGAGGGCAGGCGCTGCGCGATTTCTTTTAGCGGGCTGAAGCGCGGCACGCCCAGTTCTTTGGTCTTTCGATCCGGCTTCACCAGCCAGGCTTCATCGCCCTTTGCCTCGGGCACGGCGACTTCATCGGTGAAGGGCACTCGCGGCCCCGTTTCTGCCTTCTTGCCCGTGAGCACGGAGGTGAACTCATAGCGCGTAGTGATCAAGCCTTCGCTAACCCAAGCCACAGGATGAGACGTGTCCTTTGGTTGCAGCTTGAGGTTCTGATACACGGCGAAGAGGCCGCTGAAGTCCTGCTGCTTGTAATCATTCACCGTGAGATGGCGGTGACACTGGCAGCACTGCAAGTCGATACCCATGAACAGGCGACCCACGTCGCGCGTGAGCCCTGGATAGTCCGTGTCCTGCTGCCCCACTTTCTCCAGCCGTCGCGTGATGAACCAGCCCGCCGCTTGCTGTTTTTGATCCGCAAAATCCGGCGCGAGGATCTCACGCACCATCGCGTCCCAGGGCTTGTTTTGTTGGAAGCTCTCGGTCAACCACGCGCGCCAGTCATCGTTGATGCCACGACGTTCCATCAGCATCACATCAAACGCATTGGCCATGCGCCCGGCGAAGCGCGGCGCTGCGATGAGCTTCTCGATCAAGGTGCTGCGCTTGGTTTCTGAGGTGTCATTGAGAAACAACCGCGCCTCCGCAGCGGTGGGAATACCGCCGTCAAAGTCCAGCCACACGCGGCGCAGAAACTCCGCATCGTCCGCAGGCTGCGCCATGGGTTTGCCGTCGGCATTGGCGACGATGAGTGCATCCACGCGCCGATGAAGCGGCTCAGCAGCGAGGCAAGGGGAACACGCGAAGACGAGCCACCCGAAACTCGTGACGACGAGGCTGAGCTGAAGAGCGAATGTTTGGCACATAGCGACGCTTGCTCCATACGCCGAGCCGTGGGCCGATCTTTAAAATGGCGCGACATCACATTGCCCGAAGTAAGTCGGGCGAGGCGCTCCTTTTCTGACTAAGCCTCACGCTCCCGCCAGCGCCGCTCGTGATCCACCATGCGGTCGAAGAAACTCGCCTGCTCCACGCTGCTACCGTTGCCATCAATGGGCAGCACGATCACGATGCGCAGTCCGCCGCCCTCTCGCGGTGTGGCATCAATACGTCCCCCATGCTGGTGAACGATGACGTAGCAGGCGGTGAGATTCACCCCCAGCTCGGCGGGCTGATGAGTGCGCACAAAAAAGGGGTCGAATAAGTTGCTCACACTGTCCTCCCCTACCCATGCGCCCGTGTCCTCGACGATGAAGGTGACACACGGACGGCCTGCACTGTCCGCACTGGGTTCCGCATGAATATGCACACGGTCGCCCGGCCCGAGATGCGTGAGTTGGTCGGCCATCAACATGCGCCAAAGCTGGCGGAAGCGCTCCCCGTTGACCCGGATCACAGGCACCGTCGGATGCACGTAGTGAGTCAACTGCACGCCACGCTGGGCAAAAGAACTGGCATACGAACCCGCGACCTCGTCGAGTAATCGCAACACATCGAGTTCATCATCGCAGGGGACTTCGCGCGACTGCGACGCCTCGCCCAGCCGCCTCAGCACGATCTGGATGCGTTGCATTTGGTTCTGCGCCTGCCCATGCAGTTCAGTCCAAAAGGAAGCATCATGCGGTGGCTGCCCTTGCAGTTCTTCGTCGAGCTTCAAGGGCGCGAGGTCGATGAAGGCGCGGATCACGGTCAAGGCATTGCGCAGGTGATGATTGAGCCCCTCGGCCAGGATTTCCAGCCCAGCAACTTTGTCCGCCATCATCATCTGGCGCAGCGTCTCGGCCTTCTCTCCCAGCAGCCGATCTCGTTCCAGCAATGCGCCATACAAGTCCAAGGCACGCTCGATCACCCCTTGCAGATCTTCGGGTTCCCAGGGCTTATGCACGTAGCGGTAGATGCGCCCTTCATTCACCGCATCGACGGCCGTTTGGTAATCGGTGTAAGCGGTGACGAGAATGCGTACGAGATTGGGATTCAGTCGCCTTGCCTTCTCCAACAACTCCACACCCTTTTCGCCGGGCATTCGCTGGTCGCTGAGCAGCACACCGATCTCGGCCCCGCGCTCCATGAGAATCGAATAACCATCGGCAGCATTGTCGGCGGTGTAGATGGGGAAGACATCCTCAAAGGCCGCGCGGAAGTAGTGCAGCGACTTCGCCTCGTCATCGACATAAAGAACCGCGTAGCGAGGTGGCTGAAAAGCAGGTGTCATGTTGAAAAAGTAGGTGCGGCTCCTTCAGCCGCAGGTGGTGATTTGGGAAAGGTAAGGGTGAACTGAGTCCACTCGCCCAAACGGCTCACAGCCTCGATGCTGCCAGCCATTTGAGTCATCATACGAAAGCAAACACTGAGGCCCATGCCCATGCCTTCGCCCACGTCCTTGGTGGTAAAAAATGGGTCAAAAATCTTGCTCAAGTTTTCCGCCGGAATACCGCAGCCATTGTCCTGAGTGATGAGTTGCACTTGAGTTGTGGATTCTGCGAAGCCTATCTCGATACATGGCGACTCCCGCCTCATGAGCGCGTGTATGGAGTTCTGGATAAGATTGATCATCACCTGGATGATCTGATTGCGATCCCCATAAACATTAAGGTTTGGCGGCAATGAAAGGCTTAGCGCCACGCCACTATCTTTGAGTTCCTTCGCCATGAGGCGCTCCGCATTTTGCACCGTCACCGTTAGATCAAGCATTTCGTAGGCACCTGAATCGGCATGGGAAAAGCTGCGCAAATCGCCGACAATCGTGGATACACGCCCGATGCCTTCTTTGATGTCGCCCACGATTTGCTCGAAGCCCTCACGCTGATCCTCGGGCAGATGTTTGCCTTTTTTCTTCAGCACAAAAAGCGCCTGATTCGCGAAGTTCAGCGGGTTGTTGATCTCGTGGATAATCCCCGCGCTCATGCGGCCTAACGATGCGAGTTTCTCACTCTGAAAGAGCTGGCTCTCGGTCTCACGCAGTTGCCGCAGCGCACTTACCAACTCGTCATTGCGACTCTCCAATTCCTCGCGTTGCTGCTCCACTTCAACGCGAGTGAGGAACTCACGAATCCTAATGCGGTGGTGATAAAAGCTGCCACTGAGAATGACGACGCCATTCAAGAGAATGAACACGCAATTGTTGATGAAGGTGCCTAGCGTCCGGCTAGAGACGCCCTGCCAGAGCGCCTCGGCATTGGCCCCGAGATAGAAGACAAACGTCAACACAAGGGCCACAGCGCTCTCTTTGAACGTCCAATGAAACATCAGCCCAATGGCCACAAGACACAGGGTGAGCCCGGCATAATAACTCGAAGCAGGGTCGCCCGATTGCCGAATCATAAGGCTGATAAACAGCGCTGGAATCATGGGCACTAGCACGGTGAAGACGCGGTAATTCCGCTGTCCCCAACTCGTCCGTGTGACCCATAACACGGGCACTAGGCACACACTCGAAAGGATACGCAGCAGCAAAAAAGCGGCAAAATGCTCGCGATACGCAAACCAATCCAACACACAGGCACCGGGCACCAAAACCATCGCGATGGCACACAAGCGCCGCACATTGCGCAGGGTTATGGCTTGATCCTCGGCCACAAAACGCTTCGCCAAACGAGCCTCAGCGAGCGTTGGAAGTTGCCTGGCCGCACGCGCCCTCCGGTCTCCACTCGCCGGCTTATGGGCAAGCGTAGGATCGGACACAGGAAGCGCGGGAGTAGCAGACACAGGCGGGAACTCTCCGCGCCTCGGTGCAAGGCGTCAACCTATCGCAAAGAGTTGGCTGCGATGAACCCGAGCACCACTTCTCGCCTACTTTGTCGGCAATTGTGCTGTCAAGCTTGCCGCCACTTGTTTGCCTAAAAACGTATAGCCCTGGGCTCCGAAGTGAACGTCGTGGGGTGTTTGTAGGCGCGTGATTTCGGGGGTGATGTGGGCGTTTAGATCATCAATAGCCACACCGTTCTCGGTCATCACACGCAGAGCGATGGCGTTGTATTCCGCCACTTGGCCGAATTTTCTCGCGGGCACCAGATCGCCCTCGGGGATAGGCGTGGTGGTGGCCCAGATGAGCTTGGCCCCTGTGGCCTTCATTTGTGCGACGAGCTTGCGGAGATTGGCCTCATAGTCAGCAGGTTCCACTTGACGCTTGCCATCGGGCATGATTTTCAGGTCATGGATGCCCCAGTTAAAATGGATCACGTCCCACTTCCCCTCGCCAAGCCACTTGGTCAGATTGGCGACGCCATTCTTTGTCGGCCCGCCATTGGTTGGGATACGATGCACGTTAGCTTTGCCTGCTAACTCCTTCCGCACGGGCGTGGTGTAGCCCATGGAGATGGAGTCACCGATCAATAACACACGAGGCAGGCCCGGTGTGTCTGTGATGGGAGCCAGCACGGGACTTGGCTGGCGCTTGGCTTTTACCTCTTGGGCGACAGCAGTGACGAGGCATAGAACGAGGGCGAGCAGGGCGGAGAGCGATTTCATCAAACGATCGGTGGCTATTACTTCCGCCGACGGCGGAGAAGGAGGGAGAGAAGGCCGAGCATGAGCAGAATGGCGCGGCTGGGCTCGGGGACGAGTTGGATGGAGATACTGCCGTTGGTGCTGAGCTGGGAGAGATCCCAGCCGAAGTTGGGGTTGAAGCTGCTGATGTCGGGCAGATCGAGGTCACCTTCGCCGACACCATTGCCGTTGCGCTCGTTGGTGCCAATGTCGAAGGAGGTGGTGACGATGGACATCCAGTCCTTGAAAATCTGCCACGTATCATTGGCTTGAGGCGTGTAGGTGACGCCGAAGCTGGGGGCGCTGACGACGAAGGTGCCATCGAGAGTGAGGGTGTTGGTGAGGTTGCCGATGATGCGGTCATAAGCCAGCGAAGGATTGCCGAGGGTGAACTGACTCGTCGCGGCGGCACCCATCGTGACATTGCCGTGGAAGGTGAGGCTACCTGCGGCGGTGCCGCCTGTGTCACCAGGGCTTAGGAGGCCATTGATGGCCTGTGTGCCAGTGCCGGAGATGGTGCCCGTGCCTGCGAGGGTGGATGCGACATCCACAGTAAGATCGCCTGTCCCCGTGGTGCCAGCACCGACGGCACCCACTTGCAAGATGCCAGCGCTGACGGTGGTTGCTCCTGTGTAAGTATTCGTGCCCGTGAGGAGGAGGGTGCCAAGGCCTGTTTTGACGATGGAACCTCCAGCACCGGAGATGCTGGCGCTGATGGTGAGGTCGGCAGCGGCGGCGGTGCTGTCGCCGATGGTGAAGGTGCGCGAGGCCGTCATGGAGAGACCGCCACCGATGCCGCCGGAAATGGTGGCACCGTTGGGGTTGTTGGTGGCATCGAAGACGACGTTGTTACCGAGGGTCAGCGTGCCAGTGCCAGTGGCGACGGTGGCGGTGCTACCCGCCGCACCCGCGAGGGTGAGCACTTGGTTGAGCACTTGGTTGAAGCCGTTGAGGTTCAACATCGCGCTGCCGCTGACGATGGTTGGTGAGACGGTGACGGGCGAGGCGGCGCTGAGGGCGTTGGCGGCTCCTGCTTTGAGGGTGCCGTTCGAGATAAGCGTGCTGCCCGTGTGGGTGTTGGCTCCGCTGAGAACCCAGGTGCCAGTGCTGATTTTGCTGATGCTGGTGGCTCCTGTGCCGTTGTCAGTCAAGGCAGCGCCGAGGGTGTTGTCACCAGCGTTGGTGCCTGTCAAGATGAGGGTGCGGGCGGTGTCGGTGCCTGCAAGCCCAATCGCTGGGCCAGAGACGCCAAGGCTGAAGGCTCCTGTGCCTGAGGCTTCGAGGGTCGCGCCGAGTTGGCCGATGGTGAAGCTGCGATCTGAGGTGTCGCCAGTGCCAGAGTAGCGGAGGGTGGCAGCGCTGGAGACGGAGCCGATGAGGAGGTTGGTGGCGGCGCTAGTGGCATCGCCGATGCTGCTGGCGCTGCCGCCGTTGGCGACTTTTTTGATTTCCAGGGTGCCTGCGTTGATGGTGGTGGAGCCGTCGTAGTCGCTGGTGGTGCTGGAGAGGAGCCAGGTGAGGGCGTCGCTCTTGACGACGGAGGTATCGCCCGTGCCGTTGTCGCCAATCTGAGCAGCAAGCGTGCTGGTGCCAGTGCTGGTGCCTGCGAGGGTGAGAGTGCGAGCGGTGTCGGTGCCAGTGAAGCCGAGGGCGGCTGGGCCAGTGAAATTCAGAGGGCCGGCACCGTCGGAGCGGATCGTAGCCCCACCTGTGCCGATGGTGAACGAGCGATCGCTGCTGTCGCCTGCACCAACGTAGCGGAAGGTGGATGCGTCGATGACGAGGTTAGCGGCAGCGTTGCTGCTGTCGCCAATGCTGCTGGGGAGTCCACCGTCGGCGAGCTTGGTGACTTCGAGAATGCCGCCGCTGACGGTGGTGACGCCGGAGTAGGTGCTGGTTGCGGAGGTGAGGCCTAGGGTGCCTGCGCCGGTTTTGGTGAGGCCGTCGGTGGCGAGGGTGTCGGTGATGGCGGCGCTGACGGTGAGTTCTACCGAGGCATTGATGCTGTCGCTGATGGCAAATGTGCGGGTGCCGCCAGTGAGATTAAGGTTGCCGGTGATGGTCGCGCCGTTGGGGGCGAGGGTGCCGTCATAGGTGACGTTGCCAAAAAGGCCAAGTGAACCTGCGCCCGTGGTGACGGTGGAGACGCTGGTGGCGGCTCCGGCGAAAGTGAGGCTACCGATGATGTCAGTGAAGCCTGCGAGGTTGAGGTTGGCGGTGCCTGCGGCGAGTGCGGGGGCGAGGGTGACGGCGCTGGTGTCGGGGATGACGTTGTTGGCGGCGCTGGCGATGCTACCTGCGGTGATGGTGGTGGTGCCGGAGTAGCTGTTGGGGCCACCGAGGGTTTGGGTGCCGGTGCCTACTTTGAGGAGGTTCAAGGTGGAGCCGATGTTGTTGGTGATGGCTCCGCCAAAGGAGGCGTTGCTGGCGCTGCCAAGGGTGACGAGGACGGTGCCAGTGATGGCGGAGTTGGTGATGAGACCGCCGAGGGTGGCACTGTCGCTGGCGAGGGTGGCGGCGGCGATGCTGGTGCCGTTGAGGTCAAGCGTGCCGCCTGCGAGGACGGAGATGGCGGTGGTGGCGTTCTGCGGGATGGCGTTGGCGTTGCCAAGTTTTAGTAAGCCTGCGCTGACGGTGGTGGGGCCGACGTAGGTGTTGGCGCTGGGGACGAGCGTGGCACCGCCGAAGAGGATGTTTTGGCCGACGGCCGAGGCGGCGAGTGGGTTGTTGAGGGTGACGATGCCGGTCGCGGTGTCGATGGAAGAGATCGTGGTGGAGGCCGCGATGCCGACGCCGGTGACGGTGGAACCGACGGCCAAGGTGAGGGACTGGGGAATGGTAACGGTGAGTGTGGACGCGGCGGCGGCGGCAACCGTGGGTGCATAGGTCTGGGTGGTGCCGAAGGCGACATTGGCGGCGCTGGTGCTGGTTTGCGCGGGCTGGGAGAGGGTGATGTCGTTGCCCAAAACACTGATGACAGTGGTGCCTGCGGGGATGCCTGCGCCGTGGACGACCATGCCTGCTACTATGGCGACGGAGGGCGCGGCGGCGAGGGTGAGTGTGGTGCTGCCTGCGGTGGTGGTCGTTGCCGCGCCAGTGGCGCTGAGGGCTCCGACAGACTGCGGGTTGAGCAGCAAGGTGCCGTCGCCTGCTTTGGTGAGGCCGCCTGCGGTGCCGCTGACAATGCTGTTGATGGTGGCGGTGACTTGCGGGCTGGTAACGGTGACGGTGCGCAGGGCGGCTCCGAGGTTGACGGGGCCATACAAGGTAAGGTTATGAGTGGCTGCGGTGCCGCCGACGGTGAAGTTGCCGTTCACCGTGATGGGGTTGGAAAGGGTGCGAGCGGTGTTGTCGGTCTGGAGGGTGGTGCTCGCGGCGAGGGTCAGCGTGCCTGTGCCGATGGGGCCAGCGGTGAGGCCGGTGCCGACGGTGCTAGGGGTGCTAGCGGCTCCGATGATGAGAGAACCTGCGTTGACGGCGAGGCCGGAGACCCAGGTGCTGTTGCCGTTGGTGAGGGCGAGGGAGCCTACACCCGTCTTGCTGATGGCGCTTGTCACCCCGGCATTTTGGGTGATGGCGGCGGCGATATTTAAGCCGATGGGCGAGAGGCCAGTGATGTTGATGACGGGTGCGGCATTGCTGAATTCCAGGGAGGCGAACTGGGTGGGCGAGGTGTAGGTGCCAGTGATGGTGGGCACGGTGGCGTAGTTGTCGTTGACCACGGTGAGAGGCGTGGCGCTGGTGAGGATGACTTTGCTGATCTGGCCTGCGGCAGGGGCACCGAGGGCGAGGGTGGGGGTGCTGGTGCCGCCGTTGTCATTGAAGGCGACGCTGAGCAGGATGTTGGTGATGGGCTGGGCGGGGGTGATAGCGGCGTAGTTGGGGAAAGTAAGCGTGCCGCTGCCGTTGATGACGACGCCATTACCTGGGGCGATGAGTCCGTAGTGGGCGGCGTTGCCGAAGTTGACGGCACCACCATTGATGGTGAGGGCGGAGGCGGGGGTGGCGGCGAGGGGGATGACGACTTCGTTGGTGCGGGCGGGGGTGAGGGTGAGCGTCGCGCCGTTGTTGACGATGGTGCCGCCGGTGTAGGTGTTGCCAGGGGTGCCTAGAACGATGGCGCTGGCGGCAATGGTAGCAGTGGCAGTGGCAGATAGGGTAACGGTGGTGCCGACGACGCTAAGGATGGTGGTGCCAGTGGGGATGCCTGCGGTGTTGCCATAGACGGGCTGGCCGACGTACATCGTCGCGGCTTGGGCGGCGGAGACGCCCGTCAACAAAGCGGTGCCAGTGGTGATGCCGACCCCTGCGGGCGTGGAGGCACCGACGGAGCCGAAGGTGAGGAAGGTGTTGCCTGTAGCTGGCGCGGCGTTGGACAGAACAATACTCGTGGTACCGCCACCGCTGACGATGGTGGTGCCACCTGGGAGGCCACCGCCAGTGACGGTCTGTCCGTTGAAGGTGCCAGTGCCGCTAGCGAGTGTCACGGCTGTAGTGCCATTGGTGCTGGCTGGGGTTTGCAGAGTGGAGTTGCCATCGGTGAGGATGGTGGCGGCGCTGCCGGAAACGACGAGGCGTGTGAGGGCGGTGGCACCGTTGTTGATGATGCGGGAGTTGAAGGTGATGCCTTGGGTGGTGAGGTAGAGGTTGTAGGTGCCAGCGGCAGCGGCGGAGGCTCCAGCGGCGACACGGCCAAAGTCTGCGGCTTGGCCAAACAAGGCTGTGCCACCACTCTTCAAAATACCGCCCGAGGCGACGAAGAGGGGATCGGTGAAGAGGGTGGTGCTGATGGCAAAGGCTCCGACGACGTTCAAGCTGTTGACAGCGTAAGAGGTGACGGTGGGGATGGTGCCTGCGGCGACAAGGCGGTAGTTGCCAGTAGGGCCAGTGGCGGTAGGCAAAGTGGTGCCAGTGAGAGCTGCGTAGCCGCTCGCCGTATCACCGAGGACGCCGAGGCCGATGGAGCCGTCCTGCGTGCTCGCGGTGGCGAGGTAGCTGAGATATTCCGTGCCGCCATGCGTGGCCCAGCCGCCGACGAGGCTGTTGGTAATGGTGGGGGCGGTGGTGAAGACGAGCTGCGGGCTGGAGCCGCTGTTGGCGACGCCTGTGCCGCGACCGATCTGGCCTGTGCCGGAGGTGATGTTGAGCACGCCGCCATTGGCAGGGCCGCTGGTGCTGAGGGCTAAGCCGCCGTAGGGCAAGGAACCCATGGTGAGGTTGTAGCTGCCGCCGATGCCTGCCTGGGCGGCGAAAGCGATGGTGCTGGAGCCGCTATCGAGGGTGAGTGGCCCGGCGATGCTGCCTGCGAACTCGCCTTGCAAGCGGCCTGCGATGGCGAGGGTGGAGCCGCGCAGGGTGAGGTTCGATGTGCCAAGGCGGGCACTCACGGCGGAGAGGCCCGTTTCAACGAGGCTCAGCGTGCCGTAGTTCACAGCGACGGCACCGCCGCCAGTGAGGGCTGCGCTGTCTTGCAAAATAAGCGAGCCGCCGCGCACGGTGGTGGTGCCAGTGTAGGGCTGGGTGCCCGTGAGCGTGAAGCTAAAGTTGCCGCCTTTATCGACGCTGAGGTTGTTGCCACCTGTGCCGCCCAGGGTGCCTGCGAAGGTGGTGTTGGCACTCTGCACGGTGTAGATCGTGGCGGCGGTGCCGCTGGTGTTGACGATGCTGCCTGCGGTGTTGGGCAGGTTGCTGCCGGTGGTGTGGGTGATCTGGCGGACGGCTTGGCTGTTGCCGTTGAGATCAACGGTGCCGCCGTTGGCCACGAGATCCGGCACGGTGACGCCAGTGGCACTTGGCGTGACAAGTAGGGTGTCGCGGCCTGCGTTGAGGCGCAGGGTGCCGTCGTTGACGAAGGTTGCGCCAGTGTTGTAGCTGGGCTTGCTTTGGATCAAGGTGCCGCCGTCGGCTTTGACAATGCCGCCCGTGCCGAGGATGAAGGCAGAGTTGGTGAGGTCGCCGATGGTGCGGAGAGTGAGCAGTGAGCCACCTGCGGTGATGGCACCGCCAGTGATGCTGCTGGTACCGGTGTTGGTGAGAAGGGTGCCGCTGGTGAGAGTGAGGGTGTTGAGCGTGGCTCCGACGCCGTAGGACTGGCCTGCGGTGGGGCTGAGCAAGCCGCCGCCTGCGGATTTGAGACTGCCGCCGCTGTTCAACGTGAGGCTGTTGACGGTGGCGGATTGATGGAAGGTGGAGGCGATGCTGGTGGCGGTGTTCGCTGCGGCGAGCACGCCGAAGGTGAGGCGCGAGGCCCCTGTGGCGTTCGCGGGGAGGGAGAGGGTGATGGTGTTGTTGGGGACATCAATGCTGAGGATGGTGGTGGCGGCTTGGATGCCTGCACCGCTGACGGTTTGCCCTGCGACGAGGCCAGCGACGCTGCCGAGGGCGACGGTGGCTGTGGTGTTGGTGGTGATGCCGGGGAGGATGGAGGCGACGCCTGCTGCGGCGCTGGAGAGTTGCTGATACTCGGTGGTGGCATTCAACAAACGGAAGCCATTAACGGTGTCATGCGTGACGAGGCCAGTGCCGGAGCTGTCGATACCGATGAGGTCGGGGCGAATGCTCATCGTGGTGGTGCCTGCTGCACCTGCTCCACCGACGATGCCTGGCGTGGCGGCGATGACGTTGACTGAGCCCGCGCCAATAGTGCCGCCGAGGAGGCCTGCGCCTGCGTTCAAGACGTTGGTGCCACGGTTGGTGGTGCTGGAAGCGGAGAGCGCGGCGATGTTGATGACGGTGCTGTTGGCGCTGCTGGTCAGGTTCCACTGGCTCTGGCCTTCGAGGAAGGTGACGGTGTTCAGCGCTTCAGAAACGTTGCTGCTGGCGTTACCGGAGTAGTTGAGGACGCCGCCGAGCATGTTGAGAACTCGGTTGGCGGTGGTGGAGCCGATGCTGGTGGTGCCACCGAGGCGGTTGTTGAGGGCATTGGCGGTATTGTCCAAATTGAGCGTGCCGCCTTCATTGAGGGTGGTGGTGATGAAGCCTGTCTTGGCCGCGCTGCCATCCAGGGTGACGGCTCCGCGCTGGATGGTCAGGGTGCCGAGGATGTTGGCGCTGTTGTCGGCAGTGAGGGTCCAGTTGCCAGTGCCGATCTTGGTGAGGCTGAGGATGCCGCTGGTGTAGTCACTGAGGATTGAGCCTGTGAAGGTACCACTGAGGTTGTCGGCTCCTGTGACGAGGGTGGCCGCAGTGCCGACGCTGAAGTTTTTGATGGTGCCGGAACCGACTACGGAACCGACCTGGGTGTTGGACTGGCCGCGCATGTCGAGGATGGTGCCTGCGTCGAGATCGACGCGGGCGTTGGGGAAATTGGAGCCGCCGCCCGTGTTGGGGCCGAGGACGAGGCTGCCGAAATCGACGTTGATGGTGGTGACGCTGGTGCTGACGCCGCCGAGGAGGAGTGTGCCTGCGCCGATTTTGTTCAAGATCGCGCCGCCTGCGATGTTGGAGTTGATAGCGAGGCCGATCTGGCCGTTGCCGAGGGTGGTGCCGCCCGTGACGACGCCAACGTCGATGTTGTTGCCGGACTGGAGGTTGATGTTGCCCGCGATGGTGGGAATGACACGGAGGTCATCGAGGTTGGAGGCGGTGATGTTACCGCTGAGGGTGAGGGTGCCTGCGCCTGTCTGGACATACGGGCCGTTGCCGCCTGCATTGCCGCCCTGGGAGTTGAAGGCAAGATTGGCGATGGTTTCGTTGAAGCCGTTGGTGTCAAACTGAGCACCACCGCGCACGGTGACGGTGGCACTGTCGGCGATTTGGTTGCTAGCGAGGTTACGCACGGTCGAGCTGGCGATGGGCAGGGAGTCGATGCCGCTGTTGGCCCCGGTGATGGTGATGTTGCCTGGGATGGCATTGCCACTGCCTGTGGCGTTGAAGAGGTTGAGCACGACGCCATTGAGGAAGGTTGTGCCCGTGTAGGTATTGGCATTGGTCAAGGTGATGGCCTGGGTGTTGGCTTGGTTGAGGCCACCGAAGACAGTGGCGAAGTTGCCCGTGATCTCGGAGTGGATGGTCAGGGTGTTGTTGCCTTGGTGAATGAACAACTCGGGGGCGCTGGTGGTAATCTTGCCACGCAGTACTGCCGAGCCGATGGTGCGGGCGTTGGCATCAGTGCCGGAGAGGATGCCGCCGCTGGCGATGGTGAGGGTGTCGCTGCCAACGGTGAAGGCGAGGGTGGAGGCTGCACCGTTCATGGTGAGGGAGTTGATGGTGGCATTGCCGCTGGGCATCGTTTGGGTGCCGCTGAAGCGCAGATTGCTCGTGGCCGTGGAGGTGGCGAAGGTATTGGTCTGCTGGTAGGGCATCAGCATTCGCACGCCAGTGTTGCTCGCAGCGAGAGAGGTGTCGTAGGTGGCGAATTCGACGTTGGTGCTGATCGTGGTGCTCGTGCCACCAATGGCTGTGGCCCAGGCTCCGATGATGCCGTTGGTGTTGGCCAGACCACCCGTGAAGGTGATGAAGGGGTTATCGCCGATGGTGCCCACGCCAGCGATGAAGTTGAGGCTGGAACCGACGGTGCGGGAGGTGATGGCGGCGATGTTCAGGCTGGCGGTGCCGAGGCCTGTGTTGCCGGGGTTGACGCGCAGGGTATTGGCACCTGCGGCGAGGGTGATGGCACCGAGGCTGATGGCTCCATTGGTGCCGCTGCGGCTGGTGTAGTCGATACTGCCGCCGTCGAGGGTGAAGGGCACGGAGCTGTCAATACGGTTGCTCATGCCCTGGATGCCGCTGTCGTCCCAGCGCAGGGCCGCGTTGCGGATGCTGATGGCGGAAGTACCGGAGATGCGGCCCTGGTCAATGAGGGTCAGGGCGCTGCTCATCACGGTGGTGCTGCCTGTGTAGGTGTTATTGTCGCGGAAGTTCAGGGCGGTGGCACCGGTTTTCACGAAGCTCAAGTTGGTGCCCGTGATTTGCCCAGCCCACTCCTGCGTGGCGGTGTTGCTGATGGTGGTGAGGGTGGCCGCAGTGCCTGCCGTATTGGTGACCATACCGCCTGTACCAGGGAGGGTGCCGACACTGGAGAAGTTGCCAACGGACTGGGAGTTGCCATTGAGGTCGAAGGTGGCACCTGCATTCAGCACCAAGGCGTCGGCGGGGGCGCTAGAGGTGGTGGCGATCAATGTGGGTGCGAGAGTAGCGCGGTAGAAGATGGCGTTGTCGGGGGCGGCAGCGTTTAGCTGCACGGTGCCAAGGTTGAGGCGGGTGGTGCCCGTGTAGCTGTTACCCGTGGCGCTGTTGAGGATGACGGTGCCTTCACCGGACTTGGTGAAGCCGCCCGTCGTGGGGGTGGCGGCACCGCCGAGGGGCACGTCGAGGGTCAGAGTGGTGCCTGAGCCTGCGGTGTGGAAGATGAGTTCGCGGACGCTGTTGGCGTTCAAGGCACCTGCGCCGGAGATGGTGGAGGAGGCTTTGGCGAGGAGACCGCCGGAGTCGAGGCGGAGGTCTCGGAAGGCTTCGATGGTGAGCGAGCCGCCCGTTTCAAAGGTGAGGGAGTTGACGACGGTGCCAAAGTAACCCGTGAGTGCGCCGCCGCCGTTCACCGCAGCGTTGATACGGTTGTTGTTGCTGGTCACGACAGCGGTTCCCACGCCGGGTGTGCTCATTTCGGTTCCGGTGTTAAGCGGACGCAGACCGATGCTACCACCGGTGCCTTCGAGCGCGGCGAAGCTGATGCCGGAACCCGTGGTGCTGGTATCGACGATGAGCCAGGGCGTAATAGCTTTGTTGGCTGCGCCATTCGCACCCGCCTGGCCGATGGTCGCGACGGCAGCTCCGACGATGATGTTGGTGGTTGCGGGGCCAGCCGTTGTACCAAAACTGGTGCCACGGATCAAGGCGGTGCCGCCTGTGGCGCGTGTGACTGAGCCCGTGGTCGTCGTGCTGATCTGCACGTTCTGACCCGCGTTGGTGAGGGTGACGAGGTTGAAGGCGTTGCTGATCACGAGGTTGCCCGTGCCGAGCGCTTCGCTCACCGCGCCAGTGCCGTTGCCGATGATCGAGAAGCTACCGCCCGAGAGGTTAATGGAGTGAGCGGCGACACCGCCGCCTGCACGGTCGGAAGTGGCTGTGCCGGAGTTGTCAAAGGTGAGGGTATTGCCCAGCGTCAGGCCTGACGCCGTGCCAGCGTTGACGGTGATCGTGCTTGCTACGGTGCCTGTTGCCTTGCCTGCGCCACTAACAATGACATTGCCCAGGGCGACCGTGAGGCCCGTTTGGGTATTGGCCCCCTGGAGGGTGAGGGTGTTGCTGCCAACCTTGGTGAGGAGGAAGGCACCGCTGACGATACCTGTGAGGGTGATGTCACCTGCGGTAGCGACGCCGCTGGTGGCATTGACGCGGTTGGAGCCGATACTCGAAGCCCCTGCCTGCACGACGTTGCCAAGCAGGGTGGCTGGGGTGTTGGAGCTGTTGATGATGGCTCCAAGCGAACTCACCGAGCCAAAGCCCGTGATGCTGCCCGAGCCGCCGTAGCCAACGCCGTTGATGTTCAAGGCTTTGGTGAAGCTCAAGCCATTCGCATCGAGCACGGCACCGGAGGCAATCGTGCCAACAGCCGTGGCGCTACCCAAGGCATTGATGTCGCCTACTTTCAGAATACCGCGATTAATCGTGATGGGGCCGAGCAGGGACAAGGAGTTGTCGGCGGTGATGGTCAGGGTGTTGGTGCCTTCCTTGGTGAGGGTGTTGGCCAGAATGGAGTTGATAACGCCTAGGCTAAGGTCGCCATTGCCACCGACGGAGGCGCTGGAACCGAGGCTGAGGATACCTGCTAGGCTTGCAGCATTGGGGCTGCTATTCCAGAGAGCCGCACGCGTCGTGGTCGCCAGAACCGTCGAGCCTGTGCCATTGATGGTGAGGTTGCCGAGCACGCCCGTGATGCCATTGATGTCGAGTTGGCCCGCCGAGAGGTGGGTGAGGGAGACATTGGCTGCACCAGACGCAGTGGCTGGAGCGGAGATGACGTAGTCATTGGCTCCAGCAATGCTGACAATAAAGGCTCCCACGGGGATGCCTGTGCCTGTGACGGCCATACCCACCTGCAATCCAGTGGTGCTGGAAACCGACACCGTGGTAGAGCCCAAGTTAGTGGTTGAATTCACGAGTGCCACGCCAACACCATTGTTGGCTATGGTAGTGCCCGTTGAACTGGAGGGGAGTGCCCCCGCATGGTTGAGTTGCAGGAAGCCATTCTGCACGACCAGGTCGCCCGTGAAAGTGGAGGTATTGTCGCCGCCAAGGATGAGGGTTCCCGAACCCGCTTTGACCAAGGCATCGACGGCACCCGCGCCGGATTGCGTGATTGCTCCAATGAGGTTCAAAGTGCCCGCACCTTGGTTGGCTGTATTGCCGGGGTTGATGACGACGGCATTGCCGATGTTGCTTGTGCCTCTGATACCGAACCAGCCCGTGCCGTAGCTGCCCGTGGAGCCGTTGGCAACGGTAAGCACAGAGTTGCTGCCAATATCCAGTGTGTTGGCTACCGCGCCAAACTGAGTGCCGAAGGTGTCGATATTGGCGCCGGTCGCCGCAGCCAAGGTGTAGTCGTTGTTGATGATGGCTGCACCGAGGTAGTTATTCGCCATGGTGGGGGCTCCGACGTTGGAGAAGAGTCGGCTGGAGGCGATGGGCTGGAAGAGGTTACCCGTATCTGCACCGGAGTAGAGCACCTGGAAACCACCCGAGCCGCCTGTGTTGTTGGCAGCTTTGAAGGTGATGGTGTGCAGACCACCATCAAGGAAGACGGTCGTGCCCGCCGCACTGGCCTGCTGCAAGCCGTGCGCCCCTGTGGGGTCACTGACGACAGCGACGCCATCAATGAAAAGCACCGAGGCATCATCGACGGCGGTGCGGAAGTTGTAGTTGCCACCTGTGGTGATGTTGATGAGGCCAGAATAGCTAGCAATGCCGCCACCGAAGGTTGCCGTCGTGGCGAGGGGCCGGTTAGCCAAAGCCGTATCATTGAGACGCGCTGCGACAAAACCGGAAGCTGAGTAGCCAAGGCCAGCCACGTTAGTCCCGAGGATGCTGCCAGCATTCGCTGCCAAGCTGGTGAAGGAGCCGTTTAAACCACCTGCGGTGAAGCCAGCAGCAGCGGCTTCACCAGCGGTGAAGGTGTCTTTGGAAATAATCAGCGGATAGCTACCACTGAGCACAACGGGAGCTGTGGGCAGCAGCGTGGTGTTATTGATTTGCACCTGGTCTGGGAAAACCAACGCGCCTTGGCCGATGTTGACGGGTTTGTCGCCCGTGTAGCCGAAGACAAAGACGGTGGTACCGAGGGCGGGGTTGATCTGCGGAGCCACTCCTGTGCTGGTGATATTAAGCAGGCGCAGGCTGTAGTTGTTGGCGGCGGAGACGTTGAGAATCTGCCCCCCCGCTAGGGCATTGAAAGTGAGGGTGGGGATTTCAATAACGTTGTTGGTGCTAGCTCCGCCGTTAGGCCCCACATTGAGATTGGCGGCTGCAGCCGATCCAGAAACGATGATGCTGTTGGCGTAGCTAATAAGGCTGGCACTGCCTGCGCCATTGTTCAGCAGGGACAACATACCGCCACTGGTGATCGTGGCGCTTGTGCCCGCTAGGATCGGGGCAGTGCTGCCGTCGTTGATGCCCGCGAGGGCGAGGATACCTGCGTTGACGGTGACGCCACCGCCAAAGAGATTGTTGCTGCCGAGGACGAGGGTGCCAAGGCCTTCCTTGACGATGCTATCCGTGCCCCCGCCATTGATGAGGCCGTTGAGAAAGGCAGACATTTGTGGCGCATCAACTGTAATGGTGGTGACACCTGCATTCAGCGTTGTGGCACCGTTGAGGGTGGCGTTGAAGAGCCCCCGGAAGGTGAGGTTGTTACCGCCGAGGACGTAATCATTGTTGACCACGTTGGCCGAGGCCGACGAGGTAATGAAGGTGCCTGAGGCGATGGTGAGCACGCCCGTGCCGAGCGGGCCGCTCACCACGGGATCCGCCAAGCCAGTGGTGAGGTTGCGCGTCGCAGGGACGCTGCTAGCGCCAATTTGCAAGCCACCTGCGGTGAGGTTTACCCCGCCGCCGAAGGTGCTGGTGGTCGCGCCGAGGCTCAAGATGCCGCTGCCGGATTTGACGATGCCCGTGGTGCCATTGTTGCTGCTACTGCTGACGAGGGCCGTGACGCTGAGCGTCGGTGTAACGGCTGCGATGCTGGTGGAGCCGTTGATGGTCACAGGGGCGATGTTGAAGGTGCGATTGGCTCCGTTCAAATCGAGCGTGCCCACACCCGTGCTAGTGATCGTGGCGATGGAGCCAGCATTCGAGGAGATGGCGGTGACGTTGCCCGTCAGTGTGAGAATGCCCGTACCCAGGGTGACGCTGGCCGCCGTGGCCGAGCCTTCGTTGTTGAAGCTCAGACCGGCCAATGTTTGGTTGAAGCCGTTCAGGTTCAAGATGCCTGCGGAATTGAGCACAGGGACGATGCTGTTGTGAATCTGGCTATTGGCCAGCAGGCGCACCGTCGAGTTGTTTACGACGAGGGAGTCGGCGGCGATGGTAGCGAGGGGGATGGCCGAAACGCTGCTGCCATTCGCTCCTGTGGCGTTGAGGTCGAGCACGGTCTGGAAACTGTTGCCGCCGTTCAAAATGGTGCCGCCCGTGTAGCTGTTGAGGCCGTTGGTGATGGTGGTAGCGCCAGCGGTGTTGTAGGAGGTGTAAACGGTGCGCACCTTTGCCCCATTGGGGTTGTCGGTGATGCGGGAGTTGATGGTCGTGGGGTTGGCGCTGAAGGTGAAGAAGTAAAGGTCGGAAGTGCCGCTGCTGGCCGTGCCGCCAGCGGTCAGGCGTCCGTTATCCACTGTGCCACCTAGGTTGGCGTTGAAGGCACCCGTCTTCAGGAAGGTGCCTGCGGTGAGGTTCAGCACATCGGTATCGGCGGCGAAGGTCATGCTCTGGGCTGCGGCGGAGGCCATGACCAAGGCGTTGATATTGAGTCCACCGGAGGGGACTGCGATGGCGTTGGCGGCGACTTTGTAGTTGCCAGCAGCAGTGCTCAACGCTGGCAGCGCGGTGCCATCATAACCCGCGTAGCCAACGGCATTCAAGGAAGCGAGGCCACCCGTGGTGTTGCCTGCATTCGGTGTCACGTAGCTGATGAGATCACTGCCGCCGCTGACGGCCCAGGGCACGATGTTGTTGGTTAGCAACGAGGCTCCATTGGCAAAGATAAGGCGGCCCACGCTGCCTATTTGACCCGTCGCGCTGTTGAGGTTGAGCACGGCACCGTTGCTTTGGGTGACGTTGCCAAAACTCAGCACCGCCGAGCGCACACCGATCGTGCTCGGGACGGAGGTAATGTTATTGTTGCCTTGCTCAATGCTGAGTGTGCCAAGCGTTTCCGTGGTGGCTGTGTTGTCGCGCCCCGTGAGGGTGATGGCACCGCCGCGGAGGGTGATGGGCGCGGCGTCATTGACACGATCCGTCATGCTCATGAAGCCATTGTCGTTCAGCGAAAATGAGGCGTGGCTAATGATCAGCGCACTGGTGCCAGAGAGGCGCCCCGAGTCGATCAAATTGAGGTTATTGCCATTGATGAGCGTTGCCCCGGTATAGGTGTTGTCGCTATAGAAGGCGAGAGCAGCATTGCCCATTTTATTGAAGGTGATGGCTCCGGTAATCTGCCCGCCCCAGTTGGAGGCAATGTTGAAACTAGCGAAGGTGGAGGGGGCGACCGAGGTGATGATGCCGCCCGAACCTGCAAAACCATTGCTGTTGGGAGAGCGCAGATCGCCGATCATTTGCACCGTGCCATTCAGATCCAGAGTAGCGCCAGGGCCGACCGAAAGATACTGGCCAAGAGTTCCACCTTGCACACCCTGCCAGAGGGTGTTGTCGCCACCAGCGAGCTTGGTGGTGCCACCGAGCACGGTGAAGTAGTTGGCCCCGGTATTGAAGAACTGCTTGGTGTTGATGTTGAGATCACCCCCGAGACCCTTGGTTACGTTCTGCACGTTCGCAAAGGCTCCGTTGAGGTTCAAGGTAGTACCAGTGTCCACCAGTAGTGCGCCTTCGGTACCAGCGGTGATGGTTGCCCCGAAGCTCATGACGGAGCCTGCGCTGCCGATGGAGTTGGTGCCGCCGCCCGTGACGAGGAGGTTACCCGTGGCGAGCGCTAGTTGGTTGCCACCTGTTGCAGCGAAGGTTACATCCACATCTGGCCCCAAGATTTTCAAGGCGTTGATGGCTCTGAGGTTGAGGCCTGAAACCACTTGATCCGTGGTGGTGAGGAAGGTGACCACATTCGTCGTGGTGGGTGCAGGAGGGAAGTTCACCAAGATTTGGAAGGCATCAATCGCGGTTCCGTCATAACCCGAATAACCCTGAAGGCCTAACAGGTTGGTGCCTGTGCCATTGCTGTTGTAGCTGGCGAAGTTGGTGCCTGTGGCATCAACAATAACGGCACGAGGGATGATGCCTGTGGTCGCTGGGGTGAGCGTAGGCGCGGCAGTGAAGAAAACGGCGGCATCAGCGCTGCTGATGGTTTTGCCCGAGGCACTGCTCACGGTTAATACGGAGCCGCCGCCAACCGTAGCCATACTGGCAAAGGTGAGCGTGCTGGCCGCCGAACCGCTATTGGTAAGGCTGATGTTGTTTGCTCCATGCGCGGAGGTGAGTGCGCCGAGGTTATCGAACGACGGCGTGCTGCCATTGGCGATGAAGTTCAGCGTGCCGTTGGACAAGGTCATAGGGCGCAACGTGGTGCCATCGTAGAGACGGTTGTTGACGTTGGTGCCAGAGTTATCCAGCCGCAGAGTTGAGCCCGAGCGGATGTTCCAAAGGGCCGCCCCAGGGAGGGTGCCGTTGCTGTTGAGGACGGTGAGGCCGTTGTTGAGGATCGCGCCTGCGGTGGAAATGAGAGAAGGACTGGCAACACTGAGAGTCAAGGTTCCCGCGCCATACTTGTTGAGGCCAAACGAAATGGGGATGGCGGTGTTGACGTTAACGCTGCCATCAGCGACGAACGTGATTTGGCGGTTGTTGCCGCCTACGATAGTGCCGTTGATGTTGAGAGTCGCTCCCGCCGCTGCGCCGAGGCCACCATCAAGCAGCATGTTGATCGGCCCGGTAAGGGTGTTGTTGCCGCTGACACCGCGCACTTGGCCGCCTGAATTGATACCGCCGAGAGGCAAGCCCGTGCCGCCTGCACCTTGCGGAGTGATTGGCGTGGCGAGGGTGATGCCACCGCTCAGATAGAGCGCTGCGCCACCATTGGCCGTGGTGCCGACGACGATGCTGCCGCCACCGAGGGCGGTGGCGCTGGTCACTTCGAGTATGCCTTGGTTAACCGTGAAAGCGCCCGTGTAGCCTGTCATCGAGCCACTGAGCACGAGGGTGCCCGCATCATTTTTCTGGAAGGCTGCGTTCGGAGCGAGGGTGGTATTGATGTTGGAGGTGATGGTCAAAGTCTTGCCAACATTGACTTCGATGCGGTGGGCATCACCTGCGCTGAGAGCACCTGCGGCAAGCGAGGCGGTAGTGCCATTGAGGGTGAAGCTCTCTGTGGCGCGGAAAGTGGCGGCGAGACCGGGGCCGGGATTGAGCAGGATGACATTGGTGTTCGCACCGAGCGCACCCCCACTGCTGGCAGCGAGGACACCGTTTTGCACGTCGATGGTGGAAGCATTGCCAAAGGTGTTGGCGGCGTTGGTGAGGGCGAGGGTGCCAAGGCCGTTTTTGACCAAGGCGATGCCGCCAGTCAGCCCACCGGAAAGCACGCCGGAGATGGTGAAGCCCTGGGTCGCGGTGGATAGAGAGGCTGTCAGCACGTTAAATGTTGGAGCACTTGAGCCGGAGAGAGCGACGTTACTGGTAAAATCCAAGCCGTAACCGTTGTTGTTGGTAAGGGTGAGGACTTGGTTGGTCAGGCCCGCGATGCTGCCATTGAACTGAAGGGTTTTGTTGGAGGCCGTCTGGAACAACCCAGCGCCAGTGGTACTGCCATTGCCAAGGCGATCCACGATGATTCCGGAGTCGATGCCAGCAGCAAAAGTTAACGTTGTGCCAGCGATGGCAATCACGTCGGGATTGACGTTGCCATTACCATCATGTCTGAGCCCGAGATTGCCACCTGCGAGGGTGATCCCGAGGTTATTGATGGCGGCAGGGGTGTCATAGCTGAGCTGGCCTTGGTTGACGATGATCGGCCCAGTGAGGTTGGTGTTGCTGCCAATGAGGCGCAGCAGGCCGGGGCCGGATTTGGTGATGCCAGCGGCACTCGTCAGCGGGCTAGAGATAGTGACTCCAGCGGCGGCGGTATTGTTTTGGTGGAAGATGTATTCGCTAGTGCCCGTGGTGATGCCTGCGCCGAAGCCACTGATCACAATCGGCTGTGGCGTGGCCGAGCCCGTGAAGAGGAAGGCACCGCTGGCGACATTGAGCGAATCACCTGCGCCGGAACCAGCGAGAGTGATGGGAAGGGAGGCCGTGGCGGCGGTATTATCAACGAGCAGCGAGTTCATCGTGTGGCCTATGCCAGTGAGGGTGAGGTTGGTTGCACCCGAGTAGCGCACGTTATTGGCAACAGTGACTCCGCCTGCCGCGACGAGTTGTTCATACTCAGTGGTGAGGTCGAGGGCGCGGAAGCCGTTGCCGAAACCGCCGAGGGTGCTGTAAGTGACAAAGGTATTGCCGATGGGGCCAGCCGCGACGCTTAATCCGACGGACTGCGCATTGGCCCAGGGCAGGATGCTAATGTTGGGCACGACGGCACCCGTGGCTCCGTTGATGGTGGCTCCACCGCCGATGAGGTTGGCTCCAGTGACGTTGGTGGCATCCGTCACGGTAACGTCGCCACGGCTGGTCGCGAAGGGCGATGCGAGATTGGTGCCGAGCACGGTGAGTGTGGAAGTGTTGCTGCGGGTGAGGCTGGCAATGGCGAGCACGGGGTTGGCATTGGCCGTGGCGGTGACGGAGCGCAGGGTGTTGCTGCCGCCTGCTAAGGTCACAGCACCGACGGCTTCGCGACGCAGGGAAGTGGTGGTCGCAGCGGCTTGGTCGGTGTTGGTGGAGAGGCCGACAGTGGCGACGGTGGCGCTCGCGGGGGTGTTCAATAAGGTGATGGCCGAGGCATCATTGATGCGGTTGGCGATGAGCGAACCCGTGTTGTCGATGGAAAGGCCGCCACCATTGCGGATGGCGATGGCCCCGACGTTGGCGAGGTTGGCGACGGCGTTGCTGGCAGCGAGGCCCGTGCCGTTGCTCAGTGAGACTTGGGCATTGATGATGGTGAGGCTACCTGAGAAACTGTTGGTGGCGGATTGGAACGTGAGTGTGTTCAAGTTGGTGGCGGGGAGTGCTCCCTGCACCACCAAGGCACCGCTGCCTGTGATGGCCCCGGCATAGGTCGTGCTTGCATTTTGATTGATGGTCAGCGTGTTGGCTCCGATGGCGACGAGACCGCCGACCGTGGCCGCGCCGGAATTGCCGATCTGCCCGCCAGGCGCTGGGGTGCCACCGCCCAGGTAGCCGCCGCCTTGGAGTGTGCCGATGGTTTCATTGCTGCCGTTGAGGTCAAAGATGGCGTTGGCTTTGTTGGCGATCAGTAAAGTAGAGCGATCAGGGATGGCGTTGCCTCCGCTGATTTTGATCGTGCCTTCGTTAAGGTAGGTGATGCCTGTGTAGTCGTTGCCTGCGTTGCTGATGAGCAAGGTGCCTGCGCCCGTTTTCGTGAGGGCCAAGGTTTGCGGGGTACCGCCGCCGTTGAAGGCGTTGCTGAGGCGCGAGGAGATGGTGAAGTCGGCACCGGTGTTATACTGGTTGATGATGAGTTCACCGCTGAAGCTGGTGAGCACGCCGCCGGAGATGGAGGCGGCGTTGGCAGCGACGGTGGGGGTGACAATGATGGCACCGGGCAAGCTGGTGCTACCACCCGTGATGTTTAAAATTGAGCCTGCTCCGATGGTCAGAGCCGAGGCTGCGGCGGTGTTGAAGCGCACGGAATTGGCCCCTGCAGTGCCCGTGCTGACGAAGCTGCCCGTGAAGCCTGCGCTGTCGCTGATGTTTTCCGTGCCTGCGGCGAGCCATGTCGCGACGCTGTCTTTCGTGGCGATGGTGGCGGAGATAAGGTTGTTGGAGCCGTCCTTGGCAGCGACGGTGTAGTTGCCTGCGTTGTTGATGATGGCCCAGTTGCCCAGGGTGGTGGTGCTAACATTGATCGCACCTGCGGTGGGCAGAGTAAATAGTGTGGTGCCGCCTGTGCCCGCCGTGCGGGTGATGACGCCAAGGTTGGCAGTGAGGTTGGCACTGCCGCTGGTGCTGACGCCGAGATTGCTGGTGTTCGCAGCGGTGATGGTAGTGCTGGCGTAGGTCTGCGAGGAGGTGGTGGCATCGGTCTTGATCAAGTTCAGCGTGCCGCCACCGAGGGTGAGGACGCCTGCTCCAAGTTGGTTCGTGGCGACGGTGGTATTGGTAGCGTTGATGGTGCCTGCGTTGAGGGCGATCGAACCCGTGAAGGTGTTGACCGAGCCCGTGGCACCGACGGTGAGAGTGCCACTGCCGTTCTTGGTGATGGAGCCAGCATTAGTCCCGTTTTGCCCAATGATGCCGTTGACGGTGAGGTTGCCCGTGCCTGTGACGGTCAAGGTGCGTGCGGTGGCGTTGGAGGTGAGGTTGAAGGCAGCGCCAGAGAAGAGCACGCCGCCCGTGTTGCTGATGTTGAGGGTGCTGCTGGCATCGGTCTGCTGGAAGAGCGCTGAGCCAAATTCAATGGCCTGGGCACCGAGGGTGGTGAGGGTGACGCCTGTGGTGCCGCTACCTAGGGTAACATTACCGCCCGTGATTTTATCAGTGCCTGTCATGGCGACGGTGCTTTGCAGGAAGGCATTGCCATTGAGGTTCAAATTACCCGTGCCTAAGGGGGTCAAAGAGCCGACTTTGTTGAGGCTGACAATACCCGTCGTAACGTTAGCCGAGCCAGACCAGGTGTTGGCGGTTGAGCCACCAATGTTCACGGTGCCTGGGCCAAATTGCACTGAGGCCCCCATGTTAAAAGTGAAGGCGTGAGCGACGGTGTTGTTTTGGATGGGGCCAATCAAGTTAGTGACGCCTGTTCCGTTGAAGGTCAGCGTGCGTGCGGTTCCCGTGTCGCCCTGGGTGATGATGCCCGTGAAGGTAGCGCTTTTACCCGCTGGTAGGAAGTTCGCAAAGGTGGAGTTGTTACCGCTAGTAGCGGTCAAGGCCGTGGCTGCGGTGAAGGAAAAGGAGTTGTTGCCCGTAAGGGTGCCAGTGGTGTTGGAGGCGATGGTAAGCCCAAGCGACAAGGCTCGATCTGAATTCAAGGCTTGGATGGAACCATTGCTGAGAGTGATGTTACCCGTGCCGACAGAGGTATTGGTGCCAATACCAAGCGTACCACCGCCAACGGTGGTGCCACCCGTGTAGGTGTTGTTGCCGGTGAGTGCCCAAAAGCCAGCGTCTTGTTTGGACACGGCTAGCACAATTGCTCCGCTATTGGTCAAGGCACCAGAGATTTCATTGAAGTCATAGCTGACACCGCGAATTTCCAGCGTGCGGGTGAAGGCTCCGGTGAAGGTGCTCGCCACGTCGGTGAGCTTCAATGGGCCGCTGCCGCTGGCGTCGATGCGCACGGTGCTGGCAGCAGTCTGCACGCCTGCGAGGTCAACCCGGCGAGTGACGGTTTCACCCGTGCCGATGTATTGTAGAAGGGGAGTATTCGCCGACGTGCTGGTGAGCAAAAGGCGGCCCGTGGTGGTGGGCGATGAGGCATCACCGAGGGCAGCGCCAGAAGCAAAGGAAGAAATAACAAGCGTGCCCTGCTGGAGATCGAAGGCCGCGCCTGTGCCTGCGCCTACAAAGGTGTTGGCACCCGTGAGCGCGAGCACGCCCGCGCCATTTTTGGTGACGGCATTGATGTTGGTGTTGGCGGTGCCGCTGAGGACGCCGGAGATCGTGGCGAAGTCGGTGCCCGTGGTGGTGTTGTCGTTGACGGTGATGAGACGAGTCGCGGTGAAAGCGGAGCCGAGGTTGATGGGGTTGGTTACTTCCACCTCGGAAAGCCCCGTGGTCGAGTTCAAAACAAGCGCTCCCGTGCCATTGCCAATGCCGCCCGTGCCCCAAGTTTGCTGGGCATTGGCTCCGCCGAAGTTGACGGTGAGCTTGGACTCAGAGGCGGCAAAACCACCGCTGGAATTGACAGCCGTGCCAACGGCATCCGTCCATTGCACATTGCCTGCTGCCGTGCCGATGGTTTGGGTGAAACTGCCCGAGCTTTCAAATACACCGCTGCCACTGAGGCGCAGGTTGCTCGTGGTAGGCAGGGTGACAAGGCCGTTGTAGTTGGCGCGCAGTGCGCCGCCCGTGATGCTGGTCGCGCCCGTGTAGGCGTTGGCGGTGTTGCTCAGCACCCAGAGGCCAGCGTCGGCCTTGGTCACAGCCAAGGTGTAGCCGCCGCTCTCGATGAGTTGGATGCCCATTTCATTGTCGCCCGTGGAAGTGCCACCGAGGGTCAGTGTGCGCGCTCCGACGGTGCCCGAGAAGGCCAGTGGATTGGTGCTGTTGTTGAAGACCAGCGTTGCATTATTCGCTGCGCCTGCTGCCGTGACGATGTTGTTTCCAAAGGTGCCCGAGGACTGAATGGTGCCGCCACCCGCGTCGAGGGTGAAGAGGCGGTTGATCGACACCGAGGGCGTCTGCGTGGCCTGGAAGATGCCGTTGGTACTGGAGCCTGTGTAGAGCAGGATGCCGCCATCGAGCACGAGACTGGCTTGGTTGGTCGCCACGCTCGCGCTGTTGCCACGGCCAATGCCGCTGGCTGTGCCGATGTTGGCGAGGCTGTTGGTGGCAAGAGTCAAGTTGCCCGCTGTGGTCTTGGTCAGCGTGGTGGCACCCGTGTAGGTGTTCAGGCCGGAGAGCGAGTAGGTGGTGTTATTGCCAGCCGTGGCATTCACTGTGGTGAAGGTGGTGCTCAGGGTGCCCGAGCCGTCTTCCAATATGCCGGAGAAAAGCCCCGCACTGCCGTTAGTCGTGACGGTGTTACCAATCGAAAGAGTCGCCGCCGTAGCCGTGCTGATCGTCACTCGGCCCGCGCCATTAAAGGTGCTGATCGCCGTGCCTGTGCTCACGCCATTGAGATCCAAGACGCCATCTTGGCGGATCAACAATGGACGACCCGCACCGCTGAGCGTGCCTACACCGGAGAGCCTCACGGTGCCTTCGTTGATGGTCGTTGTGCCGAGCTGCAAATTGGCGGCACTGAGGATTAAGACGCCCGCACCATTTTTGGTAAGGCCACCCGTGGTGGTCGCGGCGATGGCGGTGTTGAGGTCGAGCGAGTCGCCGCTGCCATTCACGCGAATGGCGAGGTCACCCGCGCTGTTGGTCGTCACGCCACCCGCACCTGTGATGATGCCTGCGCCGCCCGTTTGCAGAATGCCGCCACCCGTCGCGCCACCCACGGTGAGAGCACCGGAAAGCGTTAAGGTCGAGGCACCAGAGATCTTCAGCGAAGTCAAGGCGAGCGCACCGCTTGCAGCATTGGCGTTGATCGCCACGTTGGTTGCGGCAGTCAGCGTATTGACGGCTGTGAAGGTGGCATCTGTGCCATAAACAGGCGCACGCAGCGTCGAGTTGGTAGCGGCAGGCGAGAAGGCGAAGTCGGCCCCATTGTAATAAGCATGAGCATTGACGAGGCCAATCGCCGTCTTGGTGAGGCTGACGCTGTTGGTGCCGGGGCTAGCAGGGATGTCGAAGTTCAAGCCCGTGCCAATGGCAGGCGCGGTGATCGAGCCAAACGTCAGTGCGTTGATGCCCGCCGTCGGTGTGATACGCACCGTGCCAGCACCAGCCGTGGTTGTCAGCACGCCCAGCGTCTCCGAGCTACCCGTGGAGAAGCCGATGTAATTCAGCGTGCCCCCCGCGACGCCATTGCCGACGACGACCGCTTCACTGTTGAAGATGACGTTGCTGCCATTGTTGAAAACATTGGCGGCAGCCGAGGTGGGATTGAGTCGAATGGTGCCGCCCGCGATGGTGAGATTGCCACCGAAGTTGACGCTTGATCCAGGGGTTTGTGTGCCGTTCGCTGCGGTAGTCCCCGTCAGTGCCGCTGTGCCGGTGGAGTTGGCGACGGTGAAGGTCGTTGCACTGTTAATCGCACTGACGAACCACCCATCCGCTGCCAGTAAACCTGTGCCGCTTATGGGTTGCCCTGGTACCAAGCCTGCGGTGCTAGCCACCGTGAGCACGTTGGCAGCATTGGCGGTGACGCTCACTGCCGTCGTCGCCCCAGACACAGGCGCGAGAGTCACCGAGGTCACCGCAGCAGTGGTGTTTTGGTTAATGCCAAAAGTCGTGGCGCTGGTGATATCCGAGATCACCGTGCCGAAGGCAATGCCCGCGCCCGAGACGGGCTGACCGATGACGAGGGTCGAGGTATCCGCAACCGTAAGGCTGCTGGTAGTGATGGCAGCCGTCGCGGCCAGAGTCGCGACAGTGACACCGTAGTTGGCCGCAGCAGGTGTATCAATCTGCCAAGTGCCCGAGCCATATTTGATGACGTTGGTGCCCAGGTTGTTGTTGGCGATGACGGCTTGGATGTCGTTGTTCAGGTTGCTCGAACCACCCAGATACAGGTTCCTCGCTGCCACGCCGTTGGACAAAAGATTGCTCGCTAGCACCAGGGCCGTGGGGGCAGTGCCGGTCTGGTTGGTGGTGATGAAGGTGTTCGTCGCATTGAGCAAAATGGTCTTGGTCGTGATCGTTTCACCCGCACCTGTGCCCGCTGCGCCGAGGTAGTTCAGCGTGCCGCCCGTCATGTTGATACGACCCGTCAGAGCCGCGAGGTTGAAGGCTCCGAAGCCATTGATCGACAAGGTGCCCGCGTTGATCGTCTTCAGCGATGTCGTCGTGCCAGCCGTGCCCGACATCAGCAGCGTGCCTGTGCCCGCCTTCGTCCAAACGTGTGCGCCCGCCGAGCCTACCAGCACGCTGCCATTCAGGGTCATATCGCCTGCTGTGGTAAAGGTGAAGGTGCGCGTGGTCGCATCGCCGCCGACGGTGATATTACCATCGAAGATAACGGTGCCATTGACGCTGCCCAGGGTGATCGACGAGTCGCCCGCTCCATTGCCACCCATGTTAGTGCCCGGCGTGCCGATGCTGAATCCGTAGCCATTGCGACCGTTAAGCGCGATAGCCTTATTGGAAGCGCCGAAGGTGAACGCACCGAAATCGACCACTTGGTTTAGATTGCCTGCGCCATAGCCACCGATGGCACGATCCACCAGCACCGTGCCGTTGTTGGTCGCCACGCTGATGTTCTTGGTATTGAAGGATGCGAGGTTGGTCGCATCGGTGCGCACTTCCAGCACCGCGTTGGCCGCGGTGCCATTGTTGAACTCAATCGCAGCAGCAGCCACGCTAGTGCCCAGGGCACCGCCGTTCGACACACGCACCGTGCCCGCGTCAATGCGCAGGCCGCCTGAGAAGGCGTTCGCGGCGTTACTCAGTACGAGAGTGTTCGTCGTGCCGAAGGTACCGTAGTTGGCCTTGATCAAGCGGCCTGTGGAAGCGGCAAATGCGCCCGACACATTAAAGTTCCCTGCGCCCACCAAAAGCGTGTCCACCCCGGTGCCAATCGTCACAGGGCCAGTAAGCGAGAGTGTGCCCGCCACCGAATTCTGAGTGATGCGATTTTCCACAAAACTGCCCGTCGTCACACTGCCCGAGAGTGTATTGTTCCCGACGCTGACGAGCGATCCCTGCCCCAGCGCAAATAAGCCCGTGGTGATCGCATTGCCAGGCGCACCGCCCGCTCCCGTGAGGAAGAAATTCCGCGTCACCGTGAGACCCGTCCCGGCGGGCGTGGGCGAGGCCAGTTGGATCGTGCCGCCAAACGTATTGCGATCCCCGCCGACCTGAACAGCAGAGGTTCCCGCACCAAGTTGATTGGGATTCGTCACAACCAGCGTGCCATTTATCACGGATAACTGCCCGGTGAAAGTGTTGGCCGCCGTGAGTTGCAACCGCCCCAGGCCATCCTTCGCAATGCCATAGCCCAGCCCACCATCGCTGATGATACCACTATGCGTGAGGGTGGTGAAAAGCGAGGTCACACCCCAGTTCTGCGAGGCTCCCAGGATTGTATCCGCCGAGATCGAAGCACTCGCCGCAGCCGTGATGCCGATGGGAGCGCTGCTTGTCGCGCTATAGCCCGTGCCATTCAGCGTCAATGCGTTGCCACCGCCCACCAATGAATAACCGCTGGTATTAAAAACCAAGCGCCCCGCCGTGATCGGTGCGCCCAGGGTGACAGCACCGCCGGTGGTGCCAAACACCGCGATGTCACGAGCATTTGTCGTGTTATTCCAGATCACGCTGCTCGCGTTGAACTTCGCATTGGTCACATCCCATATTCCGGCACCGGGATCCCAGGTGAGCGTTGCAGAGCGTGCCATAGGCCCAGGCATCCAGACTGCCATGAGGCAGATCATGAGCCATACGATGGGTTTGCGGTGGTGACGTAGTGTCTTCATAAAGGGGTAGTCTTGGCGGGGTAGGCCCACGGTGGTTAGCCGAGGCGCAGATGACGATTAAAAATAACGAGGGAGAGCTTGGCAGCGGGAACTCCTGAATAATAAACCAGCCCAAAAACAGCATCCTTTGCTGAAGTTAGGGAACCCCATGCCATGGCTAACTTGGCCACGGCAGCAGGGGGTAAACCCTGATGGTAGCTAGGTTGGTTGGTGGAGGCTGGGCAGGGCATGTGTGACTGTGCGGTACAGGATTGCCAGCAACTGGGAGAGCGTCTGGCAATACTGAAGGGAAAAGTCGGGGGGCGTGATATTGATCGAAATGGTAGGTTTGGGTCAAACCTAAAGTGAGCTATTTTCATTTTTTTAGCAGCAACAGTGACTTTACCCACTGGAAATCCCGGCTGCCCCATGCCATGGCCGAGCAACATGGACTTTCACCGCCTGGACGCCGTCATCTCCCGCACTCGCAGTCACCTGCTCTCTCTGCGAGGTGCCCACGGCCACTGGGAGGGCCAGCTCTCCAGCAGCGCCCTCGCCACGGCGACCGCCATCGTCGCCCTAGGCCTTGTGGACTCGACGGCTCATCGGTCTTTTTTGGAAGCCGGGGCGCAGTGGCTGCTCGACCACCAAAACACCGATGGCGGCTGGGGCGACACTGCTGTGAGCAAGAGCAACCTCTCCACCACGCTGCTCGTCTGGTCGGCTCTGGGGCTCGTGGCAAGGCTCACACCCGAACTTCCCGGACACGCGCGCGCCATGCAAGCCTGCGAGGACTGGCTTGTCCGAGCTGTCGGCAGCCTCGCTCCCGAGGCCATCGCCCGCGCCGTCATCGCCCGTTACGGCAAAGATAAGACCTTCTCCGTGCCCATCCTCATGCTGGCGACCCTCTGCGGACGCCTCGGCGATAACGGCTGGCGCAAGGTGATTCCCCTGCCCTTCGAGCTGGCCGTGCTGCCCCGAGCTTGGTTCGGAGCCATCGGCCTGCCTGTCGTCAGCTACGCCCTGCCCGCGCTCATCGCCATCGGCCATGCCCGCTTTCACCTCGCCCCTCCCTCGCGGCTCTCCCCTTTCTATTGGCTGCGCCGCTGGGCCTGGAAACGTGTGCGCCCGATGCTGCACACCTTACAGCCCCGCAGTGGCGGCTACCTGGAGGCCACGCCACTCACCAGCTTCGTGACGATGGCCCTCGCCGGCGCGGGCGACCTCTACCACCCCGCCCTGCCTCTCGCTGTCGATTTCCTGCGTCGCTCCATGCGCCCTGACGGCAGTTGGCCCATCGACACGAATCTCGCGACGTGGGGCACCACGCTCGCGGTGAAAGCCCTCGCCGCTGGCGAAACCACGACCTCCGCCACACTCCGCGACTGGCTCCTCGGCCAGCAGTACCGCAGCACCCACCCCTTCACCCATGCCGCGCCCGGCGGCTGGGCCTGGACTGATCTCCCCGGTGGCGTGCCCGATGCCGACGACACCGCTGGTGCAATGATCGCCCTGGCCCATCTCGAAAATCTTGACCAGCCCGGCAATGAGCCGAGCCCCGAGTCCCTCGCCGCCGCGCAAGCCGGAGCCAAGTGGCTGTACGACCTGCAAAACCGCGACGGCGGCATCCCCACCTTCTGCCGAGGCTGGGGCACCCTGCCCTTCGACCGCAGCTCGCCCGAGCTTACGGCCCACGCTCTCGCGGCCTGGGGCAAGTGGCAGGCCCATCTCGATCCCGGTGATCCAAAGGAAATCACAGCCGCCATCGACCAAGCACTCGACTACCTCGAAGACGAGCAGAAAGACGGCCATTGGGAGCCTCTGTGGTTCGGCAACGAGCACAGCCCCAATGAAGCAAACCCCGTCTATGGCACCGCCCAGGTGATCACCGGGCTTTGCGCCGCAGGCACACTCGCCAGCCATCCTTTACTCACCAAGTCCGTCGCCTGGCTCTGCACCCAGCAGCAGGAAAATGGAGGCTGGGGCGGCAGCAAAAACGCACCAACAAGCCTCGAAGAAACCGCCGTCGCCCTCGAAGCCCTAGCCCGCTACGCCTTAGCCGCCGCCCACCATGAACCGCAGCGCCTCATCGCCGCAGCCAATTACCTCCTCGAAGCCACCCAAGACGGCAGCCACTTCTCCCCCAGCCCTATCGGCCTCTACTTCGCCCGGCTCTGGTACCACGAGCAACTTTATCCGATCATCTGGACACTCAACGCACTTCAGTGGGCGAGGCGAGCGTTAGAGCAAGGAGCAGATCTTTGCCCGCCTCGCAGCGAAGGATGATGCTAAGCAAAAGCTCAAGGCAGAGGAAACCGCTGATTCACCGCAGCCACTTCGGCACGGATCGCGGCCAGCACGCTGGCATCGTCCTTGTGCGTCAGCGCCTTGTGCATCCAGTCGGCGATCAGCTTCATCTCGGCTTGCTTCATGCCGCGTGTCGTCACGGCTGGGGTGCCGACGCGGATGCCGCCACCGAGGGTGATCTTCTCGGTATCAAAGGGGATGCCGTTCTTGTTCACGGTGATGCCTGCGTGGTCAAGCGTCTCGCTGGCGACCTTGCCGTTCAAGCCTTGCGGGCGGAGATCGACGAGCATCAAGTGGTTGTCCGTGCCGCCACTGACGATGCGGTAGCCGTGCCCGGCCAAGGCAGCGGCGAGAGCAGCGGCGTTGGCGACAACTTGCTTCTGGTACTCGATGAAGTCGGGGCGCAGGGCCTCCAGGAAGCACACCGCCTTAGCCGCGATGACGTGCATCAGCGGGCCGCCTTGGATACCGGGGAAGACCTGGCTGTTGATCTTCTTCGCGAGGTCTTCGTGGTTGGTTAAAATGATGCCACCGCGTGGGCCGCGCAGGCTTTTATGCGTGGTGCTCGTCACGAAGTCCGCGTGTTCCATCGGCGAGGGATGCACGCCTGCGGCGACGAGGCCAGCGATGTGCGCCATATCGACAAAGAGATAAGCGCCGACGCTCTTGGCGATCTCGCTCATGCGCTTGAAATCAATGATGCGCGGGTAGGCACTGGCCCCAGCTGTGATCATCTTGGGCTGCTCGCGCTTGGCGACCTCGGCGAGTTCATCGTAGTCGATGCGTTCGTCGGACTGGCGGACGCCGTACTGGCAGAACTTGTAGAAGCGTCCGCTGAAGTTCGCGGGGTTGCCGTGGGTCAAATGGCCACCGTGGGCGAGGTTCATTCCCAGCACCTTATCGCCGGGTTGGAGCACGCTGAAATAGACGGCAGCATTGGCCTGCGAGCCCGAGTGCGGCTGCACGTTGGCATACTTGGCACCAAAGAGTTGGCACACGCGGTCGATGGCGAATTGCTCCGCTTTATCGACTTCCTCGCAGCCGCCGTACCAACGCTTGCCGGGGTAGCCCTCGGCGTACTTATTCGTCAGGCACGAGCCCTGCGCAGCCATCACAGCCCGCGAGGTAAAATTCTCACTGGCGATGAGTTCGATGTTGTTCTGCTGGCGATACTCTTCGCCGCGAATGATGGCGGCGATGGCGGGGTCGGTGGCGGCAAGGATGTCGAGGGCGGCTTTTGGGGTGTTCATTTTGTCAACTCTGCGTCCGTGGCGACCACCAGCGAAGGGTGTCTTCAGCCAAGCATCGGCGATGGCGATGCCTTGGACCGGGGTCGTGGTTTTTCCTGCGAGCACGAGGACGTTGCTGTTGTTATGCTCGCGGGTGATCTGGGCGGTTTCTTTGTCGGCGACGAGGCTGGCCTGGATGCCAGGGTGGCGATTGGCGGCAATGCTCATGCCGATGCCCGTGGTGCAGACGAGGATGCCTGCATCGGCCTCGCCGCTGAGCACGCGGCTCGTCACGTGATCGGCGAAGTCCGGGTAGTCCACGCTGGATCCGCCGTGGGTGCCCAGGTCGCTCACCGCATGGCCTTCAGCGCGCAAGTGAGCGACGACGGCGTCTTTCAATTCCACGCCGCCGTGGTCGGCACCAATCGCGATTTTTTGACTGCTGCTAGTGCTCATGGCGGGCTCGGTGGGGTTGGGCGTTGCGCGGGTATCTGGCTCGGTGCTGTTGTCTGTTTTCCAGGTCTTGTCGATGAAGCCGACGATGCTGGGCAGCACCTTGTCGAAGATGAAACGGGTGTCGTTGTACTCGCGGCGCGGGCCGCCCACGGGGTCGGGCACGTCGGCTTCGCGGTAGGTGTCATCGGGGCAAAACTCGGTGACAAGATAAGCCTTCTGCGCAGCCCCTGGGAACTCCATTTCGAGCATGTCGATGTGGTAGCCCGTCATCGCGAAGATGTGCGTCGCGACGTCGATCATCTCCTGCGTGACCTGCTTGCTGACGAAGCCCGCCGTGTCCACGCCGCGCTCCTTCAGGATGTCCAGCGTGTGCTTGGTGGTGGGGGCTCCAGGGCTGGCCGCGACACCTGCGGAAGTAATGGTGTAGTCGCTGCGGCCCTTCACTAGCTCACGAAACAACCCCTCGGCCATAGGGCTTCGGCAGGTGTTTCCAGTGCAGACAAAGAGGATGTTTTTCAAGGGGCGACGAGCGATTGAAGGCTACCCGGCAAATCGGGCGGGCAGTGTGTCGCGGGAGCTTGGTTTGTCAAAGCAAACGAGGCGCGGGAGCAGTTCCCGAAAATCCTAGTCCCCACCCAGCAACCGCCCCACGCCGCCGAGCAGCGAACCCTCGCCCGTGCTGGCCCCACCAGCGCTGGGGGCATTGGCCAGGATACGATCCGCGAGACGCGAGAAGGGCAGGCTCTGCAACCACACGGTGCCGTGGCCACTCAGCGTGGTGAGAAACAAGCCCTCGCCGCCGAAGAACATGCTCTTCAGGCTACCCGCACGCTGGATGTCGTAGTTGACGCCTTTGGTGAAGGCAACCAAGCAGCCCGTATCGACGCGCAGCGTCTGGCCGCGCAGTTCCTTTTTCACGATGGTGCCACCCGCGTGGATGAAGGCCATGCCATCGCCCGTGAGCCGCTGCAAAATGAAACCCTCGCCGCCGAAAAGACCCGCTCCGAATTTCTTCTGGAAGGCGATGCCCACGGCGGTGCCATACGCGGCGCAGAGGAAGGCATCCTTCTCACATAAAATCTCGCCACCGTAGTCGCTGAGTTTCAGTGGCATGATCTTGCCAGGGTAGGGCGCGGCAAAGGCAACGCGGCTCTTGCCAGAGCTGCCCTTGTTGGTGAAGTGGGTCATGAAAATGGACTCGCCCGTGAGCACGCGCTTGCCGACATTTTTCAACAGCCCGAGGAAGCCACCACCGCTCGCAGCGGAGCCGTCGCCCATCTTGGTTTCGAACTGAATGTTGTCCTCCATGTAGTTCATGCCACCTGCCTCGGCGATGACGGTCTCGCCGGGATCCAGCTCGATTTCCACGATCTGCATCTCATTGCCCAGGATCTCGTAGTCCACGTCGTGCGACTTCATCGGCATCGCAGGCGGCCCGCCAGGCATCGGCGGCGGCGGGACAGCCGAGGCTGTGCCAAACAACTGCGGCAGCGTCTGCCCCGCAGGAGCCCAGGTGGCGAGGCCTTCGGCCCACACCAGCGTCTCGGGCCGGATGACGCCGCTCTGCACGAGCGACTGGAGTTGATCTTCAGTGACTTGGTGGCGTTGGCGCTCGGTATCGACGTAGAACCAGGGTTTCATGGCGTTGGATTATTCAGGAGTATTTGACGTCTTTTCGTGGATCCAT
>JANOAR010000080.1:0-31305 GCA_031411235.1 Verrucomicrobiota bacterium | reverse complement strand
CCCTTCGGTTGTCTCTCGCGCCCTTCCAGGGCGCAACGGGCAAGACCCGCCTTGGACGGGCCAAGCCCGGTGGTTGCACCACCGGCTACCCGCTCACCTCCCTCCGGGAGGCCCCCTAGTACGCCATCTTCTGCACCACCGGGCTCCAGGGGCTCACGCCCGTCGTCCCGCCGATGGCTGCCACGCGGAAGGCATAGTGCTTCGTCGGCGTCAGTTGTTTCGCCACGTAGTTCAGCTTGCCGCTCACATTCACCTGCACCCACACCAGCTCCTCGCCAGTGATCACCTCCGCGCATTCCATCACGTAGCTCTTCGCCCCGGCCACCGTATTCCAGCGCACCTCCAGTTCGCCACTGAACGCCGTCAGCTCCACCCGCAGCCCCAGCGGTGCCAGCAGCGCCCCCACGGGCACCGGCGCATTGCGGATCATGAGGCCCGCGCTCGCGATCACATCCGCATTCGAGTTGCTCACCGACTGCACATAGGCTCCCCGTTGGGTAAAGAGGAACTCAAAACGCTTGCGAATCTGATCCTTCTGGTAGGTCAGGTTCTTCGTCTCCAGCCGCAGGTTCTCCAGCGCCGAGAGCACCGCTTCAAATTCTGCCAGCCCCGCGCCGAAGTCCGCTGCCGTGGGGAACGGCGTAGGGAACCACGCATTCCCCGTGATTGCCGCCACATGGCTCTCGCCAAAAGCTGCCAGCGCCGGGTCGGTACGCGAGCCCAGCTCCAGCTTCACCTTCGCCGTGCCAGAGATCGGCGTCACGGGATCAGTCACAGCGTACCGCGCCCCCTCATTATAGCGGGTGCCGTCCCCGTAGCGCGGTTGGTTCGTGCTCGCCGCCACTGCCGCAGCCACAGCAGCCGTAAAGGACACCGAAGCCTGGCGCTGCGTGCGCGTCATCGGCGCAGGCGGCACTTCGGCAGTCACCACCTTCGCCCGTGTCGCACGGCTGCCGTTCCCCGTCCGCAGGCCATGGCCGTTGCCACCGCCAGGGTTGCCCGCTGCCTTGGTCTTCGACCCCGGCTTCTCCTTTGTCCCCGCAATGTCCTGCGGAGCCGAGCGCCCCGCCGTGGGAGTGGCACTTCCATCGTTGCGCTTAGCGACATCCTTGATTTGATCTGATGATTTCATAGCATGGTAGTTGTCTTGGTTATTGAACGTCTAGATTTTGATCTCCCCAAGAACCCTCTGGGAATAATTAAATTATTCATAACTTCCATATTTAATCAAGACAATTCTTCTAAAGCTCCCTGACCATTATTTCCCGCGGCTGTGGCTGATGACACAATCGTTCCACTACGCCCCCGCAGTAAGCCCCCCGGAATAGACCCCCGAGCCGACCTTAGTATCACCCCAGAAGCCTTGCGGAATGGCCCCGAGGTTGGCTTTGGAGGCAGACAAGCATAGAAATTGCACAACGAGCAAGCACGATGCTCCCAATACAATTTCAGACAGTCACAAGAGGTGCGCAGGATGCGTATCGCGACTAGCGACTTCTCTATTGATGAAGGTTCGGAATAACAGCCGTCAGATCCGATTCCAGCGCACTTCCTGGTGCAGCGTGGGCAATGTAGGGAGTCTTCGCCATGCTCAGCACGAACTGATTGCGCTGGGAGCACGAAGGCTTGGTGGGGCGCGATGGCTTGCCGTAGTCGAAGGGGCTCACGATTAAGAGGCGTTGCTCGTCCCATGCGGTGCTCAGGGCGGGCGGGAGCTTGTGGGGGAGATCGCGGGCGGGGACGAGGATGATGCGGGCATCGCGACGGGCGAGGATGGCGAGCACGTCCTGCTCCACGGGGGTGTGGAAGCCAGAGATCACGGTGGCGCGCTCGTCGCACTGGCGGCGTGCCCAGGCGTAGGCTTCCAGGACTTGATCACCGGGGCATTTCGAGGAGCAGAGGAAGGAGGTTGCAGGGGCATCGAGCAAGGTTAGCGGGCCGCGAAAGTGGAAGGTCGGGTGTGCGGCTGCGCCGGTAGCGAGTTCGTTCCAGGAGCCGATGATTTGGGGCGGGGCATCAGAGCAGGGGCAGAGATGCACGGTGCCACGGTCAATCCAGAAGACGGCTTCCTGGCGGAACTCACGGCCAAGGGCGAGGATGCGGGCTTGGTCGGCGATGATGCCGAAGCCGGGCTCGGCGTGGGTGAAGTCGGGGGAACCGCCCGTGACGGGGAAGCAAAGCAAGGCCTGCGCGTGCAGGCTGGCTTCGAGGCGGATGCTGTCGGCTTGATTTCTTGCCGTGTCGCTGGTGATGCCGTCGGGATTCCAAGCCGTGACCACGCCAAAGCGCTCCGGCAACCCGCCCATCGGCAGCTCGGCACGGAAGCGGACATGGGCATAGGCGGGGTTCATTCCGCTTCTCCGGATAAGTTTAGAATTTCTTTGCGCACCCGTTCAGACAAAAAGAAGCCCGCCTCATCGCGTAGGCGGTCGATTAGTCCCCGCACCTCAGAGAGTAAGCCGTTGCTTTTGGCCAGCAGCAGCACGCCCATGAGGCCTAGCACGGGAGCGCCCTCCGCCTTGGCTAGGCGGCGGCCATCGGCATCGTCCACCAGCAGCCAGTCCGGCTGCACCTCCAGCGCCAGGGCGATGGCCTCGGCCTCGCCAGCGTGGACGAGTTGCCTAAAGCGTGCCACACGAGCCGTGTCGCTCACCGTCATCACCTCTAGCCAGGTGGGGAGGGCATCATGCCAGGCCAGCAGCTCGGCAAACACAGCAGGAGGAATCAGCACCCTGTGGAACAACTGCTGGAGCAACTCTGCCCGCCCCACCGTCAGCAGGTTAGAGATGGCCGTTGTGTCGGATACGACGATCATTTTTGGCGGGCTTTCAGGGCCGCAACGTCTTCATGCAGGTCTTGCAGCGAGTAATCCATCGGCACACGCTGCTGCGCCATCAGCCGTTGGAAAGCAGGCCGAGGAAGACCCGCAACTTCCGCTGCACGCCCCAAGCCAAGCCTGCCGGACACGTAAAGCCCCAACGCCAGCCCCAGGCGAGCGTCATCCTGTGTCAGGCTCAGTTCCAGCGGTTCGGGGAGCGTCAGTTGCATGGCTTTGAGACTATGGCTTGCGCCCAGATTTGGCAAGGCTTCCGGCACGGTTTTCATTCATCCGTGCTAGTTTCGTCGTCCTCTTCACTGCTGGCGCGGCCCAGGCCGAGCCGGTATTTGATGTCGTAGTTGATGATGAAATCCAGCTCTTCCTCCGTGAATCCGTAGTGTTTGGCCAGCACGGTGTCGATCTCGTCGATGATGGGCTTGGACTTACGGGGATAGAACTGATCATACTCAACATCTCCGGTCGTCGCGTAACGAGCTTCCAAGCGCGTGGCATTTTGCTTTATGTCCTTCATCAATTCAGTTGCTAGGCGTTCGAGATTTGTTTTCAAAAATCCATCCAGCACCTCACCGAGTGGGAATTGCTCAACACATTGCTTGCCCGCCTTGAAAGCATCAAAGAAAACCTGCCAGTAGAAATAGAAGATGCTGCTATTGATGGCCGCGACTTGAACAAGTGCTGGCGAAGGGAACGAATACTCTTTGTAGTCTTCACAGGCGGGCGCTACGATCCAATTAGCAACAGTTGGACGGCGGTGAGTTCCACAAGTGCTCCCGGCCCGCGATCAGGCCACACAGCTTTGTGGACTGGCAGTGAGATGATCATCTGGGGCGGATACAAAAGTGGCTATTTCAACGATGGTGGACGCTATGACCCGGTGGGAAACATATGGAGATCAGTGAACACGAACGGCGCTCCAGTCCCTCGCTCAGAACAAACCGCAGTGTGGTCGGGCAACGAAATGATCATTTGGGGCGGAACATCTGGTGGCCCTGACCTGATTGACGGGGGACGTTATTCACCACAGAGCAATACATGGATAATGCTAAACACTGCTTCGGCTCCTGGTGGCCGCACGGATCATACAGCAGTTTGGACAGGCAGCGAGATGATCATTTGGGCTGGATATAGCACAACGAGTCAGCTCAATGACACCTGGAGCTACACTCCAGGTCGTGCGCTGTATCTCTACCAGCGGCCCTGAACAGGTTGTTATGTGGAAAGGAACTCGTCCCGTAATTGATGCTGAAGTGCTTGGTGAGCCCCAAGGACAGCCTTCTCTGGATCATGATGGTAATGCGTGTTCGGAGGTAGTAAGTCGGCATCTACTGAAGGGAGAACTAGGTCACGGCAAAAAGTTTGAATTTCTTCTAAATCCAGAGAAAAAACGGGAGGAGATTGATTCGGGACTCTACGAAGCAAATGAACACACTGCGTTGGAAGCACAAAAGGTGGGGGCGTTCTTGCGTTTGGAACGATCATTACTTGAGCACAACCCGTCCCCTCGGGAGCTTCGAGGAGCTTTAGCACTCCTTCTATGCAGCATGTCAAAATGCCTTGCCGACCCGAACCGCCCGAAACACGGAACTGGAAACTGCCTATCACACGAGCATCATGGAGGTCTTCGGGAACTGATTCATAAGCGTCGTTCATCTGGTGCATTGGTTTCTCACGGTTGCTATCAATGTCCATTGGGATTTCCAAAAAAGCGGAAAAAAGAGTCAGGCAACAATTCCTGACATAATTGATGCCGTCGAGAACTCACGCCAGCCAGAGCGATAGGAACATCCCACAGAACAGGCAAGGGGCAGAATAACCTTGGAGAAGACTTGAGCCATGAAATCCACCACCGCATTCCCCCTTCACTTGAGCCTTCCCAGCGAGGTCGCAGCCCCGGCAGCTCGTAGGATAGGCGACCCGCCTGTCCGCGAGGGCGACTCGCCCGCTGCGTGCGCGGCCCAAGCGGAGCGCGGCGCTCCGACGCCGCAGCGCTTCGCACTCGCGTGTGACCATGCCCTACGATGGGCTGCGTTACGGAGTCTGCTCCTTCCGGTGGTGGGCTGGGACGAGGCTGTCTGTGGCTTGCAGAGCACTGAGGCGAGGGGTGGGCGGAGTCGTGGAGATTGCCGAGCGCTGCGGCTTCGGAGAGCCGCGCTCCGGGCGTGGGGCTTCGTTGGCGACGGGCCATGTCGCAGCGAAGGCAGCTCGTAGGATAGGCGACTCGCCTGTCCGCGAGGGCGACTCGCCCGCTGCGTGCGCGGCTGCTCGCTGCTTTGTCTCACTGACGGGTGTTGGGGAGCACGGCCTTCCAGGCCGTTGCGACGAGCATCCTGCGAGTCGCTGTTCGGAGTCCTCGCTTGCTTATGAACCCCAGCGCTAGTTCGCGCGAGAAGGGGGCGTGGGGACGTTCGGCGGTTCGCAAGGATGCTCGCCGCTACGGCCTGGAAGGCCGTGCTCCCCAAGACTTCGCTACGACGTGGCGCTGGGTGTTCGCGAAGGGCTTTGCACTTCGTTGCGTGGGGACTTGGCAGAACGTGGGTTGCTTGCTGCCTCTTCTGTTGACACCCGTTAGCCGACTTAGGATACATGCATCCCATGAGCACCCTCATTCAGATCGAATCCGCAGTCGCTACGCTGCCTCCCGACGAGCAGTGGTCTCTGCTAACTTGGTTGCAAGCCAAGCTAACGACTGCCAGCAAACTCCAGGCAGCAACGCCGGAGGCGTTGAAGATGTTCCGCCAACTGCAAGCCGAGGTGGGCCTGACTGCGGAAGCTGCGTCCGCCTGGAAAGCTGCGGTGGCAGATGCCCGGCGCTGAAATTTCGACTCATCTGTGCCGTGATCCATCTCGATACCAACTTCCTCATTGATGCGCTCGTTCCTGGCAGTGCCCAGGAAGCGCAGATGGTGGGATGGCTCAGTACAGGCAAGGCCATTGGGATCAGTGCCATCGCCTGGGGCGAATTCCTCTGTGGCCGCTCTCACCGTCGTCTGAGGCTTTTGCGCGGCAGTTGTTGCCATCAGCGCACTCGCTTGAGCGTTCCGATGCGGAGAAGGCGGCCGAACTTTTCAATCTGACCGGGCGGAAATCAAAGAGCTATGCGGACTGCTGCATTGGAGCTGTGGCCATCCGCAAACAAGCCTCTCTTGCAACGAGCAATCGGGATGATTTCTCACCGATGGTTCCACATGGGCTGGTGCTGGCTTGATGGGAAGAAAGAAAGGATCAGCCAACAATTCTTGACAGAAATGGATGCCATCGAGAACTCACGCCAGCCAGAGCGATAGGAATACCCCACAGAACAGGCAACTGGCGGAATAACCTTGGTTAAGAGTTGAGCGATGCAATCCACCTCCACATTCCTTCTTCACCCGCATCCCCTCGGCCATGTCGGAGCGAAGGCAGCTCGTAGGATAGGTGACTCGCGCGCGGCTGCTCGCTGCTTTGTCTCGGTGACGGGTGTTGGGGAGCACGGCCTTCCAGGCTGTTGCGACGAGCTTCCAGCGAGTCGCGGTTCGGAGTCCTCGCAAGAGCTTTGTGCGTGGCTGCCGAAGGCCGTGGAGTGCGTGCAGCCTGCTGCCGCCCTCATCAGCCAGCCTGCTGGCCGGGGTTGGGGATGGTTCGCAGCGAGGGCTTTGTCTTGGGGCGCTGGGATGGGGCGGGGCGCTTGTTCTGCGCTGCGTGCTCCGTGGCTATGCTCCACCCCGTCGGCAGGCCGACTGCTGAGGGCGGCAGCAGGCTGCTCGCACTCCAGGGACTTCGCCAAGGCGTGCTCCCCAAGACGTGGCGAAATGACGCATGGGGTGAGGCGGGAAGGTTATTGAAGAGCAACCACGGATGAACACGGATAAGCACGAATGATGAATACCCTTGGAACACACTCTGTTTCAGCAAACCTCTGTGGCGATTCATTCGCCCGAATGTCTTTTCATTCGTGCCTATCCGTGTTCATCCGTGGTTGCCGCTGGGATCACTTCACGAATGAGCCTGCGCCTCGCAGAACGAAGGACACGGAGCGCGGCGCTCCGTCGCCGCAGCGCTTCGCACGGGCGTGTGACCATGCATTACGATGGGCTGCTGTTCGGAGTTTGCGCCTTGCGGTGGTAAGCATGGGCGAGGAGACAAAGCTGGCTGGGGCTTGCGGAGCACTGACGCGTGGGGTTGGCGGTGTCGTGGGGATTGCCCAGCACTGCGGCATCGGCTGCTTTAGCACCCCTTGGGGAACGCCGCGCTCCAGGCGTTGGGCTTCGGACGTGGTTTGGGGTTTGGGGTTTGCGCGGCGGCGCAAGAGCGTTCGTCCTTGTTGGTTTCAGCCTCGGCTTCATCGGCTTGTCCCATGCGAAATCTCGCGGCAGCGCGAGCTACTCGATCACCACGGACACGGCCAATGCGGCGGGTGGTCGCGCGATGAGCGTGAACTACTCCGACGACGGCAGCATGGGCGAGGTCGTTGGCCTTTCTACCAACGCCTCGCCTTTGCTCGCGATGAAGCATGGCTTTATCGGCCAGCTCTATGAGGTGCAGTCGCTCGCCGTGACGACGAGTCCTGCGGCGGTGAACGAGGGGCAAACGACGCAGCTCAGCACGGTGGCGACGATGGATGATGGCTCGCTGATTTCGCTCGGTGGCAGCGATGCGCAGTGGTCGATCTTGAGTGGGCTGGTGGTGGGAATATCCAGCGCAGGGCTGGCCACGGCGGGCGAGGTTTTCATCAATGCGCCAGCGGCAGTCTCTCGCTAGCGGTGCTGAATGCCAACGTGACGCTGCCGGGCGCGGCGGTGGCTGATCCAGTGGTGGTGCCGCTGGTCTTCGCGGCGACGCAGGCGGGGCTGTATCAGGGCGTGCTGAAGGATGCTGACGGCAATGTGGTGGGGGCGATCATGGGCTTGAAGTTGCTCGGCACACGGGCGTTCACGGGCAAGGTAGTGCTCAATGGCATCACCTACTCGCTGAGCGGTAGCATGCTGGCGGATGGCAGCTATACCGATACGGCCAACGGCGTGAGCGTCACCTTCAGCGGTGCGCTGCTGCAAAGCAGGGGCTGCTAACGGGAAGATATACCGCGAACAAGCAGAGCGGGTTGTTCTCGATCGAGCCGAGGTGATTGGGCGAAATTCACGCAGCCTCACGGCATCTCCACCACGATCCTCGCGAACTGTTTCGCGCCCACAGCCGCTGGCACATGCGCACGCCTGTGGCGCACGCTGCCCACGGTTGACAGCGTTTCATAAGTCACCCCGACACGCTGCCACGAAACCAAGTCCGTTGAGTACTCGACGAGTATGATGATGTCGCTCGCATCCACATTTTGCGGGTAGTCCACTTGCAGGTCATTGCCCACACGTTGCAGTGTGTATGGCTGGCCCTGCGCGGTCTTCGGTGCGGTGCGGAAGGCGTATTCGAGAAGGTTGGGCAAGCCATCTTTATCGGGGTCAGCCGTCTCGCCGCTGATGGTTGCATTGCCTTGTTCGGGGACGGTAAATTCACTCGTGCTCCAGCCCGTCCATGGCGGCGTGGCGAGTGTGGTGAAGGTGCCAACGCGATACGGACTCCAGGCATCGAGACTGCTGCCGCTGCTGTCTTGATGACGAATGCGAACAGTGTAGCTGGTATTCCAGGCGAGCCGGTTTTGGCCGAGCAGCGCACCTGCAAAAACGCCATCACTGAGCACCGCATTCAGGCGCAGCACCCCGGTCTTATTCAGCGCACTCCACACGCGCGTCGGCGTCGCCTCGGTGCTCCAGATTTCCCAATCCGTAGCCGCATGTGTCTGCCCAGCATCGACATCGGCGAAGGCTCCCGTTTGCAGCATTGCCAGCGCACTGACGGTGCCTGTCGGTGAAACAATATCCGGGCTGCGTGGGCGATGATTGGCCCCCACCGCAGGCAAGTAAAGGCGACCACCAGGGATGATCTGCTCGCTGCGGCTGGGGCTGCTCCAGAACAGGCGCATGTTCGCATCGAAGCCGCCTTCCAAGTAGTACAGCTCGATGTCGTAAAGCTGGCCCGCAACCAGCGCGATGGTGCCCGTGTGCTGCGTGGTGCCCTGATACTCGAAGTGATCTATGATGAGCTGGCCATTCACATACAAGCGTGCGCCGTCATCGCTCTCGGTCTTGAAGGTGTAGGTCTGGCTGTACTGCGCGAGCACGCGACCACGCCAGCGTGCCACGAAGCCATCGTTGCCAATGCCCACCATCGGACTGCCACCGACCCAGTTGAAATCGACATTCGGGTCAACACGCTCCAGCGGTGTGCCTTCAAAGCTTTGCGTGTTCGGATAAAACTCAGCAGCAAGGCCATGCGGTGCCTCGGCGGCACTGCCGATAAACGTGCGCCACTCACTCCACGCACCCCATTCGCTGTTCGCATCGGCGCTACTATCTTGGTGGCGGATGCGCATTTTATACAGCGTCTCACCGATCAAACTCGAACGTCCATCATGCGAGCCTTCAAAGATGCCATCGCCGAGCGCAACCGCTGTGCGCTTGGCCGCCGTTTGATTCAGCGCCGACCAGATGCGCGTTGGCGTGGCATCATCGAGCCAGATTTCCCAATCGGTTGCGGCATGGGTGTTGCCCACGTCTTGGTCTTCAAAAGCACCACTCGTCATGTTTCCCGTCACGACATTCATCGCGGATTCATCCGCCGCAGGCGTGGCCACGATGGGCACCAGAGGACGATGATTGGCGCTGCCGCTGATGGCATACAACTTGAGCGCTGGAATGATCTGCTCAGGCTGGCTGGCACTGCTCCAGTAGAGCTTCGCCGAGGCTCCAAAGGCACCGTCGAAGTACTGCATCTCCAGGTCATAGTACTGCCCCGCGACTAGCGTGATCGTGCCGCCCCAGCGTGTCGCTCCCTGGCCAATCCACTTATCCACCAACTGCACACCATTCACCCACAGGCGCGCGCCGTCATCGGTCTCGGTGGTGAAGGTGTAAGTCTCGCTGAACTGCGGCTTCACCCGTGCCCGCCAGCGCACACTGAAGTTATCCACGCCCACGCCCGCCACAGGCTCCGCGTTGCCGTAAGTGTAGTTGATGAACGTCTCGGCACGCGAGATGGGCGTGCCGCTCAGGCGCGTGTTGCCCGAGTAGTATTCGGCGGCAACACCACGCGGATCATCGGGCGGCGTGGTGGTGAAATTGCGCACGGCCAGCGGGCTCCACTCCGTGCTTGTGGCAGCACTGTTGTCTTTGTGCCGCGTGCGTAACTGGTAGTTCGTGCTGTTGCTCAGGGCGGTGAAGCCATTGACGAACGAACCATTCGCCAGCGTGGCATACGTGCGTGCTGTGCCCGTCTGCGCGACGGCACTCCACACCAGGACAGGCACCACATCGGTGCTCCAGATTTCCCAATCGGATGTGGCATGAGTCTGCGCTGCATCTTGATCTTCAAAAGCGCTCGTCTGCATCACGATGCCCGTGGGATCGGTCAACTCGCCATCGACGATGGGGATCAAAATATCGGGCGTACGCGGACGATGATTGGTGCTGGGCACGGTGTTCAAGAAGGCCGAGAGCGGCACCGTCTGCTGCGCCTGGCTGGTGCTGCTCCAGTAGAGTCGCGCCGAGGCACCACCGAAGTTATCAAAGTAGTGCATCTCGAACTCATAGAGTTGCCCCGCGACAAGCGCGATGCTGCCCGAGTACTGCGTGCTGCCTTGGTTGATCCATTTATCGACGAGCGGCACACCGTTCACCCACAACCGCACGCCGTCATCGGTCTCGGTGGTGAAGGTGTAAGTCTCGCTAAACTGTGCCTTGATGCGCCCACGCCAGCGCACGCTGAAGTTGTCATTCGGGATGCCCACCATCGGGCTACCATTGGCCCAGTCGAACTGCACATTCGCATCGGTGCGGGCAAGGGGAGCGCCCGTCATGGTGATGTTGGGCCAGTACTCGCCTTCCAGTCCCAGCGGCCCATCGGCGCTCACAGTGATGTCGGCGAACGTTGAGAAACCCGTCGCACCCGTGCTGTCCGTGGCCTTCGCCATGACGCTGTACTGCCCATTCGGCGCACCGCTCCAAGTGTAAGTGAAGGGCGCGGTGTTGTCCTCGCCGACCTTGGTGAAGCCTTGATAAAACTCAACTAAGCTGATGCTGGAACCGCCATTCGTGGTGCTCGCTGTTGCGGCAAAATTTACATCGGTCGGCGCACTCAGCACACTCGACTCATGTGCAGGCGAGGTGAGCGCGATGCTCACGGCACCGGCCACAGCGGTGATGTCCACATAGTTGATCTTAGTGTTCACCGCACCAAGTCCTTGAGTCAGCGTAAGCCTGCCATCACTGACCACGACATTGCTTGTCGCCTCGATGTACTGCGACGAAGCCGAAGGGATACCATCGAGAATATTAGAGCCCTCCGCCGCGACAATGTGGTGGCTGTCGGTCGTTGTCGGATCACCCGTGACGACATGCACCGCGTAGATTCCATTCGGCAGTTCGACCTCCCAGAAGCGCACCGAATCACCGGGCAAACGCTGCATGTGGTTGAACGTATCGTAGCGCTGATCCGGTGCCGCAGCGTTGTTGCGGTCGCGTGCATTGGTGCTGTTGTCAGCATCCCAGCCATAGCTCAAACCATTGCCGCGAAACCCATACAGCGCACCGCTGTCGGCGATGTAACCCTCCGGCACAGGAGCCGCTGCGGGCTGGAAGTTGACGTGCAGTTCCAGGGGCAATGCCGTGTTGATGACGCTGACGTTATCAAACAGAGCCGTCGCGGTGAGCGCGTTGTTGTGCGCCGTCAACGCGAGGCCGATGTAGGCATTGCTGCCCAGCGCCACGGTGACTTTTCCAATCTGCTGCCAAGCACCTGCGCTGTTCGCGATGAAGGCCGTAACCACATCGCCCTGCCTGCGAAGCCTTACATAATAAGGCGCGGTGACATTCGGCCCCGCGACGAAGCTGCTCGCTCCGTTCGTGGTGGTGCGATACTGAATTTGCGATCCATGCGCAGGCATTAGCGGCACGAACACATTTTTTGCCCCTGCCGCGAGGCTCTCGCGAATCATCACACCTGCCTTGGTGTAAGGATCGGTGGCCGACTCGGATTGCACCCGCGCGATGATTTCTCCATCACCGCTGAGCGACTGATAAGCGAAGTGAAAAGCATCCGCGTTGTCCCAAACATCACTGCCACTCGCCGACATGATGAAGGTGCCATTCGCATGGGTTGCATCACCGGCGAAACCCACGCTGCCGATGTCGCTGTGAAGCCATGGCGAGGGCAGCGGATCAGCAGGAGGCTGCACGACTTCGGCGATCCATTGCTCCAGCACAGGCAGCACACTTTGATCCACCATGTTCTTGGCCAGCGGCGGCATCTTGTGCGCCTCGCTCGCGGTGGCGATGCGCTTGTACATGATACTCTTGTCCACGTTCTGCGGCACGATCACCTTCGCGCCACTGATGCCCAGCGAGTCCTGCACGATGCCATTCACAATGCCCGCGCTGCCTAGCAAAGTCTCGATGCGACCATCCCAGAAAGCGTGGACACCGCCGGGTCGATGGCAGTGCGCACAGTTGGCATCGACGTATGAGCGCACCCGCAACTCGGCACTCGATGCCGTATCGCTCAGCGGCACATGCTTCTGCAACCCAGGGATCGCTGCCTCGCTGAGCGCCGTGTCGAACAGCCCGACATGATTCCACGCACGCAGTTGGTTGTCGGTCACGCCACTCGCCGCGAAGGCGTAGTTACGATTGCTGGCAGGCGTGCTGAGCCCCAGCACGCCGCCGCTGTTGTTGGTGTGGCAGGCGAGGCAGTCCTGTCGCCCTGGGAAGTACCAGGGCTGGGTGCGATTGATGTTAAAATTAAACCGCGCTGTGGCCAGTGCCGTGGTGCTGTGACTCGTCACCGCCATGCCAAAATACACCGTCGATGGCAGCGCCAGAACCTTCGTCGCGTAGAGCGTCCAGCTTATGCCGTCACGGCTGAAGTAAGCGGTGAACGTATTGCCCTCGCGCTTCATCCGCAGCCAGGTATTCGGGTAGCGCACCGCAGGCTGCGGAGCTGCTGGATACAGCGCTGTGCTGGCACCGCCCGTGGTGTCTCGACTTTGAAATTCATAGCCGCCCGTGTTGTTATTGCGTGGCTCGGTCGTGGGGAAAACCAGTGCCATCACGTTGCGAGAATTTGCCGCCAACGACTCACGCGCCATCAGCCCAGCCTTGGTGTAGAGGTTGGTGTTGCTCACGGATTCAATGCGCGTGGCGATGTCGAAATTCCCCGTCGTTTGTGAAGACAAGAACCGGAACGAATCACTCGTGCCGAAGATGTCCGCACCGCCCGCCGTGACAGCGTAGCCGCCGTTGAAAGGCAGTGTGCTGCCTGCGGCGGGTGCGCCAATGTCGGCGCTCGTGAGTGTGCCAAGATCAACGTTGCCCGTGATCGCCACATCTTCCGTGACGCCACTGGTGATGAGGTCAGCATCGCTATCGTCAGCACGCCATTTGTAGGTCATGCCATAGACATGGCCCTCGCCATCGCGCACGAGAAGACGCGTTTCGAGACGCTTGCGCACGCTGGGATTGCTATCGTTGATGGGCAACTCAAAGTGCTTCACGAACACCGAGCCATTGGGGAAAGCCCAGTCGCCCGTGGCGTTGTAGCCGATGGTTTGCGCATCAGGAATGGCGAACCAACGCTGCTTGTGCGCACCATCGCTCCACAACGGACTGCCCACATCGTAAGCAATGAAACTGCTCGTTGGGGTGAGCGTCGCGAGGCTGCTGAATACGCCCGTCGCCGAGAGTGTTTGCGGCAACGGCGCAGGCGCAACACCCGTGCGCGAGAGCTTGTAGAGCTTGCCGCCCAAGCTCGACATTTGGCACAGATACAACTCGTTATCCGCATCCAAGCCGAAGCTCGACAACCCGATGTAGTTTGAGCCCGACGATGGCCCAGAGCCCAGAGGCAGCGTGCAGAGCGGCACCTTCGTCGCAGGTGTCGTCGCCTCGTTGAGGTAATAAACAATGCCACTGCCGTTATCGCCAAAAATATAGCGCCCACCGAGATCGGCATCGAACTCTGTGCCGCGATACACATACCCTCCGATGACAGCCGAGCCCTCGCTGTGGCTGTAGTGAACAACGGGCCGCTTATTCGTGCCAATGTAGGGCGCGACAAGATCGCCGTTGATGCCTTCGATGTCATCCCACTGGAAATTCAGCGCGGACTCCGTGGGCTCAATGATGTCCACCTCTTCCCAGGACGCGAGCCCCACATCGCCAATGAAAATGCGCTTCGACACCGGGTCACAAGTCATGCGATGCGGGCTGCGCAGGCCAAGGCAGAAGAACTCTTCGAGCACATTGCTCTGCCCCACGAAAGGATTATCCAGCGGGATGAAGTAGTTCGCCGTCACCGAGCCCGTGGGCAGCGGCTGACGAGTGATCGGCTTGCTCACCGTGCCGCCAATCTGATCCACGTCGATGCGCAGCACACCGCTGTACAGGCCGCGATCCAGGCGTTGCGTATTGACCGTGGACTGCGCGTCATCGCCGTTGGTGAGGTAGAGAAAGCCATTGTCGGGATGGAAAAACATGCCGCCGCCATTGTGCCAGATCGACTGCGAGACCTGGTCGATGAAGGGCGTTTCGCTGGCTGGGTCAATAGTGCCATCGAGATTCACCGTGAAGCGCGAGAGTCTGTCGTGGCAAGGTTTGAAGGTCGCAGGCCGCGCTGTCGAGCTGCCTGTGACAGTGCCTGGAGTGACCCAGGTGTAGTAGATGAAGACATAGCGATTGTGGGTCGGCCCCGAGCCAAAGTTGGGATGGAACGCCAGCGCCATGAGCCCCGAGTCATCCCAGCCTTGGCACTTGGTGGAGATGTCGAGCAGCAGTTGTTTGTCGCCATTGGTGGCACTGCTGGACTTGGGAAACGAATACACTCGCCCCTCACGCTCCCACACCACGAGACGCCGTGCATTCGATGCTTGGCCTGGGAGTTCTGTGACGCCCATGGAGTTGAGGAAGGTCACATTCGCGAAGGCTGGCACCGCCGACCAAGTGCCCGAGAAGGTGGGCGATGTGGTGGGTAGAATGGCGTTGTTGTACGAGGTGAAAGAGGGGCGTGAAGCGAGGCCGTAGCTCTGCGCATCGGCTTGTGTCAGGCAAGCGAAGTAGGCCGCCAGAAAGATGAGGAAGTGGCGCATGAATGGAGGGATTGAAACTCTCGTGAGTCGCGGCAGCTCTGTGTCGATGGATGAACTCGTTCTCATGGCACCACCCTCACTCGATAAAATTTCCGTGCGCCCGTTGCACTCGTGTCCGTGTAGCTCGTTGTCGCACCAGCCGTGGCAGGCAAATCACCCGAGATGTCGGCAAACGGCGTCACCATATCCGCCGAGGCTTGCACGCGATAAACCTTCCCAGGCACGCTGCTCCAAACGACGGTAAAACTTGTCGCACTGGGCCTTGAAGACTCGGCGATTTTCAAAGCAGACGAGCCATTCAAAGGATCAGTCCCAGCGATGTCTTCGGCTTCATTCGAGAGCCCATCGACATCTTCATCACCACCCGCTGTTAGCAGTCTCACGGCAGCACTCGCAGTGCTCGCGCTGGTGCTCTCGATACCCGCGTTGTTGAGGCTCACGACTCGTGCATACAAGGTCTGTCCAACGATTCCAGCCACACTCGCGGAGGTCACGTTCCCCACGCTGCTGTTGAAAACATTGCTCCCACTTGGCGTGGTACCGACGATAAGCCGATAGCTGCTGATGCCGCCTTCGGGATCGCTTGCAGCCGTCCAGCTAAAGCCCGCACTGGTGCCGATGGCGTAGCCTTTCGCCGCGCTTGGCTGACTCACCACAGGCGGTGGCGTCACATCGTAGAGCTTCAGGTACTGCGCTTCAAACGGAGCCGTGATCCACGCGGCATTGGTCGCAGGCAGGGCATTCAAACCAATGAACACGCCATTCGCAAACAGCGTGCCACCCGCGACGCCACTGCCCCACAGCCATTGATTGCGCCGTGTTTGGTCGAAGCCATTCCCTGCCGGGCCGATGTAGGCGGCGATGTTCTTCACGTTATAAGTGCGGCCCGTTTTGATGCCGAACAAATTGCCCGGCCCCTGCGTGATGTTGACGTTAAACGTCTCGCTCTGCGCAGTCTCGGTGCGCAGGTTGCTGAAGGCGAAGACCACGTCTTGGAAGTTCGGCGACACATTCGCCTGCTCGTACTTCGCCACGGCCCACATTTCTTCCTTGGTGCCACCGGCAGTGCGGCTCAAGAAGTAGCGATTGCTGCTGCGCAACGCGGGGCTTGCCAAGCGGGCTTGTCCCACACTGGCATAGGCATCAAAGAGGAACTGCTCGCCCGCAGGCGAGGCGGCTCGATTCAGCCAGGCAGGCTGCATGGAGTTGAATTTCTTGAAGCTCGCAATGTTTTTGCCGAAGTTCGTTTCATAGAACGTGAAGCCACTTGTGCGCGTTACGCCAAGCTCCTGGCCCATGAAGACTAGCGGCACGCCATCAAGCGAATTGATCGCGTAGTAGCGCAGCAGCGGATGGAAGGCGTTGTCGTAGTTTTCTTCATCGTGCGAGGTGGTATTCGCGAGCACCAAGCCCTGGCCGTAAGCGGTGCGGCGGTCTTCAAAAATCGCCCGCATTTGGGTGGCGTTGCCAGCGCTCTTCAGCGGGAAGACGATATTCTCATTCAGCACGTCGAAGTGGCGACCGCTGCGATAGGTGACCGCGCCGCCATCGAGCGACTCGGCCATCATCACGAAGCTCCATTTCGTGCTGCGTGCGACGTTGATGAGATACTCCCAACACTGCGGCGGCAGTCCCTGGCCGAAGTCACAACGCAAGCCGTCGATGCCACGCGCATCCCAGGCATACCGAGCCGCAGAATTGCCATCACCCGCCGTGCTGTTGCGGTTCTCGCCAATGGGCCGCGTCTTCTCAAGCCAGTGCGATGTGTAACGCGCAAAGTACTTCCAGGTCTGTTGCGTGACATTGGCCAAGCGTGCGCCACTGGGATCATCGTCGCTGGCCCAGTTGGGGTTCTCGGGGTTGTTCGGCGTGCCTGCCCCAGTGGCAGCGAAGTAGAAACGATCCGCTTCCACAAGATGGTTGCTGTTGTCCGCTGGATTCTGATTCACCAGCGCATCGTAGCGGCCAAAGTACACATCCTTAACATCGGCCCATTTGCCGAAGTCACCACGATCAGGCGCAGTCGCGAGGTCACTGGCATTGCTGGCGCGAGCGGCATAATCATTGGCTTTGGAGAAGAAGCGCGACTCGCGATTCTTCATGAGATCGCCCGTTGCCCAAGTCTCGCCATCGCGCTGCAACAAGTCGATGCCGGGCTGCGCGACTTCATAATCAAAGCCCGTGTGATTGAAGGGCGAGTCGATCATGATGCTGACATTGTGCGTATCGGCCGCGCTGACGAAGCCTTGAAACGAAGCCATGCCCTGGGCGCGGGCGGTGCTGCCAATGATGCTGTCGGTGCCGTTGTAGTTGGCGCTCATCCACGGGTCGATCTCGAAGAAATTTTTCACCGCGTAGGGCGAACCATGATCATAGGGCTGCCCAGTGCCAGGGTCAGTTTCTCGGCCTTCGATGGCGGCTGGATGCACGGGCTGGAACCACAGCCAGTTGACGCCGAGGCCAGCGAGGTAGTCGAGATTAAACCCCCGACCATCGCCTGTGCGCGGGGCTCCAGCGGCATCGAAGAGGTCTTCAAAAGTGCTGCGCTCGATGGAGCTTCCCGTGGCCTTGGCTTCAATCGTGAGAGTGTGGATTTCATACAAGTTCATGCTGCGTGCGGTGATCGGCGAAACAGTGATCGCGTGATCGCGACGATTGGCCGCATAACTTGTGAACCATCGCCATGCGGAGTCGCCGCTGACCTTCCAGCGAGCCGTCAGGCGATAGGCTCCGGTCTTCGTCGCATTCAGCGTGGCAGTGTATTTGCCTGCACCGGCGGAGGTCATCGCTATGCTGCGGTAATAGTAGTCGCTCGCCGTGCCGATGAGGCTTTCGGTTTGATTGAACTCCATGCCGTCTTGCAGGCCGTTAGCGTTCTTGTCGTCGTCAGCGTAGTCGCGTTGGTTGAGGTTTGTCACCACTTCCACCTCGGTGACATTGGCCTGCCCAGGAGCAAAGCTGATCGTGATCGGTATCGAGTCGCCAGCGATCTCATCGGCGAAGAGTTTCGTCGTGGTGTAGTTGCCATTGAGCGTGCCTGTGGTCGCACTGGTCACGGTCATCACCGCATCGCCCACCGTTCCATTGGTGAAGGTGAAAACTTGGTTGTTGGTCGCGGCATTGAAGTCTGCAAAGCGCTCCTCACTGTTGGCTGTGTGCCAGAAGCCGACTTTGTATTTGATCGTGGTGCCAAGCGCCAAACCATTGAGTAATGTGGGCGCAGTAGCCACCCACCACATCGGCTTTGCCCCAGTGATGCTGCCCGTTTCATTGAGGTTCTGTTCGGGGTGATCGTAGCTGCACGCGATAGCTTGTGAAGTGCCCGAGGCCACGCCGAGAGCACCGCCTGGAGTTGTGCCATCGGTGGTAAAATACACCGCCCCATGGGTGGCCCAGCGTGTCGCACTGTCATTCACATTGCCGATGTAACCCACCTTCGACCAAAAGCTGACGCTGTTGCCACTGATGACCCGATTGCTGGCATGGAAGATCCACGCGGGGCGGTTGCGGAAGGAATAAGGCGCAGCGACGGCGGTGGCTTCGGTGCCCGTGCTCAGTTGATTCCCGTCGATGTCACCACCGTAGAGATAGGTGTCGTCGCGGTCGCTGAAGGTGAGTTTGAGGTAGTACTCGATGACATCATTCGCGCCCGCATTGAGCCCGCCACTGCCGAGGTTGATGATGCCTTTCCAGAACTGGTTTGTTACAGCGCCTGAGCTAGGGACGTTGGCGTGAAATGAAAGCACAACGCTCTGCCAAGCCGCATTGGTGGTCTTGTTTCGATAGATCAAAAACCCACCGTTTTGATTGCCGCCTGCGCCATTGTTTTTGTAGTAGCCCGAGTAGGCTGTGAAGGTCGCCGTGGGCGCGATCTCAACGAAGGGATCACGCATTGTAGAGGGGATGCCCGTCTGCGTGGCGCTGGGGATATGCCAGGCGTTGGCGATAGCGGCCTTGGCAACGGCTGTGAACCCCGCGAAGATGAAGGTGATGACGGCGAGGTATTTCATGAGCAAGGAAGGAGTGCGCGTTCTAATAATCACATCATCACGGGTTCACCAAGCGCACCTCCACGCGATAAAACTTCCGCGTCGCGCTGGTCGCATCGCTCACGGTTTGGGTGCTGCCATCGCCTAGAACATCGCTGCCGATGGGATTCCAATCGACCAGATCGCTCGATGAATACACACGATAAAAGCGGTCAGCCACGGTGCCGAAAGTCACGTCGAAGCCACTGCCTGTCTTGGCCACGCCAGCCGTGTAACTGTCGTTGGTCTGAGGATTCTTGCCGACGATGTACTCCTGCGTGTTGGTCAGCCCATCGTTATCGGGATCGCCATTGGCTCCGTTGCTGCCTGCGCTGCTCGAACCATTCAGCACATTCGCCGCTTCCCAAGCATCGGGCAGGCCATCGCCGTCGCTATCCAAGGTGAGCGTGGGGCCTGTTTCAAAGCCCAGAGCGAAGGTCATGCCCGTGGCACCACTCAGCTCGATCTGCTGCGTCTGCGCCTGGTTGCGCATGTTGATCGTATCGAACACAGCGCTCTGGCCAGCATCATCATCCACGGCGGCGCTGACCCAGGTCGTGCCACTCAAGCCAGCGCCAATCGTGCGAGCGTAGGCACGCACGATGCCATCGGTGGCGGTCGTGGTCACACCGATGACGCTGCCCGTGCTGACCACATCGCTCATGCCGCTCTGGCCCGTTTTGAGCAAGTGCTGCAAGTGCGGGCTCAGGCCGAAGCGCACATACTGCGTGGTAATGCCGGAACCCAACACGTAGGTCGCGCGCAGGCTGTTGGAGTATGGCGCGAGCGTGATCGTCTTCGCCACTTTGCCGTCGCTGCTGGTGAAGACCCAGCCATTGCTTGTCGCGCTCACAGCATACCAATCGTTGTTGTAGGCGATGCTGTTGGTGCCGCTAGCGAACCAGTCTTTGAAGCCACTCGTACGGTAGCTGCCGACAAGTCCGCCGACCACATTGGCATAACCTTCCTCCTCGGTTTCATAGCCGGAGTAGCTCATCGGGTTGCCTGCGACTTGGAAGACTTTGCCATTCGACAGATCGCGCACCCAGGCCGCTGTCATGCGTCCGCCGATGCGCTCGAACAGAGCAAAAATGCGGTTGTTGAAGATAGGATATTCGGGCTCGCCATCGAGATCCACATCACTGCTCTCGGTGGCACTGGTGCTGGCATACGCGCCTGCATTCGCAGCGGTGGCCCAGGTGGTCACGCGTTGGTAAACATTGGCCCAGCGTGCTTGGCTTTGTGCGACTTTGCTGAAGCCTGCAAGGTCTTGATAAGTGGTGTCGGGATAGACATACGAGCCCGTGCTGAAGCGGGTGAGATCGCCGTTGCTTTGGTTATGGAATGCGGTCAGCCAAGTGCTCGCATGAAAGCTCTCGCGTGCCAGCGAGCGCAAAGGATTGGCGGGCAGCAAACTCGAAGCGCTGAGCCATGCGGTATTCGCGATGCCACTGACGCCAACCTGTCCCCAAGCTGTCGGCATCGTGGTGCTGGTGCGGATATTGAAGACCTTGTCGCGCAGGCTTTCTTCCCTGCCACTCTGGCCGTAGAACCAGTTGTCGTAGTTCTCTTGCGTGGCGTGCTGGATGTAGTCCTTGGCCACGGTGGCGAGCGTCATCGTACCGTGCTCAACGACGGGCCAGGCATTGGCGATGCCATCGTTGTTGCTGTCGATTTGTCCGCTCAAAATTTGATCAGGCGTGACGAGTTGCACCCACGGATGGCTGGCAATCCAGCGGATATTGAGGTCGTAGGCATCGGCTTGAGTTTTGTTGGTGAAGTCGCTCCACTCGCTGTGCAGCACGATGACTTGGTCTTGCGTACTGCTGCGGGCCTTGCGGCTCAGGGCTTCGCGCAATGACTGGCCGAGGCCGTTGTCGAGGTTGATGAAGCGGAAGGTGCTAGTGCTATCACTGATCGGGATGAGCTTGATGCCGTTGACGCGATTGATGCGATAGCCATCGCTGCCGAGTGAGGTGCTGCGGCCAAACCACTTCTCCAAATGCCGCGATTGATCGGCGAAGGTGGCGGTGAAACCCATGCCTTGGATGGTGCTCAGCGCATCGCTGCTGAGCACGCGCTCGGGCGAATAGAGCAGACTTGTCGAAGGTGATGAGCCATAGACGCTCTGCATGAAACTCGCGGCCTCGGTGACATTTTGCTGCGTGTAGGCCAGGGGGAAATACGGCAGCAAATGATCGGCATAAGTGGTGCCAGAGAACTGCACGATGCCTGCGGTGGCGAGGTTGCCGAGGCGGGTATTCAGCGTGGGGCCATCACGCCAAGGTTTGTTCACGACGGGGTCAACTTTGGCCCATTGAAGCGCACTCGCGAGTGTGGGCGTGATGTGGAGCGTCATCGGCACGCCATAGGCTTCATGCACATCCAGCGGGCGATAAAACCCTGCGCCTGCGCCATTGTTGATGAGCGCCTGAACTTGATTGCCGGGCAGAATGGGACGCGCTTCGTGGATCAACGAAATGACCTTCGCGCGTTTGAAGCGATCATTGCCTGCGCTGACGCCGAACCAATTGTGCAGCACGGCATACTGGCCACTGATGCTGCTTTGATCGCGCCAATAAGCGCTCGCGATAACGTCGTCGTAGATGCTGTCGCGGATGTCGCTACGCCCGCCGAGATCCCCTGCCCCAACCGGGCTATTGATGGTGCCATCCTTGGTGGTGAAGACTTGGTAATTGATCGTGCTAGCGTTGCCGTTCCAACCTGCATCGAGCAAGGCTTGGCGACTGATGCTGAACTCCACAGCATCGAGGTCGCTGCTGAAGTAGCTGCGCTTGAAGCCATCGGCATCGGCTTGAGTGCGAGTCAACACGCCGAAGGGGGCGAGCCCTTGATTGATGGCGGTGCTGTTGCTGCCGTGATTGGTATCGACGAAGACGGCACCGTTGTCGGTGGCGTAGCAGGCCACGCACGCTTCCCAGTGCATATCGGTGCCAGTGTCGATGTCGCCAGGCAGGGCATACTCGCCAACGGCGGGACTGCCAAAATCCATGACAACGTAGATATTGAGATTGGCCTCTTCGGCATAGGCTTTGAGGTCTTCGAGATCGACACGGAAGTGGAACAAGCCATCGCCACTCGCACTCGTTGCACCACCATCGTGGGCGTAGAAGGCGACGAGATCGCGCGATGAATCATAGCCGTCGCCAGCGGGATAAACATCGGTGCCTTGGTTGTTGCTGCCGTCGCCTTCATAGGCATCGAGAGCGATGAGGTCTTCGATTTTCCAGTCGGTGAAATCGCGCAAATTAGTCACGCCGCCAGCGATAATGCTTGGGGTCGTGGGGCCGATGACGATGGCTCCAGGAGGCGTGGGCGGCAGGGTGTCATTCGTCTTGGGGTTGGTGCCGTTGGCCAGCTCTTGGCCGTTGTTGAAGAGGTCGCCATCGGGGTTGCCTGCGGGGCCGTTGATGGGGTCGCCAGTGAGGCCAGTGCGCCTGCTGATTGTGCCATCGTCGAGCGGGTCGAGACCATATTTTATCTCCCAGCCGTCGGGCAAACCATCGCCATCGGAGTCGATATTGAGCGGGTCGGTTTCTGTCCAGAATTCGCCTGCGATCCACACTCGGTCATTGTTCACGTCGCCTGCGATGAGGCCGTTGAAGTTCTTGTCTTCGCCGTAGCCATCACTGGCACCATCGCCATCGGTATCGGCTTTTGTTGGGCTCGTTTCGATCCAGGTTTCGCCGGGATTGCGCACGCCGTTGGGCCAGTTGCGGGCGAGCCACGGGTTGAAATTGGCCGGGATGCTCTCGCCATCACCATCGAGCCAGCCATTGCGATTGGCGTCCTCGATGCCGTCTTTGATACCGTCGCTATCGGTGTCGGCATTGTTGGGATCCGTCATGCTGCCGCGCAGGGTTTTACTGCGGTCGCCGCCTTCGGCTGCGGTATTGACACCGGGCACCAAGCCGAGGTTGTCGAGCGTGTTGAAGAAGGGTGGGTCAATGTCGCCGACGAAGTTGGGCGTGCCATCGCCATTGGTATCGCGACCAATAATGGTGCCCCAGTTGAAGACGTTGTTGGCATTGGTGTCGGTGTAAGGCTCGCTGGTTTCGCCGACGTTGTGGATGCCGTTGAGATTGGTGTCATCCCAATCGAAGACGCCATTGCCTGCGCCCGTATTGGTCGCGCCGTAGCCCGTGTCGGTGAAGGCTTCGCCGATGATGGTGGCATTGCGCCAACCGACTTCCAAGGCATCAGGCAAGCCATCGGCATCGCTGTCGGGCGTGGTAGGATTGCTGCGGCCATAGGCGAAGTGAATGTGGACTTCGCCATTCGTCCACTGCTCGGCGTTGGGCTTGTACTTGGCATCGTCGGTGGCGTAGCCGTTGGGCAACGGCGTGGCGGTGCTTTCGTCCGCATCGAGCAATCCATCGTCGTCGTCATCGGGGTCATTGGCATTCACGGCGAGCACATCGCGGAGAATGACGGTGGCGCGGCGGCTGTCGATATTGGTGCCCAAGGGCGAGGTGACGGTGGCAGTGAAACGGAAGGTGCCAGCGGTCATATTGCTCCAGGTGAAATCCCAGTATTTCGAGCCAGCTTCGGTGCTCGTCACGGGTGCGCTGAAGGTGATGCTGCCGCTAACGACGGCCAGCGTCACAGCGGTGGCATCGGTGCTGGTGGCGACCCGAACGATGTAGCTGCGCTCTTCAGCCGTGGGCGCGAGTTTGTCCTTGAGGACGATATCAAACGCCTTGCCATCGCTGTCGAGTTCGGGTGGTGTGACGATGGAGACGCGGGGCTTCGACGAGGGCAGAGCCTTCACGACACGCGTGGTGATGAGGTCGGCAGCGGGTGAGGTGCGGTCATACGTGACCTCGATTTTGTGCAGGTAGTCGGGCTGGTCGTTGTAGAGATTGTGCAGTGGAATGGCCAGTTCGTGGTAGGGCGATTCGTTACCGTGATAGACGATGGTGAAGGCATCGCGGGCGATAGCGGCGCCGATGGCGTCGGTGTTCGCGCCGATGCGCACGGTGAATTTTTCAATGAGCTGCGGTGTGGTGAGGCCGTCGGCGAGCGACTTGGTGAAGAAGACCTTCATCACGTAGTTGTCATCGACGCTGTCGCCATTGGCCTGCGGATAGGCGACGAAGACGCGGTAGTCGGGGCCTGCGGCGGTGACGGTGCGCTCCAGCGTGGTATAGTGGCCTGCGTTGTCGCCGAGGGCGAAGTCTTTATACACGGACGAGGACAACTCGCGCAGCCGCACCTTGATGGTGGCGGTGCCAGAGGGCGGAATGTTGGCATAAGTGAAGCGCCATTCTTTGACGAAAGCAGCATTGCTCGGCGTGATCGCGGGCGAAGGTGTGACTTCGCTAGCCTTGACCCATGAGGTCGCGAGCGTGCTGTCCCAGACGCCGTTTTCGTTGAGGTCTTGATACTTCTCCGTGACCTCGTGTTGGCCATTGCTGTTGCTATCGGTGAAGGGCTCGAAGCCTCCGCCATTGCCACTCACGGAGCGGGTGGTGCTGTCATCATTGTTCGCGTCGGTGTCGTCGATGTTGTACCAGACTTCAGTCACGCTGGCATCGGTGCGGATCACGGAGCCATACTCGTTGCCGCCCACGGTATCGCCGTTGGTTTGAGGGAAACGAATCTCGCCCGTGGCTGCTTGGGCATCGAAATAAAAGGTCTGGGTGAAGGTGTTGTAGATGCTCGTCTGGCCAGGTCGATTGAGGAAGGCTCGAGCGCGAATGACGTGAAAGCCTTCTTCTAAACCCGTGCGCTGCTCGCCGTAATCGTTGTGCGGACGGAAGGGCGATGTGGTCAGATTCCGCTCGCTGGTTTGGAAGGTGGTCTGCATCTTCAGCTTGCGGGTGGCACTCGCGGCATCGCCGGGGAACCACGAGGGCGCGGCATCTTTGTAGAGGCTGAGTTTGTAGCGAGTGGTGGCCGTAAAATCACCGGGAAGGGTGCATTGCCACCAGTCGGTGGCACCGCTGTCGTCGTTGTGATCAAAGTGCAGCTCGACGGTCTTGGTGGTGGCTTTACCAAGGCCCGCGCTGCCTTCGACATTGCTGAGATCATTGGTGTAATAGAGCCACATTTTGTAGCCGCCACCGACGCTATTGGACTTGGCCCATAGCTGGTTGGCAGTCGCATCGTACTGGTTGCGTGTGGGGCTGATGTTGCCGACGACATTGGCAGGATCGTGGTAGAGAAAAGCAGCGGTGTTGCCGTCGATGTAGGCACCGCCAGCATAGCCTTGCGCGAGCACGCCGGTGCTGGTGAAGGTCTCGGCTCCGGCGCTACCTGTGTCGCAGCGCACTGTGTTTTGTGCAGCGAATAACTCGGGATGGATGCGGCTAACGAAGGTGGGCTGCTCATAACCTTGGAAGGTATCGGTGCTGAGCGCGGGCGGGTTGTCTCGCGTGTCGCCGAGGGCGTGGCTGAGGCTGTTTAAATTCATGCCGCCATCGAGTTTGAGCAGCACGTTTTCAGCGCTGCCATCGGTGCGTGCGACGAAGCGCACGGCTGTGCCACTGGTGATGCGTGGGACGGTTGCGGTGTATTTATAATCGGTAGTGACGATGTCGGCGGGCAGGATGGGACGTGCCGCCTCGGACAGCGGATTGCCGTTGAAAGCAGGGTCGCCGTTGGGGCCATCGCGTCGTGAGACCGCCACGGTGCCCGCTTCGACGCCGCCCTGCATGATCGTGATGGGCCTGCCACCGTGGCCGCTCCAGAGCGTGCTGGGGTCGGGGTTCTTCCACGAGAAGATGTAATAACCGCCGCGTGGAACGATGACGCTGCTGGGGAAATAGCTGCGGCCATTGTTCGCATCGAGTGTGGTGACGTAGAAGCCGACCATGCTATCGCCGTTGCTGGCGGAGCCGCGTGCGTACTGCCAAAGGTAGGCGTTGGGCGGGAAGCTGCACGAGAAGCTGGCGCGGTCAAAGGGGCGCTGGCCATTGTCATAGTCATCGTTGAGCATTAACAACATGGTCACGCCATTGGCGTCGGTCATGCTGCCGTTCTCGCGTTTGTCGATGCGCTCGTAGGCGAGGAAATTGGCATCGCTCCATGCGCCCTTTTGATAACCGCGAGCGAACTGATCGTGGAGGTGGAGGAGGTTCGGCACACGCTGGTCATTCCATTGGCCGAGGAAGCTGGTATTGGCATGGCGAGGGAAGGCACCGCCGCTCTCGCCCAGCGTTTCGGCCTGGTAGTTGCCATCAGTGTAGATGAGGCCCATGCCCTCGCGGGTGAAGTAGATGGCATGTTGCAGCTCGCGGCGGGCGGCATAGTCGCTGTCATGGCTCTGCGCGTGCATCACGCCCTGAGCCGCAGAGAAGCCACCGTAACCGGGCTGATCGTAGCCCGCGAGGCTGCTGTAACCATTGCCCAGGCGGCTGTTCAACTGCTCGCGCAAGGGGTTATCCACGAGGCGCATCCCCGAGTCGATGTAGGGGCCGTAGGCGGGAGGTTCGCCGAGGTGCTCGCCAAACATCATGGCATCATCGCGGCCCAGCTCGGTGTTGAAAAGAGTGTCGCGATGATTGCTGTCGCTGAAGCCACGCGAGATGTTGAACTGGCGCTGAACTTGTCCGCCGTAGCCATAGTCATCGCTGTCTTTACCCGCGCCATAGGTCGCGCCAAAGAAGTCGGCACGCACATGCTTCACCGCATCGAGGCGCAGGCCGTCCGCTTTAGTGCGGTCGATGAGGAAGCGCGCGGCGCGGTTTTGATAGTCCTGCACATACTCGCTGTAAAAGCTCTCATTGGCTTGCAGGATGGCCGTGGTGATGCCGTTGTTGGGGCCGAATCCGACATAAGTTCCATTGGGCAGGTAGCAGTAGTTTTCGGGCCGTGTGAGATCGCGGATGAACTTCACTTTCGGCCAAGTGCCGCCCTCGCTGCTGCCGAAGTTTTGATTCGTAGTGCCGGGCTCTTGAGCGATGTCGATGAGGTCGGCGAGGCCGAGATTCTGCACCTGCCAGGCGTCGTTCCAGGAGCGCGTGTTGTCCCATTTGCGGTAGAAGCCATCCTGCGTGACGCGCAGATGGAAGTCCTCGGGCACCATGCCGGGATACGTGTCGATGGGTGTGTTTTCGTTGTAGCCGGGCACATCGAAGGCGCGGTGATTCATGATGTTGTCGAAGTAGATGCGAATGCCGAAGCGATGCGCCGTCTCGACGAGTTTGATCAACTCGGCCTCGGTACCGTAGCGCGTGCGCACCGAGTTGCGCTGGTCTTTGGAGCCGAGGTCAAAGGGATCCCACATGTCATAGCCGACGCTCAGCCCACCGCTGCCCTTGGTCGGCGGCGGCAGCCAGATCGCACCATAGCCAGCCTCGGCGAGTTCGGGCATCTTGGCGGTGATCTCAGTCCAGCTTGTATTAAAGTATTGTACCATCGTCTCGGCTTTCGCAGCGAGCGGCAGGAGGAGTGCGAGGACGATGCAGAGTAGAGTAGTGCTGGGCTTTAGCCCGCTGCTTTTTGCCGTGCTAGGTCTGGCGGCGACGCTGTTGCGGCGCTTGAAGCTAGGGGCCAGAGAGCGCATTGAATGGAATAGAGATGGCATAACAGCGGACACGGGATGGGATTCAATGATGAACGGGGGTCGCTGTCACGGAGCAATGGAACGTGTCATGTTGGGAGAAAGACTCTTTCTTCTGACAAGCTTGGAGGCAGTGATGTTAGGCGAGAGGGCCACATTAGCTAAATTGCCAAAAGTTGGCTTAACCTGAGAGGCTGGAATAAAATCCGTCATGGACACTTTCGCTTCATGGCCTATGAACATCACTTTGCCGATCAGTGTGGTGTAATGCCCCTCGTCATCCGAGAGATTGAAATGCTCGCGAGTAGCGGAGGAAACTTCGCGTAGCCGCACGCGCAGTTGTTGCTCGCCAGCGGCAGGGGCTTGCTCCAAGCGATAGCGCCACTCCTTCTCAAAGGCCGCCTTACTGGGCGTGATGGTGAGCGATGGCGAGACCTCCGAAGCCTGAGCCCACTTGCCTGCGCCGAGGTCGATCCAGACCTCCGTCACGCTCGCATCACTGCGCACGACAACCGTGTATCCATGACCGACCTTCTCGCCATCGCGTGCCGGATAGCTCACCTCGCCCGTGGGGGACTGGGTGTCGTAGTAGAATGTGGTGGCAAAGGTGTTGTAGATGCTGGCCCGTCCATGGCGATCCAGGAAGGCTCGCGCACGAATGATGTGGAAGCCTTCCGCCAAGCCTGTCTGCGTGCTGGCATTATCATTGTGCGGGTGAATGGCGAGCGCGGCGAGATTCAGCTCACGGGTTTGGAAGGTTGTCATCATCTGGAGCTTTCGCGCGACTGAACCTGCACTCAGGGGCTGCCAACTCGGCGCGAAGTCCTTGTAGATGCCGATCTTGTACTTTGAGGCTGGCGTGAAGTCGGCTGGCAGTCTGCCATCGTTGGTGCGCCACCAGTCAGAGCTGCCATTGTCATCACCGTGGCTGTAGTTCATCTCCACGACCTTGGTGTGGGCGAGCGCCTGCCCTGCGGCTCCCTGCGGTTCATGCTGGCCGTCTGGCACGTAGTAGAGGTGCATCTTGTAACCGTGGCCGACGTTGCTGGCCTTGGCCCAGAGGACATGATGGGCCTTGTCGAACTGCTGGCGCACAGGCGTCACATTGCCCACGAGAGCGACGGGATCGTGGTATAAAAAGGAGGCGGTGCTGCCATCGCCAAACTTACTATTTTCGCTTCCTGCGATGGCCACACCAGCCGTGGTGAAAGCCTCTGCTCCGCTGCTGCCAGTCACGTTGTGCTCCTCCGTATTCATCGCTGCAAACAGCTCTGGATGGATGCGGCTGACGAAGTCGGGGCGCTCATAACCGAGGAAGGTATCCGTAGCGATGCCAGGGGGATAATCACGCGCATCGCCATTCGGATGGGCGCTACCATTCAAGTCGATACCACCATCGAGCTTCATTAGAACAGTCTCGCTGGAGCCATCGGTGCGAACGATGAAACGCACCGCCGAAGCATCGGTGACGCGGGGGATGAGAGCGGTGTATTCATAATCGGTAGCCGAGTTATCCTGCCCCAACTGAGGCTGTGATGACTGCGGCAATGAGCTTCCGTTGAAAGCCGGATCGCCGCTCTCGCCATCGCGGCGCGTCACCGCGACAGTGCCCACGGGCACGCCATGCTGCGTGAGGCTGATGGTGCTACCACCCGCTTGCTGCCAGAGGCTGGAGGGGTCGGGGTTCTTCAGGGAGAAGACAAAGTAGCCATTGGGCGGCACAATCACAGAACTCAACTCGCTCGCGTATTTGTAAAAGCCCCCGCCGTAAGTCGAGTAGTTGTAGAGGTAGTCGCTGCTCGCGAAGCTATGGGTGAAGTTGCGCACTTGCCCTTCGTCCACGTTGTCATTCAGCATCATCAGCATCGTCACCCCACTCGCGTCGCTCATGCTGGAATTCTCGTGCTTGTCGAGACGCTCCCAAATGAGCACGTCAGCATCGGACCAGCGACCGACTTGATAACCGCGTGCGAACTGCTCATGCAGCGCGAGCAGATTGGGGATGCGCAGGTCATTGCCTTGGCCCAGGAAGGCGGTATTGGCATGGCGGGGGAAGGCTCCGCCGCTCTGGCCCAGCACGCCTGCGTGGTGATTGCCATCGGTGTAGATGAGTCCCATGCCAGCGCGGAGTAGGCCGATGGCATGTTGTAGCTCGCGATGCCTCGCTTCGTCGTTGTCATGCGACTGCGCATGCATCACCCCAGTCGAGGCCGAGAAGCCACCCGCACCCGCTTGATCATAACCGAGCAAGTCGCTGGCGGGATTGCCCAAGCGCCCATTGAGCTGCTCGCGCAGCGGATTATCGAGCAGCCTCATGCCTGCGTCGATGTAGGGCTCGTAGGCTGGCGCGACGCCGAGATGCTCGCCGAAGAGCATCGCATCATCGCGTGGCAGTTCGGTATCAAAAAGAGAGTCGCGATGATTGCTGTCCGCGAAGCCATGCGTGAGATTGAACTGCTGCTGAATTTGCCCGGTGTAACCTTTATCGCTGCTGTCCTTATCCTCGCCCAAGTCGCTGCCAAAGAAGTCCGCAGGCACATGCTTCACCGCATCGAGTCGCAGCCCATCGGCTTTGGTTTGAGCCACCAGCCAGCGGGCCGCACGGCAGAGGTAGTCCTGCACATACTCGCTGTAAAAGTCCGCATGTTCGCGCAGCATCGCCGGGGTAATGCCATTGCTTTTGCCAAAGCCGACATACGTGCCATCGGGCAGGTAGCAATAGTGCTCGGGGTGTGCAGGATCGCGCAAAAACTTGGGCTTCGGCACACTGTCGCCCTCTTCTGCGCCAAAGTTGAAATTCGTCTGGCCAGGCTCTTGAGCGAGGTCGAGCAAGCCTGCGAGACCCAGGTTTTGCACCTGCCAGGCATCGCTCCACAGGCGGGTGTTGTCCCATCGCCGAAACGTGCCATCAGGCATGACGCGCAGATGGAAATCCTCTGGCAGCAGCCCAGGATAAAGGCTGCGAGGCACGTCCCCGCTCGAACCCGGCACCTCGAAGGCACGGTGATTCATGATGTTATCGAAATACACCCGCAGGCCAAAGCGATGCGCCGTCTCGACGAGCCGCAGCAGCTCCGCAGCAGTGCCATAACGCGTCTTCACCGCCCCTCGCTGGTTTTTTGAGCCAAGATCAAAGGGATCCCACAGATCGTAACCCACGCTCCCCGGATTACTGGCCTTGGTCGGTGGCGGCAGCCACAGGGCACCATAACCCGCCTCGGCGATTTCGGGCATTTTAGCAGCGATCTCCGCCCACGGGGTATTGAAAAACTGGAGCGTTGATTCAGCCCACACACTGCTCTGGAGCACGATTGATGCGACAACGTGCAGCGCGAGTAATACAAGCCATGACGGGCCTCCCAGCATGGGTAAGGCAGACTGGCTTCGGTGTTTCCATCTCTGTAAATTTTGGATAAAAAGCATCATTACGGGGCAAGGAGGGCGCTGTGCCCGAGATCATTTTCAAATACACGGTGCCACCGGCAAACGTGACCACATGAGCACTCTTGTGTCGCTTGGAGGATCATCCAATACCTGCGGGCCACCTGTAAATTTTCAAAGACTATTGCCTGCCACATCCCCCTCGTTGAAAGCCGCCATCGAGTCAGAATGAGGTGCGCTAGATTTCTGGACCAAGGGCAATCCAACAAGACATAGACACCCATGAGCCAGAAAACTTATCAACGTTACACCCCCGACTTCAAGGAGAAGGCCCTCGGCCTTCTTGCCTTGGGCAAGCCCATCGCTG
>JANOAR010000079.1:0-22565 GCA_031411235.1 Verrucomicrobiota bacterium | reverse complement strand
GCCGCTGCGCGGGGCCAAACACCCAACTCCAAACGCCCAACTCCAAACTATAAAATCGGGCAACGCCACCGCGCCCCAGGCTCGCGGTGTTCCTCCGTTAAAAAAGCGAACGCCGGCCCGGGTTGCCCCGGACCGGCGTTGCACTGATTTTTTTGCGGTGATCCGCGCGAGGCTAGACGGCCTTGTCGCCGGTCTCTTCCGTGCGGATGCGCACGGCCTGCTCGACGGCGCTCACGAAGATCTTTCCGTCTCCGATCTTGCCGGTCTTGGCGGCTTTCACGATGGCGGCCACGGCGCTCTCGACGAGGGCGTCGGTGACGACGACTTCGACTTTGATCTTGGGCAGGAAGTCCACGGTGTATTCACTGCCGCGATAGATCTCGGTGTGGCCCTTCTGGCGTCCGAATCCTTTGACTTCCACGACTGTCATACCCTCGACTCCGACGCCGGAGAGGGCTTCCTTTACGTCTTCGAGCTTGAAGGGCTTGATGATAGCTTCAATTTTTTTCATGATGGTACCGAGTTGTTGGGTGTGAGTTCGCAGAGATCACCAGTGAGCTAGATGACCCAGAGTGGGGCTATCACAGCACGGTTGGTGTGTCTCTTCAATACCAGACACATAGCGAGTATCGTGCCAAGGTGTAAAAACTTCTTTCTCGAGTTTACTTCACCAGCGCCAAGTCAGCAAAATCCATGCCGTCGTAGATCTCGGAAAGGGGCAACTCGATGCCGATGCTATCGAGCGGGATGCTGCTTTTCCGTTCGGTATAGACTTCCTTTTTGAAGCCGGAATCTGTGCGTCGAAAGACGAGCACACTCGTGTGGGTGCTGTCCACGAGGATGTAGGCATCGAGCGAAGGGATCGTCTGGTAGGCATCCCATTTTTCGCCCTCATCCAAGCGGCGAGTAGCCTTCGAGAGCACCTCGACGATGACTACGGGCCGATCCTGGAAGGAGTCATCGTGTGGATTGGAGTCACAGACTACCTGCACATCGGGGTAGTAGAAGCGCAGTTGGTTGGGCATCTTCACGCGCACTTTGGTATCGCTATTGAAGGGGCGGCATTTCTTTCCGAATAGCCTTTTGCCCAGAGCGAGAAACGTGCTTCCCGCGATCTGATTGTGCGCATTCCTGGCTCCAGCCATCGCGTGAACGGCCCCACCAATGTACTCATGTTTAATGGGCGAGCGTAGCTCCGAGGCAAGGTATGCCTCTGGGGTGACAAACTGTTCGTGCAGGGCTAGCGCTGACATGCAGCCATGCTAGCCGCTTACGCCAACCTTGGCAAATTTCACTGACTCCTCGTCCACTTCACGCATTGCATCCTTCACCCATCACTGTCAAAATCCGCGCCTCATGTCCCTCGAAGCCAACCTCTCCCAAGCCGTCGCAGATCAAAAGCTCCTGCAATCCAGCCATGATAACGCACTCGCCCTGCTGCGCGCCAGCGACAACCCGGTGTATCGGGCTAGCATTGAGGAACTCGTGGCCGCAGGGCAGTGGAGCGAGCTGGACGACCGCTTCTATGAGACAATGAAATTCGGCACAGGCGGGCTGCGCGGACGCACGATTGGCAAGGTCGTCACCAAGGCCGAGCGCGGCACAGCGGCGGCGGATGTGCGGCCCGATCATCCCTGCGTAGGCACCAAGTCGATGAACTACTTCAACGTCTCGCGCGCCACTCGCGGCCTCGTCGCCTACATTCTGGCCTACCGCGCCAAGGCAGGCATCGCGGGCAAGCCCAGCCTCGTCTTTGCCCACGACACGCGGCATTTCTCAAAGGAGTTCGCACAGTTCGCGGCCAAGCTGGCGACCGACTGCGGCGCGAATGTTTATCTCTTCGACGGCTGCCGCGCCACGCCCGAGATGAGCTACGCCGTGCGCACGCTGCGCGCCGACGCGGGGGTGATGCTCACCGCCTCGCACAACCCCGCGCACGACAACGGCTACAAGGTCAATTTTAACGACGGTGCCGGCATCGTGGAACCCCATGCGACGGGCATCATCAAGGAAGTGAATGCCATCACCAGCGAGAGCTACGACGCCCTGCCCGAGAGCGAGCGCGGTGCCATCACCATGCTCGGCAAGGCGATGGATGAGGAATACCTCACCCGCGTGCAGACGCTTATGCTGCGCCCCGAGCTGCTGTCCAAGGCCCAAGGATTGAAGATCGTCTTCACCGCGCTGCACGGCACGGGCGGCGTGCTGGTGCCGACAATCCTGAAGAATCTCGGCTTCAACTGCCTGACAGTGCCTGAGCAGGACGTGCAGGACGGGCGCTTCCCCACCGTGGAATCGCCGAATCCTGAGAATGCGCCCGCGCTGAAAATGGCCGCTGATCTTGCCGACAAAGAAGGCGCGGATGCCATCATCGGCACCGATCCCGACTGCGATCGCATGGGCGTGGGCGTGCGCAATAAGGAAGGCAAAATGGTGCTACTCACGGGCAACCAGATTGGCTCGCTGATGGCGTGGTACCGGGCCAAGACGATGTTTGAGCTGGGCTGGCTGACCAACGCCAACAAGGCCAACGCCGTGCTGCTGAAGACCTACGTGACCTCGCCGATGCAGGACGCCATCGCGGCGAAATTCGGCATCCGCTGTGTCAACACGCTCACGGGTTTCAAGTGGATCAGCAGTAAGCTGGCGAAGTATGAAGCGCAGCTTGGCATCGGCGACGCCTACCGCGATCTCGATGAGAAGGGCACGCGCGACATCCGCCTCGCGAAGAGCGCCTTCCTCGTCTTCGGCGGCGAGGAGAGCTACGGCTACATGGGCAGCGACTTCAGCCGCGACAAGGATGGCAACGGAGCCGTGGTCATGTTCGCCGAGCTGGCCGCCTTTGCCGCTAGCCGGGGGCAGACGATTGTCGAGCTGCTCGACGAAGTTTACGGCGAGGTGGGTTACTTCCTAGAGGTCAACAAGAGCAAGACCTTTGAGGGGGCCGAGGGCGCTGGAAAGATCGCCAAGCTCGCCGATAGCTACGGCAGCAACCCACCCACCGTCATTGATGGCGTGGCGGTGACTTCGGTGCGCGACTTCCGCAAGGATGTCATCCACGACGAAGAAGGCGAGCGCGTGCCTGCGGAGAAGATGCTCTTCGTCGATCTGGCCGATGGCCGCAGCTTCGCCGTGCGCCCCAGCGGCACCGAGCCAAAGATCAAATACTACATGTTCGGCAATAGCCTGCCGGTGGCTGGTGAGACCTTCGATTTGGCCGCTGCTAAGACAAAGGCCGCGAACGGGCTGAACAGCCTGTGGGCTTGGCTGGAGACAGACATCGACGCACGACTGGCCGCGTGAGGCAGCAAAGTCGTCGTCCAACGGCTCCCATGTAGGCACAAAAAAAGCGGCCTCGCGAAAGGCCGCTTTTTCAGGGTGAAGATTCGTTAACTCGTGGGCTCGGCGTCTGCTTCAACCTCCTCGGTCGGCATCTCTGCGGCGGCAGCGCTGAGCTTTTGAGCCTCGGCATAGACGCTGGCAGGCACGGGCTTCAGATCCCACACGATGCCCAGCCAGGAGAGCACCTTCAGCGTGTAGTAGGAGATGTCGAGTTCCCACCAGAAGAAGCCTTGGCGGGCGCTGTGCTGGTAGCGGTGGTGGTTGTTGTGCCAGCCTTCGCCGAGGGTGATCACCGCCAGCGTCAGGCTATTGCGGCTGTCATCGCCCGTTTTGAAACGCTTGCGACCAAACACATGGGCGAGCGAGTTGATGAAGAAAGTGCCGTGCATGAGCACCACCGTGCTGACAAAGAAGCACCACACAAAGAGCTGCCCAGCGGTGACATGGAGCGCAGGCACATACACTTCAAGGAGATGGCCGACGGCCCAGATGACTAAACCGAGCACCACGGGGATGAGGAAATCGTGGCGGTTCAGCCAAACGAGTTCAGGGAACTTGGCGAGATCCTTGATGCGGGTGTAGTCCGTGGGGAAGTTTTTCTTGCTGGTGATCCAGCCGATGTGCGACCACCAGAAGCCCTTCAGGCCGGGCGAGTGAATGTCTTCTTCCTGGTCGCTGTGCTTGTGATGATGGCGATGGGTGGAGGCCCACCAGAGGGCACCGCGCTGCATCGCACAGTTGCCGATGACGGCAAACATGAACTGACCAAAACGTGAGGTCTTGAAGGCGCGATGGGAGAAGTAGCGGTGATAGAAAGCCGTGATGGCGAACATGCGCACGGCATAAAAGAGCACCGCAGCGATGACCGCCGTCCAGCTCCAGCCGACGAGGAAGACGAAGAGGCAGCAGCCATGCAGGATGATGAAGGGCATGGTGCGCTTGGTGTCCACCTTGTCCTCCATTTGGCGGATGGCATCGACGCCCTCGGGGTGGTAGTCGGAGTCCCACCACTGCTTGAGCATGATGGTTGTGCTATGACGAAAGCGGCTGAGCCACGAAGAAGATGTGGGGGGTAGGTTGGTCATTGTGAGGCGGTGAAATACGCGCCGTCTGTGGTTCAGGATGATGCAAAAAGCAAATGACGGATTGGACACCCAGTGACGAAGTTTATGGCCTCTGATGATGCCATCAGCCTCCAACAAGGAAGAAAGGGGTCAGTGAGGGTAGCATTCCTGAAATTTTGATTGTCGCGGGAACCACATATTGATATACTGAGTATAATTACCGTAACTATATCAGACCATCACCCTCCCTTTCCATGACAACGTCTTCCTGCCCCTTCGTCCTGCTAGGGCTGCTCTCCAGCCTATTCTGTCTCGCGGCTCACGCGGGCTCAGTGTCGCTGACGAATACCATCGGCGACACCCTGGTGACGAGCCAGGGCACCGCGCTCGACAGCCTGTTCAAGTTCGAACTCGGCACTTTCGGCAACTCATTTACCCCGCTGGCCACGAACACGGACTTGTGGCAAGCGAACTGGAAACCCTTTGCCCAAGCCAATGAAGGCGCAGGAACGTTCAACTCCGCCTTCGGAGCCTTCAGTGTCGGCGATACGTTCGTGGCTGACACCGCCACCACAGGCCATTCCAGCCTTGGGCTTCTCGACATGTTTGGCAACACACCTAGCTTCACTCAAAATGATGTCGCCTACCTTTGGGTTTTTGATGCCCAATCGCTAACGTCCACACGCGAGTGGGCACTGCTAACCAGCAGTGCATGGCGCTTTCCCGATCCGAATAGCATTGATCCCAACGCTGGCTCTTTCAGTCTCACCAGCGGCTCCACGCCCGTACTGGGCAACTTCGACCCCACCTTCACCACCACGCCGGATGTCACCAGCCGCCTGCAAACCGCCAGCGTCGTGCCCGAGCCCGGCTCGGTGCTGCTCGTCGCCATTGCTGGCCTTCTCGCTCGCTTTCGCCGCCCCCATCGCCAGCAGGCATAGATCGATAAATGGAAATTTCGTCTCGTGAACCGAGATGATCAAAAACCGCTGCTGGGTGAAGAACCCAACGAGCGGTGTGTGGTGACAAAAAAACGGCCACCGGGCGGGTTATCCCGGTGGCCGTTATTTTCTACTTCACTTCTGCCTGGGCCTTCGCTAGCACGTCGGCCAGCTTCACCGCAGCTCCCCCCGCTCGCTTGCTCTCATCAGCTGCGGCCATGAAGGCATACAGTTCGGTGGTCTCTTCGGCACTCACAGGCACCTGCCCACTGCGGAAAAATTTCACCACCGCGCTGAGCAATACATCGTAGCCATCATAGCTACCGAAGGCCACCTCGCCTTTGTCGCCCTTCGCGACACCAGCGTATTTTTTCGCCTCGCGGAAGATGCCCGTGCGGCCATTGCCCCAATCGCCTGTGACTTCGATCAAACCCTCAGCCGTGGTGCCACGCTTCACGGTTTGGCAACCCTTACCCATCACCGTGTAGAGAGACTCACAGCCGTGCACGCCATACCAGTAGAGATCGACGTGGTGCTCCTCCAGCGAGGCCGGGCTGCTGGTTTCGGCAGAGATGACCTTGCCCACCGAGCCTTGCGCAACAGCCTGCGTGGCCTTGCCAAAGCGCAGCGATGAGGAACAAAAAATAGGCACCCCCGCCGCCTTCGCTTCGGCGAAAATCCGCAGCGTGTCCGCCAGCGAGGCCGCGATGGGTTTGTCGATGAAGACTGGCTTCTTCGCCGCGAGGCAGGGCCGCAGTTGCTCCAGATGCACCCGCCCATCATTGCTTTCGAGGAACACGGCATCGACCTGGCTCACTAGTGCCTCCACACTGTCCACGATCTTCACGCCCATGGTCTGCACCTTGGCCGTGTAGTCCGGCACGCGGCTCACGCTGCCGGGGATGTCCTTACTGCCCTGCGGGTAGGCCGCGACGATGCTCACACCTGCGAACTCCGGCAGTTTTTTGGTATTCAGCGTGGTGGTGAAGGCGAGGACGTGTGAGGTGTCGAGGCCGATGATGCCGCAGCGCAAGGGCTTGGCAGCAGTGTCTTGAGCCTGCGCCCCGAGGGCGAAGGCGATGAAGGCGAGAGTATGGATGAGGCGCATGGTGGTCGGTGGTTGGGCTCAGAACTATTTCGGCGGCAGCAAGCCACTGGGCTTTAAATCTGCCTTCCCTACATCGAGATAATCCAACACCTTCTTCAACCAATCGGCAGCAGGCGGCTGGTGCCCCTGCGCCGGGATATTAACGAGCTGGGCATTGGCGAAGCCCTCCTTCTGCATCGCCGTATGGACGGCCTTGGTGTTGGGCAGATTAAAATCCTTCTCGCCCGTGATGAGGGAGAAGCGGCAGGCCTGCTTGGCAATATCCAGAATCTCATCGTTCGGGATGTAGCGCGTTTCATAGACCTTGTTGTCCTCCGCGAGCACATCCTTGTAGAAGTTGGCCCCCATGAAGCAGGCCGCGCCGCTAAACATATCGGCGTAGCACACGCTCAACATGCTGGCCACGCGCGAGCCACCCGAGAAGCCCGAGACATACACGCGGTGGCCATCCACATTGTAGAGCCCGCGCAGGTTGTGGTTCGCGTCTATCGCCAGGCGCATCCGGTCAAAGACATTGCGCGGGTTGCCTGAGTTCAGCGCCCCGATGAAGATCAACTTCTTCTCCGCCAGCACCGCTTCCCATTCCTTCGGGATGGAAGCCGTCGCGCCCGCGCTGATCCAGATCAGCAGCCCATGAGGCACTTCCTTCTTGTAGCCCTTCGGCACCAGGATGCTGTATGACTCCTGCTTCACATAATAGATCGGTGGCTGCTCCATAGCGCTCATGCGAAACCTAAGCTGCTCGGCATCCGATTGTGGCGGCGACGACTCAAAGGTGATGCTGCTCCAATCGCCCGGCTTGATGGCTTGGCTAGGCTTGGTTGGCGCAACGGGCTGGGCACAAGCGAGCGTACCGAGGAGGATCACAAAAAGGGCGAAGAAGCGATGCATCGACCATGGTGGAGGAAGTTGCGAGCAATGCAAAGGGGCAAGGTTCAAGGGATAAGGGATAAGGAAAAATTCCTTCGGATGTGCTCTTCGTAGCTGGCCTGTGGTTTTGAATTCAAGCGCGAAGCCACTCCCCTTATCCCTTGAACCTTACCCCTTATCCCGCTCTGCTTGCTTTGCTATCACGCCTAAATCCTAGCCTGGAGGGCATGGATCAGTTGAGTCAATGTGACATGGCCGATTTTCAATGCAGAGAAGTCACGGATTGGCGCTTTGAGTTCGGGCGCATTGCTGGTAGCACTCTGCCGCTATGGCCGATTGCCGCTAGCCGACCACCTCCCATCCCTCATGCAAGCCTCTGCCGCTGAAGTCTCCCACTCTCCTCTCGATGATCTGCCCCGTTTGCCCGCTGCAAATCGACGCTCTTTGATCCTCGTCTTGATCGTCCAGGCGCTGAATTCCTTCAGCGATAATTTGGTGAAGATGCTGATCATCGTCTTTGCTCACGCGATGGCCAAAGGGCACCCCCTGGGCGATCAAATGCAGTCCTACTTGGGGCTCACTTTCCTCCTGCCCTATCTCTTGTTTGCCCCAGTGGCAGGCTGGGTAAGCGATCGCTTTTCCAAGCAGCGTGTGATGTTCTGGATGCAGGCGGTGCAAGTCCTTATCTTCGTTGCCTTCATCGCCTGCCTCCACATCGGCGATGCGCAGAAGACGCTCGTCGCCGCATTGGTGACCTTTTTTGTACTGGCGACTCAGGCAGCCTTTTTTGCTCCTGCCAAGATGGGCATCCTGAAGGAACTGGCGGGCTCGCGGCGGCTTTCTTTGTATAGCGGCTTGCAGCAGATGACGATGTTCGCCGCCATTTTGCTGGGCTACGGGCTCGCGGGGTATTGGTTTTCTTCGCGGCTGACGCTGGGGCAGTCGCCGTGGCAGGCGGTCATGTTGCCGCTTTATGTGGTGACGGGGCTGGCCATTTTGCAAACCCTGGGTGCCGCACTCATAACCACGACACCCGACCACTCGGCTATGCAGTGGAAGCGCGAAGTATGGTGGGAGCATGTGGGCAATATGCGCCTGCTATTCTCACGCCGCACCATCGCGGTTGCCGCGCTGGGCATTGGCTTTTTCTGGCTCATCGCGAATGGCGTGGGCACGATTCTTGTCGGTGTTGGCAACGAGTTTTTCACCCAAGATGAGGATAGCTCCAAGTTTGTCTCCACGGTCTCTGGCGTGCTTGGCGCAGGCATCATGATTGGCAGCCTCACGGTGGGCATTTTGTGCAGACGACGCATCGAATTGGGGATCGTGCCCTTGGCCATTGGACTGCTGGCGTTGTCCCTGATCATCGGCAGCCGAATCAGCCCAGATAACGGCTGGCTATTCATCGCCATGCTGGCCACGGGCTTCGGCTCGGGAATGTTCATGGTGCCGTTGTATTCATTTGTGCAAGATCGCTGCAAGCCCGAGGAGCGCGCCCGCGTGCTCGCAGGCGTAGGTTTCATCGACTCATTGGCTGGCATTGTGGCCAATCTCTCTGTGCTCGCGATGTTGTCGCTGAAGCTGCCTTCCAACACACAACTCATGCTCATGGGCGTGCTCACCATTGCGGCCATGCTCATCGCCATTCGCATCGTGCCTGCGGATCTCGTGCGGTTGCTTTGCACCACGATCATTCGGCTGGTCTATCGGGTCAAGGTGGTGGGCGCAGACCGCGTACCACGCGAGGGGGGCGTACTGTTGCTGGCCAATCACATGACGTATGCCGATGCCGCGCTGCTGGCGACGGCGTGTGATCGACCGCTGCGCTTTGTGATCTGGGATGAGTGGTACGCCGAGCCCAAGTTGCAGGCCTTTCTCAAGCTCTTTGACACCGTACCCATTTCGCCAAAACGTGCCAAAGAGGCCATCCGCACCATCGGCGTCGCGCTGAAGGCAGGCGACTGCGTCTGCCTTTTCCCTGAAGGCCAGATCACCCGCATCGGCATGATGAATGAGATACGCAAGGGCTTTGAACTGATGGCTCGGCAAGCTCATGCGCCCGTGGTCACGGCCTACATGGATGGGCTGTGGGGCTCAATTTTTTCAAACTCGGGTGGGCAGTTTTTGGGCAAGTGGCCCAAGGCTTTCCGTTACCCCGTGGCGGTGCATTTCGGCCAGCCCATGCCACCGAGGGAAGCGACAGCCGAACACATCCGCACTGCGTTGCAGGATCTGAGCAATGATGCCTTTCTCGCGCGGCGTAAATTTCGCGGTGTGGCCGATCCTGTGCCTTTGGCTAATGCCATGCGACTCGCGCATACCCAGCTCTTCACGCACGGCGAAGTCGTGGTTTGCCTGGAGCCAGCCGATAGCGCGATGGCTCGCACGCTGGCACTCGTGCCAGGGGTGACCGTGTTGCACGAACTGAGTCCAGGAATGGCTGATATACTCGTGGTGGGCACACCCGCCTCGCTGCAAGCCGCAAGCACCAACGTGCTATGGGCCGACCAAGTGCGTGCGGCACTTTGCTGGCTAAGTGCCGACGAATCTCCACTCATGGAACTGAAGGGTAAACCCGTCTTCTCGGGCTGGTGGGAGACTTCTCATGGAGCGTTGCTTGCTCAGTCCGTGCCCGACATCGCCATGACAGGCAGCGACGATGAGCCTCAACTCGGTCAGTTGTCCGGCAGCCTCGGGCGTCTGCTGCCGGGCCTGCGGGCCGTAGCAAGTGCCGCAGGGCTGACCCTCAGCGGCATCGCGCCGGGTGTCGAAACCTCGGTTTTATTACCCGACGGCATCCTCAGCGAGACGGGGTTTGTGTTGATCAAACAGCCGTGACGCCTTAGCCCGTCGCAGCGTGCGGGGTAATAGCTACTCCCGCTCGTGCCGCACGTCCTTCGCACTCGCGGCGAAGACAGCGTTCTCGCCGATGTTGACGGCGTGGTCGCCGACGCGCTCTAGGCAGCGGGTGACGAAGATAAGATCGAGGTAGCTGCGCAGGTTGGGCGTGTCGGTCTCCATGCTTTCGGTCAGCTTGCGGATCACGTCTTTGTGATGCCGATCCAGCTCTTTATCGCGAGGCTTCAGCGAGAGCGCGAGGGCCACATCTTCGCTTTGAAAGGCCTGCATGGCATCGCGCAGCAGTTGCTGGGCAGTGGTGTGCAGCGGCTCGATGAGACGTGTCTCGGTGAGTTCCTCCTCTTGAATGACGGAGCGGGCGCGGCGGGCAATGCTCACCGCTTGGTCGGAGATTCGCTCCAGGTCGCTGCTGGTTCGCATGGTGGCGACGACGCGGCGCAGGTCATGCGCGAGGGGCGTGAATTTCGCCAGGATGTCGATGCCCTCGGCGTCGATGCCTTTCTCGAACGCATCGACGATCTCGTCATCGGCGATGACCTTGTTGCACAGCGCTTCGTCGCGCTCCATCAGCCCCTGCGTGGCGGTGGCGAGATTGTCCAGCGCGTGCTGTGACATTTGCAGCACATCGCTGCGCAGTTGGTTCAGCGCTTGGTCGAACTGGGATAGGATGTGGCGTTGCTCTTGCATAAAAAATCAAAATGAGGACTGAAAGATGGAAGAGGCGCAGCCTGCGGAGCCACGCCTCTTCATTGATTCAACAACCTGTCCAACCGTGACAGGAAAGTATTGTGACAGTATCACCAATAGACGCGCACGCCGGTGAGGTAGGTGAAGCCCTCGAAGCCTTCGGCACCTTGCATATTCGCATACTCCACGCCAGCCATGAGCTTGAGCTTGTGGCCGTAGATGAAGTAGTTCAGGCCCAAGTAGGCAGCGTTGTAGAGGTCGCCAGGGCCACCGCCAGACTCGTTTTCATAGCGGCGCTGGCCCGTCAGGCCTTCGCTTTCATTGGAGGTGGCAAACTGGTAGCGGCCCACGAGTTGCAGCTTCTCGGTGATGTCATAGGTAGGCATGAGCATGACGCCAAAGGCATCGGACTTCTCGCCCTGGCCGAGGAGCAGCTCGGAGTTCAGCCCCACGGGGCCTTTCTTCAGCAGGAGGTTGGTGGCGACGCCGTTGTCGAAATAAGTCCACACGCGGTCTTCATCGCCATGCGAGCTGTAAAGGTACTGCACGCGCCATTCAGCGGTGTCGAGGTTCCAGCTTTCTTTGAGGTCGTAGCCGAGGGAGGCGATGCCCGTGGTGCCGCCGCCGATGCCGAGGGTTTCTTCAGCCGTGTTGGAGAAGACGCCTGTGTAGTAGAGCCAGTTGCCCAGCTTGCCTGCGGCAGAGATACCCGTGGTGTAGTTGGGCTTGAACTGATTCACCAGCATGGAGCGCTCGAAGGTATTGATGAGGCGCGACGAGGTATCCCACTCATAAGTGAAGCGTGGCTTCTGCTTGCCGATGGTGAGCTTGAAGGCTTCGCCAGCATTCCAGGCGACATACAGCTCGGTGAACTGGCCGTAAATGTTATCAAAGGCGGGATCGCTCTCGAACTGGCCGCGAATCTCGAAGTGTTTGAACACCTTGGCGTCCAGTCCCAAGCGGAAGCGGCGGTTTTCCCACTCCTCGTAGCTGCCGGAGTCGGCATCCGTCCAATGATACTGGCCGTGGTAACGACCTGCGAAGCTGACTTCTTGGAGGATAGGGTTGTCCTTGTTTTCATAGAGCTTCGCGAGGCCCCAGATTTGGTCATAGACGGACTTTTCCTTGGGGGCCACAGCGGCTGCGGTGGCTTTGGCGGATGGGGCGGCGGCTTCACCTGCTTGGGCAGTGAGGCTGAGAGCAGCGCTCGTGACGAGCAGGGCAGTGAGGTATCGGGCGTAGGTCATGGAGTAGTGCGTAGTATTGCAGTTCATTGCATCGGACACCAAGCGGCTTGGAGATCAAGCTGCTTGGCACGCTTGCAGTGTGGCAAGCAGAGCACGCCGTGGCAAAACAGGCCACGTTACGCTTCTGTCACATTGGCTTTGGGCGACAGGCAGGTGCCCACATCCAGGGCAAATCTGGGCATGAGCATTCAATCCTCAACGGCCTACGTTCCGCTCCATTCACTAGGCTAAAAAAGCCTTTATTGGCGATGATGGATCGCGGCCTCAATACTCGTTGAACAAGCTCCACTTTCACTCCACAACACTGCCCCTCTATGGACACACCCAGCCTTATCGACAACGCCTCGCGGCGTGACTTCATCAAGACCGCCAGTAAAGCGACCGCTGGCCTCAGCGTGCTCTCCGGCATCACGATCCCCTTCGTCCATGCGGCGGAGGTGAATACGATAAAAACCGTGCTCATCGGCTGCGGCGGGCGCGGCACGGGCGCGGCGAGCAATGCGCTGACGACCAAGCTGCCCATCAAGCTCGTCGCGATGGCGGATGTGTCCGACAAGCGCATGGAATCCTCGTTCCAAACCCTTAGCGCGAAGCACCCCGAGCGCATGTCCGTCTCGGTGGATACCAAGTTTGTCGGCTTCGACGCGTATAAAAAAGCGATGGATATGCTCAGCCCTGGCGATGTCGCCATCTGCGCCACGCCGCCCGGCTTCCGTTGGGTTCACTTCAAGTATGCCATCGAGCGCGGCATCAATATCTTCATGGAGAAGCCGCTCTCCGTCGATGGCCCCACGGGCAAGCGTATGCTCGCCCTCAATGAAGAGGCGAAAAAAAAAGGCATCAAAGTCGCCGTCGGCCTCATGTGCCGCCACTGCAACGCACGCAAAGAACTCTACAACCGCATCCAAGACGGAGCCATCGGCGACATCATCCTGAGCCGCGCCTATCGCATGTCGGGGCCTATCGCAGATTGCTTCGTGGCACCGCGTGATCCCGAGCAGTACCCCAGCGAGCTGCAATGGCAAATCCAGAAGTTCCACGGCTTCCTGTGGGCCTCGGGCGGTTCGTTCAGCGACTTCCTCATCCACAACATCGACGAAGCCTGCTGGATGAAAAACGACTGGCCTGTGGAGGCTCAAGCCATCGGCGGACGCACCAATCGCGGCGACTTCATCGACCAAAATTTCGACAACTACTCGGTGGAATACACCTTCAAGGACGGCACCAAGTTTTACATGGAAGGCCGCAACCAGGATGGCTGCCGCATGGATCACAGCACGCACGTCCACGGCACCAAGGGCATGGCCGTTGTCTCTGCCGCAGGCCACATGCCCGCACTCTCCCTGATCAGCAAGACCCACATGCCCGTCCGCGTGCAGAAGCCCCGCGCGCCCCGCCCGGCCAAGGTGCAGCTTGATGCCAAGGGCAAGCCACTGCCCCAGCCACCAGCACCGCCGCCAGAGAAAATGGTGCTGCCGCCCAACGTCACCTGGTTCGCCCAGCAGCCCGAGCGCAACCCCTACGATCTGGAGTGGGAAGACTTCATCGACGCCATCCGCAACAACAAGCCCTACAACGAAATGGAGCGTGGCGTGCGCGCCAGCCTCGCCACCAGCATGGGCCGCATGGCGGCGCACACGGGCCAGATCATCACTTATGATCAGATGCTCAACTGCACCCATGAGTTCGCCCCCAATGTGGATCAACTCACACTCGATGGCCCCGCCCCGATCATCGCCGATGCCAGCGGCAAATACCCCATCCCCATGGCCGGCATCATCAAGGAGACGGAATACAAAGTTGGCTAACCCCTAACCTGGCCAGCCGCACCCGCCCACGATGTCGCTGAGCCACTTCTACCTGCCTGCTGCCGAGTGGCACGCCGACCTCGCCCTCACAGGCGACGAGGCGCGCCACTGCGCCCAGGTGCAGCGGCATCGCGTGGGCGACAGCATTGTCGTTTTGGATGGTCGTGGACGACGTGCCACGGCCCGCATCGCCAGCATTGCAAAAAACGAGGTGCGCCTCGCCGATGCCGTGCTCGACCAAGCCGACGCACCTGCGCAACCCCTCGTGCTGCTGCAAGCCATCACCAAAGGCAGCACCTTCGACTTCATTCTGGAGAAAGCCGTGGAGCTGGGAGCCACTCACATCGTCCCCCTGCTCAGCGAGCGCAGCATCGTGCGCCTCACCACCGGCGAAGCAGCGAAGAAGCATGAAAAATGGCAGCGCCTCATCATTGAAGCGAGCAAGCAATGCCGCCAGCCGTGGCTACCCGAGCTAGCCCTCCCCTGCCCCGTCGCTGAAGCCATCGCCCAAGTGCCTGCTTCAGCGCTGCGCCTCATCGCCTCGTTGCAACCCCAGGCCCGCCCTTTGCGCGAGCTACTTCCTTCCCATCGCCCAGTCTCCGCCGCCGTAGCGATAGGCCCCGAAGGCGACTTCTCCCCCGCTGAGTACGAGTGCTTCGCCCAGGCGGGCTGGCAGCCCTGGCGTCTCGGCGGACTTACTTTGCGCAGCGAGACAGCCGCCATTTGCGCCCTCTCCATACTCGGCTACGAATGCCCCACGTGACCCTCGAACGCACAGCCTCGGCAACCAATGAAAAGACCTCGCTTGATTGGCTGTACAGCACACAGCTTTTCGGAATCAAGCTAGGTCTCGACAACACGCGCCACCTCCTCGGCGAGCTGGAGTTGCCCATGCCCGAGCAGAAGTTCATCCACGTCGCAGGCACCAACGGCAAAGGCTCCGTCTGCGCCTTCATCCACAGCCTGATGAAGGCCGCCGAAGTCAACGCAGGACTCTTCACCTCGCCGCATTTGATCCAGTTTCGCGAGCGCATCCGCGACAACGAGCGCATGATCTCGCCGCGCGAGCTGACCGAGGGCTTGGAGAGCCTTCGCAAACGGGTCTCCGCATGGGATCCGCATCCCACTTTTTTTGAGTTAACCTACGCCCTCGCGCTGAACTGGTATCGCCAGCGGCAATCCCCCTGGGTCATCCTGGAGACAGGCATGGGCGGGCGACTGGATGCGACGAATACGATCCAACCCGCCGTCACCGTCATCAGCTCCATCAGCCTCGATCACCAAAACATCCTGGGCGATACCCTGCGAGAAATCGCCACCGAAAAGGCCGGCATTATCAAACCCGGCGTGCCCGTCATCACCATCAAACAAGTGCCTGAAGTGATGGACGTTATTTCGCGGGTCGCTCGCGAGCGCGGAGCCCCGCTGAGCATCCTGACCACGCCCATGCGTGGCTACCAGCTAGGCCTCGCAGGGCAGCACCAGCTCTGGAATGCCGCACTCGCCGTAGCAGCGATGAAGGCCGCTGGCTTCAAGCTCACCGAGCCCATCCTGCGCCACGGGCTGAAGAACGTCCACTGGCCCGCCCGCTTCGAGCGGCTGGACAAAGACGAGCGCCTCATCCTCGACGGTGCCCACAACATCGACGGAGCCCAGGCCCTGGTGCGCACCTGGCAGCAGCACTACCCTGGTGAAAAGGCCACGCTGATCTTTGGCGCAGCCTCATCCAAGGACGTCCGCGCCATCATCCACGCCCTGCAACCCATCGCCGCACGCTGGCACTTCACCCACTTCCAGTCGCCTCGCGCCGCACCACCCGAGCAACTCCGCGAGGCCCAGGCGTCTCTCTTTGGGCAAGCCATGGAAACCCACGTCCACACCACCGTCCCAGCCGCCATCGCCGCAGCAAAAAAAACCCAAGAGCGAGTCCTCATCACCGGCTCACTCTATCTCGCTGGCGAAGTCCTAGCCCATGTACGCGGCGAGGAGCGGCTCTTCCAGAGCAGTTCGCAGTGAGGCTATGGGGTGCAAGCTTTGGCGGCACCATTTTTTCCGAAGCCGCTTCAGGACGGGAAGAAGCGTGCCTTCGCGGGCGTTCTGGGCGCTCGCATGAAGTCTCCTCGTCTCGCTTGCCCACTCATTGTATTCATGGCTCTCACGACCTTGCTGGGAGGCAAGACTGTGGCAGCGACCCAGCCCAACATGATTTTCATCCTCAGCGATGATCTGGCCCAGGGCGACTTGGGTTGTTATGGGCAGCGCCTGATCAAGACACCGCGCCTCGACCAGATGGCGACAGAAGGCACGCGCTTCACCCAAGCCTACTGTGGCACCAGCGTCTGTGCGCCTTCGCGGGCGTCATTGATGACAGGTTTACACACGGGCCATTCGCCTATCCGTGCCAACCATGAAATCAAGCCAGAGGGCCAGTTTCCACTGCCCGAGGGCACCTTCACGGTGGCGAAGTTACTCAAGTCCGCAGGCTACGCGACGGCTTGCATGGGCAAGTGGGGCATGGGCATGTTCGACACGTCGGGCAGCCCTTTGAAGATGGGGATGGATCACTTTTTCGGCTACAACTGCCAGCGCCATGCGCACAGTTACTTCCCCACGTATCTCTATAACGATGACCAGCGCTTCGTCCTCGAAGGCAATACGGGCAAGGGCGTGGGCAATGTCTATGCCCAAAACTTGATAGCCGATGAAGCCCTGCGCTGGGTGCGCGAGCACAAGGCGGGCCCCTTCTTTCTGTTCTACGCCATCACACTACCGCATGGAAACTTCGAGATCGACAGCCAGGGCGAGTACGCCCAGCGCGAAGGTTGGAGCGAGTTACAAAAGAACTACGCGGCGATGGTGACACGGCTTGATAGCGATGTGGGGCGGCTGCTTGATGGGCTAAAAAGCGAAGGCATCGAGAAGGACACGCTGGTGATACTAGCGGGTGATAATGGGTCATCCTGGGAGCCGAATTCACCTGTGGGTAAGCTCTTCAACCAAGCGATGGATGGCAAGCTGCGCGGCTACAAACGCAGCATGTACGAGGGCGCTCTGCGGCAGGCTACCATCGCTCGCTGGCCCGGCACGGTGCCCGCCGCACGTGTGTGTGATAAGCCCTGGGCTTTCTGGGATTTCATGGCCACGGCGGCGGAACTCTCTGGCACCACGATACCCAGTGGGGTGAAGACGGATGGGCTCTCGCTGGTGTCCATGCTGAAGGGCGGAGCCGCACCGCAACGCGATTACTTTTATTGGGAACTGCACGAGGGGCGAAGCCTCCAGGCAGTGCGTTTTGGCGATGTCAAAGCCGTGCGCAACGGTCCTACCGCCGCCATTGAAATTTATGACCTCCAGGCAGACTCGGGCGAGACGCAAGACCTCGCCAAGGATAAGCCGGAGCTAGTCGCGAAAGCAGCAGCGATGATGAAGCAAGCGCATGTGGACAACACCGAATTCCCCATGAGTGAAGGGCTCGTGAAGAAGGGTAAAAACAAGGTTAAGAAGTAGCGCTTTCTTCGGCGCGCTGGGTTCGCATCGGCAGGTGCATGTGCAGTGTCTTTATCGCAGCTCTGAGTTGCGTAGTGCCGCCGATAGCGGGCTATCGGCGAGCCTTGTTTAGCGTTGACACCACTCCTCAGCGTCGCACTCTCCGCGCCTCTTTTTACCCCCGCTCGAACCTCCGACTATGACAATTCACGGCAACGAACACGTCGATCTGGCCACACCACGCGGGCCGATGCGCACCTACATCTTTCGCCCCACCGCTCCGGGCAAGTATCCTGGCATCCTGCTTTATTCGGAAATTTTCCAAGTCACTGCCCCCATCCGTCGCACCGCCATGCTGCTCGCGGGGCACGGCTTCATCGTCGCCGTTCCCGAGATTTATCATGAATTCGAGCCAGCGGGTTGCGCCCTGGCTTATGATCAAAGCGGTGCCGACCGAGGCAACGACCTCAAAATCACCAAGGAGCTAGCAAGCTACGACGACGACTCACGCGCCGTGGTGAACTACCTCAAAGACCACCCCCACTGCACAGGCAAGCTCGGCGTCGTAGGCATCTGCATCGGCGGGCATCTGAGCTTCCGCGCAGCAACGCGCAATCCCGAGCTAAAGGCAGGCGTGTGCTTCTACGCCACCGACATGCACAAGCAAGGCCTGGGCAAAGGCACTGCCGATGACACCCTCGCCTCTTGCGGCGACATCCAGGCCGAGATGCTCATGATTTGGGGCCGACAAGATCCTCATGTGCCCCTCGAAGGACGACGCAAAATCCATGCTGCGATGGAACAAGCCGGGCTGCATTTCACCTGGCATGAGTTCAACGGCCAACACGCCTTTTTGCGCGACGAAGGTCATCGCTACGACCCCGAGTTGGCGCTCAAATCCTACGGGCTCATGATGGAACTCTTCAAGCGCAAGCTCGGCGAAGGCGACTTGTCAGCCGTGACCACAGACGGATCAGCAGAGACCAAGCACTAATACGATTGGCCTTTCGCTACACCGAGGGAGCAGCAAAGCGCTTCTTGACCGACACCCCATCGCCATCAACATAACCGCGTTCATGCTGCTCCCCCAATCCCCACGTCACGCGATCACCGCCCTTCAAAAAACGCCTTGGGGAGCGTGCTGTTAATACCACCCACATGGCTGCTTTGAGACACGTCCTGGTACTCGGTGCGACTGGCCGCTTGGGTGGTGCGTTGCGGCGCTGTTATGAGGCCCGTGGCATCCGCGTCACCGCGCTCAAGCACAGCGAAGCCGACCTCTGCAAACCCGAGCAGCTCGCCACCGCACTCGCGAAATATGAGTGCGATGCCATCATCAATGCCGCAGGCATCACCGATGTAGATGCCTGTGAGCGCGATCCCCAGCAAGCCCGGCTAGCCAACGTCACAGGCCCCGAGTCCCTCGCTCGCTACTGTGCGGCCAATGGCGTACGACTGGTGAATATCAGCAGTGATTATGTCTTCGCTGGCGACACCTCCATGCCTCGATGCGAAGAGGATGCCACCGTGCCTGTGAATCTGTATGGCCACACCAAGCTCGAAGGCGAACGCGTCGTGCTTGCCGCTTGCCCGCAGGCGCTGGTGGTACGCGTGTCCTGGCTCTTTGGCCGGGAGAAGCCCAGCTTCCCCGACTGGATACTCGGCCTCGCCCTCGCGGGCAAAGATGTGCGTGCCGTGGATGATAAGTGGGCCTGCCCAACGCTCGCCGATGACCTCACCGACTGGCTGCGACAACTGCTGGAGCACACCACCCACAGCGGCGTCATCCATCTCGTCAATGGCGGCTACTGCTCGTGGCAGGAGTATGGCCAGACCACGCTCGACATCGCCACACGACTGGGCTTGCCGCTGAAAAGCCATCGTGTCCAAGGCCACACCATGCAGGGCTTCCCGCCCTTCATCGCCCAGCGCCCCCCCTTCAGCGCCCTCGACACCTCGCTCTTTACCCGCCTCACAGGCTGCCAGCCACGCACTTGGCAAGCCGCGCTAGAGGACTATCTGCGCCAGAAGTATGCGGCTGAGCCGTAAACGATGCAGTCAAAAGCGTAGCGAGGCTGAGCGAGGGCCGCCAATGCAAGGAAGGTCGAGCTTTTTGGGCCTGAGTGTGGTTTCACCACTCGATGGCCCAAAAAGCTCGACCTGACGCAGCAGTGGTGGGTCGTAGCCAGCCGCAGTAGCTTTTGACTGCATCGTTACGGCTAAGATAGGCTGATCACCGCCCGCCAAAGATCGCGCTGCCCACGCGCACCACGGTCGCCCCCTCCTCAATGGCCACTTCGAAGTCATGGCTCATACCCATGCTCAGCCCCGGCAACGGCGCACCGCCCTGCACCACCAGCGCATCGCGCAGCTCCCGCAGCGCCACGAAATATCGCCGGCATCGCTCCACATCAGGATCAAACGGCGGGACACACATCAGCCCCTGAATCTCCAGTTTGCGCAGCGCATAAAGCCCCTCCAGCGCCCCCCGCAACTCTTCAGATGCAAAGCCAAACTTCGTCCCCTCGCCTGCCACATTGACCTCCAGATAAACCTTCGCCACCACACCCAACTCACCCGCAATACGATCCACATCACGCGCTAAATCCAACGAGCTGACGCTATGAATCGCCTCCACGGCGGGTAAAACTTTGCGCACCTTATTCGCCTGCAAGTGGCCGATCAAATGCCAGCGCAAGGCGGCAGGTAGGGCCGCCTGTTTTGCCAGCAACTCCTGCACCCGATTCTCGCCAAAGAGCACCTGCCCGGCCTCCACAGCCTCGGCCACGGCCTCGGGCGGAAAAGTCTTCGACACCGCGAGCAGGGCGACATCGTCCGCCACACGCCCGGAACGGGCCGCAGCAGCAGCAAGACGAGCACGGATAGCGGCGAGATTTTCAGCGATGGAGGGCATGTCGCTGTGTAACCCGTAACCCGCGATCTCGCCACCGCTCACCACATCGAAGATGCCTGCCGATTCATCGCGGCATTGGGGTCTATGAACTGGCAGTGTGATCCAGGCGAGAGCCTGCGTTACCCTCGCCCGCATCTTCATCATCATGAGAATCCCATCCATCCTCCTCGCCACCACCTTCGCCCTCAGCACCTGCTTCGCCCATGCCCAAACCACCAAGCCCGAGAAGGGCTCGCGGGCTGAGCGCAAGGTCGCGGATCTGCGCATCACGCCCGACCCCAAACTGCCCAACGTGCTGCTCCTCGGCGACTCCATCTCCATCGGCTACCACGCAGCCGTGACGGAACTGCTCAAAGGCAAAGCCAACGTCTTCCGCCCCGTGAACCCCAAGACAGGCGGAGCCGACAACTGCTCGGACACCAGCAAAGGTGTCGCCTCGCTGGATGCTTGGCTGGCCATGCAGCCCAAGTGGGACGTCATTCATTTCAACTGGGGCCTACACGACATCAAACATGTGAAGCCCGGCACGACGGAAGTCTCCACCGATCCCACGCATCCCAGCCAGCGCACACTTGCTGAGTATCAGGCCAATCTTGAAACCATCGTCGGTAAGCTGAAAGCAACGGGAGCTAAACTCATCTACTGCACCACCACGCCCGTCGCCCCCGAGACCACAGGCCCGTTCCGCCGCGATGAAGATGTCGTTATCTACAACGCAGCCGCGACCCAAATCATGGCCGCACACAGCATCGTCATCGACGATCTGTATGCCTTTACCAAGCCCCAGCTCGACAAGGTTCAACTGCCCAAAAACGTCCACTTTTCCTCCGATGGATCGAAGGTGCTCGCAGGCCAAGTGGTGAAGACCATCACCGAGCAATTGGCGAAATAGAAGCTGGCCGACATCCCAGCTCATGCCCCGCCTTTCGATCCTTCTCTTTGGCCTCCTCACCGCGCCGCCACGGCCTCGCGCAGCATCACGGGATCATCCGTGGTGATGCCATCGACGCCTAGCTCGGCGAACTTGCGGGCGTCTTCGGGCGTATTAATAGTCCACACATAGAGCTTCAGCCCGGCCTCACGCACTTGTTTCACCATCGCTTCGCTCCAAGTCCAATCGGCCCCGAGATCCAAGCCATCGAGGTGATTGTCTTTGGCATAGGCGATCACGTCGGCCAGGTCGGTGCGGAGCTTTTTGTCCTTCGTCTTGCCTCCGGCCAGCAGATAGACTTGTAGCCACGGCATTGCTTCCTTGGTCTTCACGGTGGCCTCTTTATTGAAGCTGATCACGGCCAGTTGGGCGGCGCGTTCACGCATCGGTTCCAGCACCTGCTGCAAGGCGGGCACGATCTCGGGGCCTACCTTGATCTCGATGAAAAAACGCTGCTTGCCCAACGGCATGGTGTCGAGCGATTGCTGGAGTGTGGGCAGCTTTTCACCCGCCCACTGCGCCCCTTTCCATGAGCCGACATCGAGGCCCAGTAGCTCGGCTGCGGATGACTTTGCGATCTCTTTGCTCACACCAGCAGTGCGCTTCGTGTCCTTGTCATGGATGACCACGATCTGCTGATCCGTGGTGAGATAAATGTCGTTCTCGCAGGCATCGGTGCCCTTCTCCCAGGCCATGCGAAATGCGGCCAATGTGTTCTCCGGGGCCACTGCGGAGAAGCCACGGTGCGCGACGATTTCAATGGCGGGCGCGGTGTGAATCATGACGGCGAGGCAGGTGAGGGTGAGGATGGATTTCATCAGCGCATAGCAGAGTCGAAACGAGCCCTGGCGCAATGAGATAAACGGGAACGCCTGTGCTCAGCTCGATGGCCGACTTACGGCGCAACTTGGCCAGCTTCGCCCTTCTCGATCAGTGCTCGCCATTCGCGGTCGTTTAGCGGAAAGGGGTGGTCTTGGTAGTCGGCGTAATTGATGGGGATTTTGCCAACGGGCGGGGCCGCCAGGGGCGTCGATTGCAGCGTGAAGGTCGCTTCATAAAACCACAACACGGGCGCGGTGATCGTCGCCAGCTTGGTGGCTGTTTTGCTCTTCGCTAGCATGGCGTTGTTATGAGTGGAAAACCATTTTTTGTAGCGGCTCAGGGGCTTGGGCAATTGGGTGATCATCGCTAGGCCGCCCTTATCCGTCCAACCGCCAACGCACTGCAAGCAGCCCGCTAGATCAAGGCTGTTACGGCCTTCATGTTGGCGGAAGTAGGGCTCCAGCCGCCAGCCCACATAGCCAAAAG
>JANOAR010000078.1:0-51180 GCA_031411235.1 Verrucomicrobiota bacterium | reverse complement strand
GGGGCGACTACCATGGCGCGAGTGCAGCAAGTTCTAGCGGCATCGTGATGATGCTGAACCATAGCGGGAGCGCGGGGCTCCGACCCCGCAGCGCTATTCCCTCGCGGTGAAGCTAGGAAACATCAAAATATGCGATGGCTTTTGTGACTATGAACAAGCGCTGCGGGGTCGGAGCCCCGCGCTCCCGCTATGGTTCAGCATCATCACGATGCCGCTAGAACTTGCTGCACTCGCGCCATGGTAGTCGCCCCACGCTGATGCACGAAGTCCATCGCCTTCTTCACCTTTGCCAGCGCACCGTTGTAGTCTTCGTGGATGGCGAGCAGGGTTTCCGCCATTTTTGTGGCAGGCGTGGAGTCAAACTCTAGCAGCCACTCAGGCAAGCCGATGTCCTTGAACATCCAGCACTTCGGGCTGTGAAACTCGGAGTAGGTGTGGATGATCGGTGTGCCATTGGCCAGCGCGATGATCAATGAATGCGGCTCGTGGCAGACGCAGGTGTGTGCGCGAGCGAAGACGGACGCCGCCTCATCCGCATTCCAGAAGGTCTCTAGGTTCACGATGTTAGCTTTGATGTCATCGGGCATGGGGTCGAACAGCAAGCGCTTGTTGTGTGCCATCTCCTTCTCCACTTCCGGTGCGATGAGCACCTTGTAGCCTGTCTTCTTGACCCACTCGGTGATGAGTTCGCGATACACCGCAGCGCGGCGTTCATCATCGGCGATCTGCGCGGGCGAAGGATGCAAGGGATTGAGCGAAGGCCTGCGCGTATCATCTACGCCGGGGATTTTGGCGGTGTTGGTGCGCAGTTGGATGGTGATGAACTTGCGCTCCACAAGCCCGCATTTTTCCATGAAAGGCAGCGCACGAGCATCGTCACGCACATCAATGCCGAAACAGCCATCCGGCGCGAACTCGAGCACGGGCGTCTTCACCCCTGCGGTTTTGAGGATGTCGAGCGTCTTGCTTTCGCGGCAATAAACGAAGGCCGCATGATTGAGTAGTTCGATGTTTTTGAGGCCTGTTTCGCCTTCGACAAAATTCTGGAAATACGATTGCCCATAGAGGCCGAAGGGTTTGCCAATCTTGAGGCAGTAGGCCATGAAGCTGGTGTCCTGCCCCATGCCCGAGTTGTGGATGCACACGTCGGCGCGAGCGAAGGCGGCCTTCAGGGCTTGGCCTTGGGCATCGTCTTTGGTGAGGCTGCCTTGAATGATTTCCACCCTGGGAAAACGCTGCTGAAGCAGTGCCTTGACGCGGTCATTCAGTTTGGCGGCCCATACCATAACATGAACCTCGGGCAGATGTTTTTCCAGGATGCGCAGCGTGCCCGGCGTGTGGCCGATGTCGCCAATGTTGACCGTATCCCAGGCCGACTTCAGCAAGATGGTCTTGGGTTTACCAGCAGCGAGGACGGTACCGCCCATAGCGGCGGTGACAGCGGAGATAAAGTGGCGACGTGTGGTCATGGTTGAAGCGAGTGCCTACCACGAACGGTTCGATGCCGTTACTTCTTTTTCGCCTTCAGCATCTGCTGCACCCGTGCCTTTTCCTTCTCCAGCGCCGCAGGAGGAATCGGCATCGGTGTGAAGTCGGAGCGCGTGAGTAGCTCGTTCCTAGGGATCACGCGCCAACGCAACGCACGGAACCACACATCCGCACCGTGATCTTGGAGCCACAGCTTGCCACCGCGTGCGCTAAGATTGGCACCACGGATGCGCAGCAACTCGACCTCCGTTGCCCATTTCGGGTCGGTGTAGTCGAAGTCGATCACCTTCTCGCCATTGAGCCAATGTTGAATCACGCTGCCCTTGCACACCACGCGCCCTTCGTTCCACTCGCCCAGTGCTTTGGTTGCATCCTTCGACGGAGCCATGCAGAAGAACAGCGACGCGGCAGCCTGGCGCGGGTTCTCACCATACGGACTGCCCCCATTGTCGAGCACCTGATACTCATATTGCGCAGGCCGATAGTACACGCCGCTGTTGCAGCCCTTCGACACCTTCCACTCGAAGCGCAGCTCGAAATCATCCGGCACGGTTTGCACTGTGTAGGTCAAGGAACCGCCCTCCGCCTTGCGATAAAAGGCACCGTCTTCGATGACCCAGTTGCCCTTGTGCTCCCACCCCGCAAAACTCTTGCCATCGAATAATGTCACCCAACTCGCAGCCGATGCTGAGAGACGCGACGCGATCACTTCCTTCGTCTTCCGCTGAATCGAATACAGCACACCATCATCGCTGCGATCCCAGGCAAAGGCTTGGCCCGCCGAGCTGATGGGAATCGTCGCGAGCCAAGTCAACTCACCACCATTGGCTGGCACTTCGAGTTCATATAGCTCCGCCGCATCATGCCCCGTGACGAACAAATGCCCCTCAAAACCGAACGCACCGCCGGAACTGCTGTTGCCTGCGAAACGTTGAATCAACGCCGCTGGGAACGTCCAGCGCATCAACTCACGCCACTGGGCGTCATACTTCACTACACACGACAGCGCAGGGTCGCTGGTCTTTTTGTAGTGCGCAAAACAGGCGAACCAAAAGCCATCGCGCTGATCCACCCACGTCAATGAGCCAGGCGGCGTCTCGAAGTGATGCGCGTCGAGCGGTTGCATCGTCGTTGTGTCCCAAATCTCGACCGAGCTTTGCTCGGGCAGCGCAGGGAAGTTCGATTGCGCACAGTAGAGCTTCCCATCGAGCACCACGCCTGCATTCAGGTGCTTGATGCGCCCGCCCTTACCGCCATCCCAGCCGCCCAAGCGCTCGCCATTATCTTTGCGATACTTGCCAATCGCATGGTTGGTGATCGCATAAAAGTGCTGCGCATCGACGGCGACACCTTGCGTGGCTTCATCAGCTTTGAAGCGACGGAGTTCCGTGTGCGCCCAGTCGGCGGCGCAGAAATTTGTGAGGCAGAGTAAGGCAAGGATGGGGCGAAGCATGAGAAGCCAAGAACGCATGACGCCGCCTAGCCTTTCGCTTCACGATGGATCACTGAGGCGGGGATTAAACCCGAACGCCAAGACGCAGAGTGTTAGGCAATAAAAAGCCCGGTAAGCGACAACCTGCGCTTACCGGGCAATGATCAAAGAGAAGACGGGCAGGCACCAACCACAGCGCTGCCCGTCTTCATGGGGCTCTTCTTTTGAAGAGAATTAGAACGTGTAGGTCAGCATCGCGCCGCCCACGAGGTAATCATCAACACCGAGGTCGCTGAGGCTGTCGATCGCGAAGGAGGCCGCGATGAAGGGAGCCACCGTGAAGGACGAGGTCACTGCGATAGGCGCACTGACCTTGAGGAGCACATTGTTGAAGCCATCCACACCGTAGTAGTCAGTGCCATAGCTGATCTTCGCCGAAGGGATGATCGTGAGCATGTCATTGACTTTCAGGGGGACTTCGACGGCTGTTTCGAAGTAGTAGCCTTCGCTGCCACCTTTGTTGGCATAGAGGTCACCACCGTTAGCATTGGTGTCAAGGTAAGCACCGATGCTCCAGTTCACAGGGCCAAAGCTCTTGGCAAAGCTGACGAAGGGCTCGCTGGTATCAAAGCCGGAGAAATCATAGTAGTACCACGTATAGCCGACGCTGAGGGTGCCGAATCCGGTGTCGTAGCCGAGGGAGGCGACGAGATCGAGTTCATTGTAGTCGTCGTCAGCAAGGCCGCCGAACCAAGGAGCAAAGGTAAAGGTGAGCTTGTCGCTCAGCTTCACAGGGATGGTCAGGCTGCCTTCGAGGAGGTTATCGCCATATTTCACGCCACGGAAGATGTAGGCGGACTCATAGCCGATGGTAGCAGAGATACCCAGGGGTGCTGCCTCTGGAGGAGCGACTGGGGCGGAGGTTTTAGCAGAGGTAACACCAGCCTGGACTGCGGGAGCAGTGAGGAGGGCGATCGCGGCGAGTAGTGCAGATGCTTTCATGTGTATTGAGTTCGTTAGGGTGTGTTGTTGTTAAGGCACCACAGTTGGCTACCAGTCGAGAATTTAAGCCGCTAAGCTGTAATTCCGCAAACCTGCAGACTTACTGTGAGTCAAAAAAGTTATAAAGCAGACACCGTGCCAGAATTCCACCTGAGTTAAATGTGTCAGGCCAGCGCCCAAACTGCGACTCTTCAGCCATTCACCAGAGCAGCTTGCCACCATCAATGACGAGAACACTGCCGGTCATGTAGCTGCTGGCGTTGCTGGCGAGGTAGAGGGCGAGCGGGGCGATCTCATCGGGGCGGCCCCAGCGGCCCATGGGGATACTGCTGGCGACTTCGCCTTCAAACTCGGGCCGCTCGCCAATCCAGCGTTGGTTGGCATCGGTGAGGAAGGGGCCGGGGGCGATGGCGTTCACCGTGATGCCATGCACGGCCCAGTCGGCGGCGACGGCTTTGGTCAACATGGTCAGCGCGGCTTTCGAGGTCTCGTAGCTGCGGCCACGCATCGCTTTGCCAGGCCAGATCGCGTTGATGGAAGAGATGTTGATGATGCGGCCCCAGCCACGCGGGATCATCGCGGCACCAAAGCGCTTCGTGAGGATGAATGCCTGGGTGAGATTGAGGTCAAGGATGCGCTGCCAGTCTTCGAGCGCGAGGTCTTCGGTGGGCGTGTTGATGCGACGACCACCGACGTTGTTGATGAGGATGTCGATAGAGGGAAAGTCGCGCAGCACGACCTCACAAAGCCGCTCAGCCTCGGCGGTCTTGGAGAGGTCGGCTTGGATCGTGCTCACACTCAAGCCTTCACCGCGCAAGGTTTCAGAGGCTGCTTGCAGATGCGCTTCATCTGATCCTGCGATGACCAACTCCGCACCGGCTTCACCCAGCGCCCTCGCCATCTCCAAGCCGAGTCCACGCGATCCACCCGTGATCAAGGCGCGGCGTCCCGTCAGTTTGAATCGATCAAGGACGGGCATGGCTTACTTCTTCTCAGCCTTGATGACTTGGGTCAGCGCGCGATAGCCATGCTCATTCAACAGCGCGATCACGCCCCGATCACTGGCGTCGCGCGCCACGTCCGACTGAGAGTTCAGCGCGTTATAGATGGAGTCCATCGCGGCTTCGAGCGACTCAGCGCGCAAGGCGGGATCGTGCGCCTTGTAGAGCGACTCGATGGCACTGACAAAATGGAACGTGAACTCCAGACGCTTGGCGTGATAGAGCGTGAGGCTGCGCGAGCCTTCGCGGGCGCGGGTGTTGGCGCGATACATCTCGTTCATGGCGCTGGCGTAGAGCGTCTTGACCTGCGTGAGCCAGTCGGGAAGCGCGGCCTTGTAGTTCAGATGACGAAGCAGCATGTCTGGCGCAGGCACCCCGAGCTTCGGGTCGTTTTGGGCGATGAGTTGTGCGGCCTGGCCGATGGCTTGAAACCCTTTCCACAGGCGCTCCGCAACACCTTCGCCGCACATCGGCGTGACCAGATCGCTCAAGGTTTTCTCATCGGTGAACTCCATCTGCGGAAGCACCGAACCTTGCACGGGTTCGGCAGTGACGACTTCAAAACCGAGCTTGGTGGCCTTCTCACGGAAGCGAGCTGTGATGGCCTCCACGTCGGGGTTCTCGAAGGTCTTGGCACCTCCGAAGGCTTTGCGGCCTGGGGTGTCCCCATCAACGGCAATAGGCGTGAAAGGCGACACCGTCTTCGGTATAGCAACGGCGGTATATTTGAGCTTCAAGAGCTGCTGAAGCCGCTTGTCGAGATCCTCATCGCTCCACGATTCCTGGCCGAGAGCGTTGCCCGTGTAGCCATTCCACACACGCGATGCGCTCGACGGCTGCGAGGTGATTTCGGTGGCCTTCGGCATCACAACGGGGCTCTCGTTGGAAACCAACGACGGCGATGTGCTATCTGCCACGCAGAGTAAATTCTCGCGCGTACGGATGAAGAGGCGGCCATCGGCGATGGCGGGCGTGGCAATGATCTCTTCGCCGATGTCGTGCTTGCCCAGCACCTTGAGTTCGGGGCCGTCTTTGAGTTCCACGATGAAGCCATTCTTGCCTGCGATATACACTTTGCCGTCAGCAGCGATGGGCGAGGCGAAGTAGTCGCCGAAGTTGCCCAAACGGCTGCGCTCCCACAGCGTCTTGCCGTCCTTCGCATCGTAACAACTGGCCAAGCCGCCGCTCTTCACGAGGTAGAGGCGGTTGTTATAAAGCAGTGGCGAAGACAGATTCGATGGTGACTTGGGGCCAATGTTCCAGAGCACATGGGTCTTCGTCACATCGCCAGTGCCACCGCCTTTGATGGCTTGGATGATGTTGCCGCCAGCCGCCATGTTATCGGGACTTTGGAAGGCGGTGTCGATCTCGTCGGGGCCGATCTTGCCGTCCTTATTCTTGTCGGAGATGTCGAAGCGCTCGTGGAATTCCTTCGGCATTTCGTCGCGCGAAAGGATGCCATCTTGGTTGGTGTCGAGCCATTCGAGAAGAGCGTGCTTCAGCGTGCGCGTGCCGTCACCATAGCTCTGCACGGCGATGTAGATGACGCCATCATGCACCACGGGCGAGGTCATGATGGTGCGCAGCAGCGTGTTGCACGTCCACAACTCCTTGCCCGTCGCGGGGTCATAACCCTTGAGCTTGCCGCTGCCCGCGATGACCAAGTCGGTGCGGCCATTGGCCTCGCAGATCACCGGCAGCGCATAACCTGCGAGCATGTCCTTGCGCGGTGTCTTCCACTTCTCTTTGCCAGTCTTCGCATCGACAGCAACGAGGAAGGGCGTGAGGTCATCGTCCTGGCAAAAGATCACCATACCCTCATGCACGATGGGCGATGAAGCCGCACCCCAGTCCATCAAATAAGCGGGCTTCGGCATCGCATAACGCCAGGCTTCGCTGCCCGTCGCCGCATCGAAAGCGATGATGCCGATGGTGCTAAAATAGACATACACGCGCTCGTCATCCGCAGCGGGTGTCGATGACGCATGGCTGTTCGGCGGTGTGATACGCGGCAGCTTGCCGGTCTCGAATTCACTGCGCCAGAGTTGCTTGCCGCTGGTGGCGTCGAGGCCGAACACCGCCAGCTTTTGCTCGCCCACCATGGCCGTGGTGAAGACGCGCCCCTTCATCACCACCGGCGAGGCGATGCCGTCCCCGAGCTTCGCCTTCCACGCGACCTTGTTGTCCGCTGAAAAGTCGAGCGGCAGACCTTTGCTAGAGGATACCCCACTCGCATTGCCGCCCCTGAACTGCGGCCAGTCCTCTGCGTAGAGGCTTGATGTCAGTAGCAGGAGGGCAATGAAGTTTTTCATGGGCGAGCAGTAGCCAGCCACTACGGGCCGGTTGCCCAGTGCATTTCATGAAGTGCGGTGGCACTACTTCTTCAGCAGATCACGTATCTCGGTGAGCAGAACGATGTCGGCAGGCGGCGGCGGCGGAGTGCCGGGCGCTGGCGGTGGATTCATCTTGGCCATCATCGCGTTCATCGGCTTCACGATCATGAAGAATACGATGGCGGCGAGGATGAGGAACGCGATGGCCGCATTGAGGAAATTGCCAATCATGATGCCGCCTTCGAGCACCTCTTTACCATCCTTCATCACTTTGGTGGCACCGATGGCAAGGCCTGAAAAATCAGGCATTCCACCGCATTTGCCGATGAGGGGCGTGATGACATCTTTGACCATCGACTCGACAATTTTTCCAAAGGCACCACCAATGATAACACCAACAGCGAGGTCAACGACATTGCCCTTGGATACGAACGTTTTGAATTCAGATATGAGTCCCATAAGAGCTTCCTGAATATTCAATTCGGCAAGGCTACACAAGTCTGATTTCGCGCGAGGTGAAGGCTTTGGCCAAATGCGCGGGATTCGTTTCGGCTTTTCGTTGCCGTGTTTTGCTGAGTTTGTGGCGGCAGATCGTGTGACTCAGGCAGTGAAAACCATGCCGCAGTAGCTCGCTGGAGGTTTGCCGTGCATCCTCGCGAAAGCATTCCTGGGAAGGCAAGTACACGGCGAGTTTGCCCAGATTTTCATCCACTAACTCGGAGGCGCAGCGCCCCACCAATGGACTCACGACCACGGTGCAGCCCAACTCCACGGCACGAGCGGAGGCGCAGCGATTGATGCGCTCGCAGCCTAGCAAAGCCTCGGTAGCACTGGGCACGAGGATGAGGTCGATGGCTTGCCCGCGCAGCATGACGCTGAGTTCCGGCACTTCGATGTCGAGGCAGATGAGCACCGCGACGCGTAAGCCTTGGCACTCGAATACGCGTAACTCAGCCCCCGGGACGATGGTTGTCTCCCACGGGGTGAGGAAGAGCTTGTCCTGCCAGAGCAACTCGCCGCTGTTGATAATCAGCGCTCGATTGCGCAGCTCGCCTGTCGCGGTGTCGTAGTAGGGCGAGGAGCCGAGGACGGCGGCTTTCCCAGCAACGCTGAGTCGCTGCACCAGGCTCTGCAGACACTGGCTGACAGCGTCGGCAACACCACGCAAGCCTGCACCCACGGGCAGTAGCGGCTCTAGGCCAGCCCAGGTGTACTCGGGGAAAAGAACGAGATCGGCACCGTCGGCCCAACTCGACTCCACACGCTGAATGCAGGCCTCGGCATAACTTTTTATGGTGTCGCCTGCGGCCCCGAGGTCGAAGCTCCAGGCGTCGATACGCACCTCGCTACTCGTGTTGGGTTGATTCGATTTCATGACCAGTGCCTGAGCCAAAAGGTGAGTGACTTGGGCGACTCGATGGCTTCATCAAGCTCCTTCCAGGTGAAGGAGCAGCGCAACTCAGGATGGCGGGTGTAGCCCTGTTTCTCCCACAGGCCATCGAGTGGCACATAACCCACGGGGCGACGCGGATGCTCTGTGGGGCGATCCACGGCGCAGAAGGTGGTGATTTTTATTCCGCCCAGGCTCAGCGCATGGGCTTCGCGGCGGTGGAAAAACTCTTTGCCCAGACCACGCCCGCGATACTCAGGCAGCAGGATGGACTCGCCAAAGTAGCAGATGCTAGCGAGGTCATAGCCTGCGGCGACGAAGGCTGCCTGGAACTCTGGCCCCTCGTCGAGCATCGGCATACAGGTGGTCGCACCGACCACACGGCCTTCATCCAGGACGATGGCGACGATGCTGCGCGGGCAGCGCACGTAGCTCTGCAAGTAGTCGCGCTCATACTCCAGCGTGCCGTCGTAGAGGTAGGGATACTCGCGGAAGACAGCGATGCGCAAGGCACCGAGCCCATCGAGATAGGGGGCGATGTCAGAGCCGTGAAGTTCGTGGAGGGTGAGAGGCATGGGAAGGCATGAGGGTAGAACTTGGAATTAACGTTCTCCTATTTGTGAGCGCGTCTGTGCTACACTTGGATCATGCACACGCGTCTGCTGCTCGCCATCTTCTTTGTTCTCGCCACCAGCCTTGCTCATGCCGAGGACCCCAGCGCTCAGCAGCGCCTCATCCAGAGCATCGCTGCGGGCGAGGAGGCCATCGGCAGCATCCCATTCTCAGAAGTGCTGCGAGCGACGACGGGCAAGCGCATCCTTCCCTTCGACACCACGAACGATGCTGTGGCACAGCGCATCTCCGCCGCCGTGGCCAATGCTTTGCGCACTGCCCTGGCACAGGCCAACGCCGCCAGTAGCCCGCTGAAAAAGAAGGGCCGCATCAATGAAACAAGCAAGTGGTTCGAGGATCAACTGCAAGCGCTGCTCGCGGCCACGCCGGGCTTCACCTGTGACTTCCCGCGCACGGCAGAGGGCAAACTTCAGCGCTCAGGTTACCCCGATTTGCGCCTCGTCCACACCGCCTCGGGCCGTGTCGCCTACCTTGACCCAAAAGTATATGAGCAACACAGCGAGGCTAGCTCGTTGCGCACCTTCTACTACGAGCCCGCCGGGGCCACGGGCAAGGTGCTCGACGATGCCCACCACCTGCTGCTAGGTATCGCCCACGATGGCAAAACAGGCGACTGGACCTTCCTTCGCTGGACGATCGTCGATGTCAGTGAGCTGACGGTGCGGCTGAAGGCGGAGTTCCACGCGGGCAACAAAGAGATTTATAAAAAGGGCATGATCCGCGCCCAGGGCGAAGCGGAGAAGTGAGGCACGGCTCACGACACCTCCGCAGCCGAGGCCTGCGCTGGATCATCGCTAAAACCTTCGACTGAACGAAGGTGCTCGGGAAGGCGGCGAAACTGCCAATCCTGCTCTATGGCAGCAGCTATTCCTGCGACGACAGCCGCTTTCACAGCGTACGCGGCAGAATGACGGGCGTGCTCGGCGACGTGAGCCGTTGCAGCGGCATGCCCTGCGGCGCGGGCGGCAAGGCGTGCCGCAGCATGCTCGGTATCGCGGGCGGCGGCGTGGGCAGCAAAGGCAGCGGCGCGCACCTTGCTTATCGTTAATTCGCCGCGAGCCCAACGGCGCAATGCTTCGAGCGCCTCGCGAGGGCGGGCGTCTCCCGAGTTGCTATCCTCGAAGCAGGGAAGCACATGCGTGGCGCAGTCGGCAGCCCAAAGCGCCAATAACTTGTGATCCTGCTCATCGAGTCGCTTGGCGTGTTTGTTTTTCATCGAGCCTCATGCCTCGCCACTCGCCCAGGCGCAGCGTGCCTTATTTACTGACCGGCTCCATCGCTGCCTTCACCCCACTGAGCGAGTGGTGGGTCACGGCGTCCCAGGCAAGTTCCTGCAACAAGCGGTTGAGCTTCTCGGCCTCGGGCAACTTGCTCAGCGCATTAGGAACAGGCAGGCCGATGGGGCTGCGGCCATAGATGACGGCATAGTGGCAGTAGGCGGCGAGCGCTTTGATATGATCGCGCGGGTGGCCGATGGGATCGGTGAAAAGGTCGCTCTGCTTCGCAATGCCGGGCACTTCGCCTTTGATGATTTTCTCTCGCAACGCGAGCACCGCCTGTCCCGCTGGCACGACGAAGACAGCGGTCTTGCCGTATTTCGTATTCAGCCCGCGCACATGCTCATCCATCGCCTGGAAGTAGATGGCGTGGACTTCATTCAGTTGCGCCATGGTCTTGGTGTCGCGTTCGACTGGCACACCTTTGGCCCGCGTAGCCCATAGCGTTGGATCATCGAAAGGCAGCCAGAACTCCTGCACGGTGATGCGCAGGTTTGGATTATGTTCGAGGCCGAGCTTCACAAAGTTCTCGATGCCTTCGTCCGGCAGGAAGATCGGCGAGAGCGTCAGCACATCGGCCTTTGACTCGATGAGGGCGGGCTTGATCTTTTGTTTGTCGCCCTCTGCGTCCCAATGCTGGATCGTGCGGGAGCCGCCGATGGAGGATAACGCGACCTGCTGATGGCCCGTGATCCCAGCCTTGGCCACGAGTTCGTTCAAGAGCCCTGGCATCCAGACGTGGAAGCTGTGGCCAGCGGTGAGGACGCGCAGGCCCTTGGGCGGCGCTGCTGGCAAAGGTTTGACATCGGCCAGCAGGTAGGGCGCGGTATGCAGGAACAGCGCGAGGCTGGTGAGGAAAAGGGCAAGTGGTTTCATGGTGGAGCGTCGGTGGGTGTGGTGGCGCATAACAAACGTCGCAGGAGGTAAGATGCTTCACCGGACTGTGGGCTCAGTCATCAAGGTAAATCGCATACACACGGGCATTGCTTTTGACGGGATAACTAACCTTCACGGCATAAGTTTCCGCCTTCATCGCTTGGCCATTTTCCCACACAATAGGCTGTCGTGTGCCATTGGTGGTGATGGTCGCTACGACGTTCTTCACGGGCTGATCCAGGTGATCCAGCAACTCCACTTTCAACGGGGCATCGGCGGTGATGCCGTCTGCATTGAGGCTAAGTTGGGTGCTCTTATTCATCACGAAGGTGCTGGTGATGAAGTGCGCGTCATTGTCATCCTCTTTGCATGAGAGATAACCAAAGCCATCGCGCCGCAGCGTCGCGAGACCGATCTCCATGCTCTTCATTTTGCCACCCGTATCCCAGTGGGAGTACCAGATCATGGTCTTGTCGCCCTCATTCACAAAGGCATGGCCTTGCAGGATTGCAATGTCATCCCAGGCTCCCTCCTCGCCGCGCGGAATGACTTTGAAGCTGGGCACTGGCTCGCGGAAATGAATGCCGTCATTGCTGACCACGAGGCCCAGATCGACTCGCACGCCGAGGTTCCACGACTCGCCCTTGGGTGGCGCTGTCTCGGCATCCTGCCACATGCCATGCAGGCCGACGAGCACGTTGCCACGGTTCCACATGGCTGCGCCCATGTGCATCTGTTGGCCCTTCACAGGCGGGTTCGCAAGCTGCCCAGGGCGGGCATAGGCGAGTGCTTTCGCTTGCGACCAAGTCCGAAAGTCGGGCGAGCGATAGGCGAGCATGACGCGGCCTGCATCACTGCCATCGGCACGCCATGACCAAGGCGAGATGAGCTGTCCGGTCGAGTAGTAGAAGTCGCCGAAACGATAGAGGCTGCTCACCTCGAAGCGCTCGCCACCTGCGTTGGCGGGGCGATCTCCGACGACCTTCCAGCGCAGTCCATCGGCGCTCGTCGCACAGATCGTCGCGCCCACGCGCCGCTCTTTGATTCCGACTTGGCTCATGCCGCCTTTGATGTCGTCGTAGGGCATGTGGGCGATGTAAGCGGCCTTGTAGCGTCGCGCTGGATCGGGGTCGTTCGGCTCATGCAGGATGGAGAGAAAGTCATTCACCCGCGTCATCGAGTAGGGCTCTCCTTCGATGAGGCAGATGTTGTTTTTTGTGCTGCCATTGAACTCCACCAAGCCCAGCTCCGGCTTGACCCAATGTACGCCATCCGCGCTCTCGGCGTAACACATGGGCCGCCACCAGCCGGGTGCTTGGCCGCTTTTGTTTTTCGTCTCATGCATCCCGAGATACCACATGCGAAACTTGCTGCCGTCCTTGATGACGGTGCCATACAACACGGCGTGACCATGATCGGGCGCACCTGCGGGGCCACGCCGCAGCACGGGGTTGTCGGGATATTTGGTGACGGGCACCAGCGTGAGTTTGAGGTTGTGCTGCCAGGGAATGCTGTGGTCGTCGAAGGCAAAGAGGACGCGTTCTTCGGCGTGCAAACATGAGATGGCGAGCAGGGCCAAGAGACTGAGACAACGCGCAATAGGGGATGTGGTCATATTTGTCAGTGTGCGCAGGGCAAGAGCCCCGAAACAAGCGCTGACTACTGGTTTCATCATTAGACCAATCCGACCTAAGTGGCAATAATAATGGCAGCACTTTTGCCATTGCTCATGGCATTGGAGATGGCAGTGTGATGACCATGAGCACAACCCTAGTTCTCGATCCCTCGGGCCGCATCGTCCTGCCCAAAGCCATCCGTGATCGCCTGCACCTGCGGGCCGGATCCATGCTACGGCTGGAGGTGCAGGGCGACACAATGGAACTCACCCAAGAGGTGGCGGAGGTGAAGATCGAACGGCGTAAAGACGGCCTTCCTGTCGTCGTAGGTTGGGAAGGCTTCGATGCCGCCAAGGCGGTGAGGGAAGTGCGCGAGGAGCATCTTGATCGTCTTGCAGGCACCCACCGGAAATGAGTGCGCTAATCGACACCTCGGTATTGGTAGCAGCCATGATTGAGGGCGAAGCTCACCACCAGCCCTGCCGTGCTCTAGTCGCCAAGGGTGAATCAAGCATGTATGGCCATGGCATTGCCGAAACCTTCAGCACGCTCACGGGTGGCAAAAAAGCCTTTCGACTTAGCGCGGCGACGGCTGCCGAATTGCTCGAAGATCACTTTGTCCCACGCCTCACCATCCTCTCTCTAACGCCCAACGAAATGCTGCGTGCCATGCGCGAGGCGGAAGCGCGTGGTGTGCGCGGCGGGGCCGTCTTCGACTACCTGCACCTCGTCGCTGCACGCAAAGCCAAAGCGTCGAAGCTTTACACGCTGAATGTCTCGCACTTCCGCGCCTTCCATCGCTCCGGCGATCCAGAGATTGTGCATCCGTAGCCTTATTCACTCATCACTGAGCGTCCGCAAAAACGCCAGCAACGCCCGTTGCTCTTCAGGCGTCAGTTGCAGGCCACCCGTGGGGTGTTTGGCCAAGTTGGGATCAAGCGTGGCGCTGCGTTGCACGCCGCTGCTGTAATGAGCGATGACGGCCTCCAGCGTGGCGAAACGGCCATCGTGCATGTAGGGCGCGGTGCGGGCGATATTGCGCAGACTGGGCGTGGCGAACTTGTTGTGGTCTGTATCGAGCTTGGTGATGCGCTGCCTGCCAGTGTCCGTGGCATCGGGCTTTAGGCCGTTGTTGTGGAACTGATGATCGCTGAACAAAGGGCCGCCGTGGCAGTGGAAGCAGTCGGCACCGCGCTGGCCCGTGCGCGGCTCGTATTCGGTCATGAATAACTCAAAGCCGCGCTTCTCATCATCGGTGAGCGTGGCCTTGCCTTGCAAGGCACGGTCGAATTTGGCCTCGAAGGAAGTGAGCGTGAGCAGGAAGTTTTCGAGGGCGAGGCCAAGTTTTTCGGCGGTGACTTCGCGCGTGCCAAAGGCGGCAGCGAAGAGCAAAGGATAGTCGGTGGTAGCAGCAAGCTTTGCGATGACGTGATCAAGCTTTTCATCCATCTCCGCGTGATCCTGAATGGGCATCAAGGACTGAGCGCGAAGCGTGGGAGCGCGGCCATCCCAGAAGAAGCTGGACTTCCACGCGAGGTTCATCAGCGGCATGGCATTGCGTGTGCCGACTTGGCTGTTCACTCCGAGACTGTAGCGGCGCGTGTCGGTGAAGGCCACATTCGCATCGTGACAGGTGGCGCATGAGAGGCTGTTGTCGCGCGAGAGAGTCGTGTCGTTGAAGAGGCGTTTGCCGAGTGCCACGCGCTCCTCCAGCAAGGGGTTATCGCGCGGTAGATCGGGGATGGGAAAGGTGGCGCTCATGGTGAAGCGATAGGGCGTGAAGGTCGCGGGCAGGTAGAGTGGCTTGATCGTTGATGGCCGCGTGATGGCGGGTGCGGCGGAGAGGACTTGGCGCACGCGAAAGGCTCCGGGTAAGTTCGCCACCAGCGCGGCGGCGATGGGGTCGCCAGCGCGTGAATGCGTGGCAGCGCCGTCCTTTTCAAAACTCAACGGACGCGGTGCATTCAACAGCGTGGAGAGGTCGAAGTCGAGTCGCACACCAGCATCGCTGGTGAGGTCGAGAGGTGCCGCGAGGCTGATGCGTGTGCGGTTCGGATCGCGGGCGAGGTGATGCGCAAAGCCTTTCAAATCGGTTGCTGCAACGCGGTAGTGTCCTTCCAACGCGAGGAAGATGTATCCGCCCTGCATCGACCAATACAGGCCATTGAGATTGATGTTCAGCGGGTGGTCGGCGGCTAGCTTGGCGGGATCGGCAGCGTTGGTTTTGGCATCGGGGCCAAGGTGAAAACGTACGGCGCGATACTGGCCTGCGGGCACATCGGCGAGCTGCGTGGTGTAGCGTTGTTTCGCCGCATCCATCCAGGCGTGGTGCTCGGGTAGCTCGATCCACACGCCGTCTTCACGCTCCAACGCGAAGCCACTGAGCAGGTAGCTGAGGCGCGAGATGGAGAGGGTTTCACCAGCACCGTTTTGATAACGCAGCGAGTCGAGCCGCAGCGGATCGCCGTTGAAGGTAGGGCGAATGGTGATCTCCAGCGTGGCGGCAGATGCAGGCACGACGAGCGCTGCTATGGCACATAACAAGGCGAGCGCATGGTGGAGGCGAAGAAGCATGGGGTGGTGAGAAGGTAGAACGAACTTCCAAGTTCGCTCTACGTTTCGGCTACCTTGCCTTCGCCATCAAGTGCCGCAGCCGTTGGCGAGCGCGGTGCAGAGCCACGCGGTAGGCACCATTGCGAGGATGTTCGGTGTCGCCATCTACGAGAACAGGGGCAAGGCGGTTCCAGGTCGCGGGCTTCATCTCATTGCGCAGCAGGTTCAGCGCGTGCTGGATGGATTCCATCTCTGGCAAGCTCGATAGCCGGGATGGAAGAGTCCGCTCGTCCGCGATTTCGATGGTGAAGGAAGTGCTATCGTCCAACGAAATGCAGACGGCGAAGCCACCGCGCTTCTGGCATCGGCCATCGCGCTTCATGTTGGCGATTTGGCAGCAAAGCCGCAGGGACAAATTCCTGCGTTGATCATCTGGCAGAGCCAGCACAAGCGAGCTGATTTGTCCGCGCCGCAGGAGGCCAAGGAACATTTCCTGCACGGCGTCCTCCGCCATCTGCGGATCGCAGCCACGATGCAATGCGAGCGAATAAAGACGCGGCCAATGGGCGCGGCAGAAGTCATTCATCTGACGCGCATGGTCAGAATCGTTAGCGGAGGTTTGCGTCATAATGGGTGATGATGTGGCTGCGGACTTGGTTTGCCAATGCTCCCAAAGGACTATGAGGCGGTGCGACTGAACTAATCCTCGTCAGCGCTGATCCGAGCGAAGAGCTTCGCGTTCGTGCCCACGGGAATCTGCACGGTGATGAGGTCGGCGCTGGTGCCGTTCTCGGTCACGGTGATGATCACATTGTTGTTGATGCCGGACACGCTGCCGACCTGCACATCGCTCCAGGAACTCAGGTCGGTGCTGTATTCGGCGCGGACTTCCACGTCGTTCTCGCTGTCGTCGGAGCGGTAGAAGGTGAGGGTGAGGTAACTGCTGCTGAGCGTGGAGGTGGGCTGGAGGTTGCGGCTATCGGCCACCAATGGATTGCCGCCGAGCGCGTATTCGAGGCCGTTGCTCAGGCCATCGTGATCGGGGTCGGCAGCAAAGCCATTGTTCGCGGCGGTGAGGCCTTTTGTAGTGGCCCAGGTCGCGAAGATAGTGTTGCCAGTGCTGACGTGGAGTAAGCCGCTGCCACTGAACAGGCTTGAAGTGAGCCCTGCGCCAGAGTTGGGGCCGCCATAGATGCCGGGATTCTTCAGCACGCCGTTGACATAGAGTGCGTGGATCGTGTCCGTGCCGCTGAAGTTGAGGTTCAGCTTGGTTCCATCGACGAGATACACATCCATTGTGTCGGCGAGGTTCGAGCTGCTACTGGTGCTCACGATGCCTTCATTGACGAGCAAGCTGCTGGCACTGGCCGCGCTGCTGAGCGTCAACGTACCATTACCCGTTTTCGTGAGTGTAATTGAGCCCGCGACACCACCGCTAAGAACCAAGGTAGCGTTGCTGCCAACGCTGGCCGTAGCGGCGCTGCTGAGACTGAGCGCGGAGCTGATGATGTGCGTGGCGGTGCCCGAAGCGGGTGGGTTGGCGGTGATCGTGCTGCCGCTGAGCGTCAGGGTATTGCCACTCAACGTGTAGCCCGTGGTGCCGCTGAAGGTCACGCTATTGACACTGCGATTCGCACCGAGAGCGATGCTGTATGGCGATGCCCCCGCAAACTGCACAACGGCGCTGGTTCCGGGCAGCGCATCGTCGATCCAGTTCGTCGAGGTGCCCCACGCAGAGGTGCCTGCGCTGCCGTCCCAGATGGTGCCGTCATCGGCAGCCGCGACGCTGACATTAACCTGCACGGCAGTGCTAGAAGTGAGCAGTCCATCGGAAGCTTTGATCGTGAAGGCCGCGAGGGTGCCATTCGCATTCGCAGCGGGAGTCCACACGAGTGTATCGGCCATGAAGAGCAGTGTGCTGCCCGGCGTGACGGCGGTACCGCCAACCGTGAGCGTGCCACTGGTCACGCTCTCAATGCGCAGATAAATGCTGGCGTTATCGACATCGGCTTCATCCGCCGCCGTTGTGAGCGTGGCGAAGGGAATGGAAAACGCGGTGTCCTCTGTGGCACCAGTAAGCGTGCTGACCGTCGTGAGCGTGGGCGCATCATTATCGGGTATGACGAGCACATTCACCTGGATCGCAGTGCTCGATGCGGCGGTGCCGTCGTAGGCCTTCACGGTGAAGGCTGCGAGCGTGCCATTGGCATTGCTCGCGGGTGTCCAGACGAGGCTTTCACTGGTGGAGAGCAAGGTGCTTCCTGCGGTGACAGCGGTGCCAGACTTCGTCAATGTGCCACTGCTCACGGCTTCAATGCGGAAGCTAATCGCATTGCCGTCCACGTCCGCTTCATCGGCAGCGTCGGCGAGTGTCGCGTATGAAATCGTGAAGGGCGTGTCCTCCGTCGCAAGACTCAACGTGCTGATGGTTGTTAACGTCGGTGCGGTGTTCGGAGTGCCCAAACTGAAGCTCGTGCTGGTCGTCTGAGCGGTGATCGCGGCGACGGTTCCAGTGCTGTCATAGGTAGCGAGTGCGGTGCGATTGACTCGCGCATACTCAGTGCCAGTGGTGCCGAGTGCGGTGTGAGTGTTGCTCTTGCTATTGGCCTTCGTGAGCGTGAAACCTGTGGCTTTACTGGTCCAGGTGCTGTTGTTTTGTGAGGCATCGACGGAGTAGGTGCCGCCTTCCGCGGCGTTCCAAGTCAAGGTCACACTGGTGCCGCTGACGGCAGTGTTGCTGATGCTGAGCGGACGATTCGCGCCGCCCGTGAATTGATTGGTCACGATCTCGCTGATGCTCGTGACGGTGCCGCCAGTGGGCGTGCCGTAGAACCAGCGATTGATCATATACGGAAACTGCGGCGTGCCGGTGGACGTGATATTGACGAAGTAAGCCCAGGTGCCGCTGGGGAACTCGGGCGTCACGCAGTAGCGCACGTTGTATTCATTCAGGTCGAAGTCGGTGCCCAGTGCATACTTGGTGCTGCCAGTCTTGATGAGGTCGCCCAGATAGGCATAGTCCTCGACGTAGCGACCGAGCGGATACGTCGTGCTCACGGTCGGGCCAGTGGCTGACGCAACGCCATTGCGTGTGGCCCAGGCAGGCAAATTACGGCCAGCGGTGGTGATGTTGTCCACGCCCGTGGTGGTGCCATCGCGCTTCACGAAGCCGCTAACCATGCGCCGCACGCTGCTGCTTGAATCAAGTGCGCTGCTGTAACCATACGGCCCGTAAACGGGCAAGCCATCGAGCATCCAGCCGACGATGGGCGAGTGCGCGGTGGGGGCTAGAGTTTCAGAATACTCTTTCGTGGTGCTGTTGAAGGCCACGGCATCGCCAAGCTGGTAGCGTAGCGCAATGGGGTTCATGTGGCTGTGATACACGCCAAGGTTCTGCTGATGCTGGAAGCTCTTGTCCACTGTTGGCAATTCATTGGCATAGGCATCGCGATGCCATGAGCCGGTGCCGGGCGAGGTCTCCGTGCCGCCGCTGTAACTGAAGCCATCGGTGGGATCAAAGATACACACGCCATCCACATGATAGCCGGTGGCAGGCTGCATCACGCCGCCCACATTTAAGCCAGCAGTGGCCGTCTTGGTCGTCGGGATGCTGCCCAGTGTGCTGGTGCGCGGGAAGCGAACGATGAAGCCCTGGTTCTTCGGCAAGCTGACAAAGAGCGCGGACTTCGCGGCATTGTTATACCACGGCCCCATGGTGAAGGTGCTCAGCGATGGCGTGCGCAGATACACCCAGCTCGATGAGTAATCGACCTGCTGCGGGCCTGCATAAACGGGCGTGGTTTGCGCCGTGGTATTGGGGCCGCTGGTGCGCGTCCAGGTTGTCTTCGATGAGTCTGCGAGCAGTTCCGCATCGGTCTCGACGATGCGCGCATATTTGCCGGTCTGCGCGACATACCAGGAGGTGAGTTGCGGGTCAGCATGGGCCGAAGTGGTGAGTAGGAGCAGGGTAAAAAGAAAAGCCGCTTTCATGAGGCGACCACTCTCCCCATGCTTGATTAAGCCACGGTTAAGGAAGGGGAAATAAACTTCTAATCAAACCGGAACCCAAAGAGCCCTCCATCCTCAGTCGCGTCAGTCAGACGAACAGGAAGTGCATAGTCAGCGACGTTGAAGCCGGACTCAGTTTCCTTGAAGGCGTCGTCTTCGTTGAGCGTAACGATGTATTGGAAGCCGTATTTCTCAGCAGACGCGGCACCGACTCGGCGAGCACTCACGATTTGCCTGCCATCGACACCGTCAAAGAGGTGGCTGTCGTGAATGAGAAATCCAGGGCCGACGCCGCGCTCGGCGCAAAGCTTCATCAGCATGAGATCAAAACAAAATATCTTCATGCTACTGATACCTTTGCTGCGGTCGCCCTGGATGGGAAATTTGGGTGCAGGGCCATTCGGTGTATCTTCAATGGTCATGCTGCCAGCCTCTTCGTAGAGAGCCTTGGAAAACTCTTCATAGGCAATGATGGCGGCGCGAACGCGAGCGTTCTGCTCGGTGAAATCTCGACGCAGGCGAAGCCTCAATTTACCGCGCTCGAGATCGAGTTCGGTCTTGGTGCCTTCGAGTTGTTCGGCAGCTTGCAAGCGTCGGGCGAGGCTTTCGACCTTGGTTTCAAGGCGTGCGGCTTCGGCTTGCCTCTGAACAAATTGATCAAGGGCACCTTTGCCTTGCAGCAAGCCCATCACCTCTTGGCGTCGTTTGTTGAGCCGTTGTATCTCTGGCTCGCGTGCGTTCATCTGACTCTGCGCAGACTGAATTTCCTCACGCAAGTAGTCTTGGCGATTCCTCAACACCGAAGCGTGGAACTCCCGGACATCTTCGTAACGACGCATCACCGAAGGATCAAGGATGATGCCCGCTTCTTGATAGACCTGCTCCAAATCTACTGGTGCCGGTGGCGACTCTGAGTGCAGCGCTGCATCGGCACGACGCGTGGACGCGAGATCAACGGAGTTCTCATTGGAGAGTTGCGAGAGCTTGGCCTGGATTTGGTCAGCTTCCTTTTCAAGCGACCGGTATTCGGGCAAGACATGGTAGTCAGCGAGTTCAGCCTTGAGCATGGCCAGCCTAGCATCAGCAAGGGTGTGCTCTGTGCGGAGATCGGCAGCGGTGCCTATGGTGGCACCAAAGGCACCGTCGCTGGCAGCTTTCTTGAGTGCTACCAAGGTCTTCTCTCGATCCCTCACCACTTGCCATTCGCGGGCAAGCCGCCAGTCAAGGCCGAGGAAATACATGAGTGCCATTTGCCAATCACCAGGCGATTGCTGCAACGCTTGCTTCTCAGGGCAGGTGAATCCAAGGCTAGCCTGACGCCGGGCAAAGTAGGGGAAAAGGCTGCGGAAAGAGGGGGCTTTGTCGTCTTCTTCGGCATTGGTCGGCAGGCCAAAAAACGCAGTTCCCAGTTGTGATCTCCAGTCAGTGCTTGAGATCGAGACTCCATCCACCAAGGGCTTGGCCTTCGGTAAGTTTTTTCGCTCGACCGTGGTCAGACGGGAGCCAATTTCCAACTCCATGCCAAATGTGAAACCTTTGAGATCAGAAGACGAGAAGGGCGTTTTCTCTACCACGTTGGCCCCCATGAGGAAGTGGACAGTCTCAACCAAGCTGGTCTTTCCAGCCCTGTTCCGCGTCTGACCGCTGGCCGCTCCTTCTGCTTTTTGAGCCAAGAGGATGTTCAGCCCCGATCTGAATTCGATGCTCTTGAATTTGGGTAGCGTGCTATACAGGCGGCGAATCATGGTGCGGAGCGGCGTTTGATGATCCGTCCATCTTTGAGGTCGATGGTGTTAACGATAAAAAGCCAGTCGAGCGCCAGCACGAACCAGTCAAAAGAGAGTCGAGCAACCCGTGCGTTACCCTTGCTGAACTTCATTTCCTCCCACAGCCGCGAGACTGTGGTTGGCTCATCGAGCCTTCGTAGAATCTCTGCACCTACGGAAAGGAGTGCTCTGTGTTGAGAGAGATGTTTGGTGGGTAGAATCATGAAATTGACGGCGGTGCGGGTTCAAAGATGTCGCACGAATCAAAGAAGTAAGCCAAGACAGCCAGCACCGCTAGCTCGCGTGATGCCTTGCCGCGAGTCGCCCCGCCAGCCCAGGTAAGTAGCTCCTCGAAGATTTCATTGGGATGCAACGATGGCGTGCGTTGCTTGAGGTTGAGATAGCAGTCGCGGAAAGCCTTTTGAAGCTTCTCTCCATAAGTCTCGTCGTCCCACGACTCGAAAAACTCTTTGACCACATAGGCTCTACTGGAGCCTGTGCGCAGCAGTGTGGCAACGCTCGCCGACAAGTGATTAGCTTTGAGTTTTCCTGGCTGCACAATGCTAGGCGATTGATCGGGCGGTACAGCGCGAGCCTGAATTTCTTCCAGAATGAGGCGCAAGTCTTCAAAGCCTATGTGGGCTTCACTGACACCCGAGGGGACATAGCCGAACCAAGACTCCAGGTCAGCGAGAGATAGCGTGCGGAAGACAACACGAAGCTCCTCCAATCCCCAAGGCTCGATGGTGATGCCGGGTTTGGCCATTTCCAGGTCAAGGATGAGTTTATGGACATGGCGAGGTAGCCCATCTGCGGCGTTGTGAACGAATGACCATTTGTCGAATAGACCACCCCAGTGAGGCAGCGCTTCAGTGAAGTCTTCTGTGATCTTCTTTATCGCCTTGGCGTCTGTCATCTCATTCGGCGCATAGCACTGAAACAAACGCCGCTGAGACTTGAGGAAGCCATCATTTTTACCATCGCCAGCACTGCCCCACGGCCTGCACGCGATGAAGTCGGCACGATAGGCTCGCTCCATCAGACGATTGAAGAGCGACTGGAATGCCTCGCCTTTCGAGCGAAGAAAGGCGATCTCGAAATCTTTGGCATAAAAGGCCTGAGCAATGCGATCCATTCGGGCGAGGCTAGATGAACGGGCTTGCTAGGCAAGCACCAAGATAACGTCCTTTCTGTAAGCGCGGCAAACTGGGCGGCGACTCGCTCTTCCCATTCTGTAACCTGATCCGTGGCTCACCCACATCTGCCACTCGGCGGCTTGATGGAGGAGCTTTGTGTCTGCCGCTGATAACGACGCGTTCTGCTTCTGCAAGATCCATATCCGCTGGGCATCCTCCAAGCTTATGGGTTGCGGTTCATCGTTCTGAGGCGTGTTCATGGGTAGATCATGCGCTTGTGCCCGCAGGCTGACTAGCCTTCAATCGACACACCCTTTTCTCCCCTTCATCGTGCCTTAATCAAGCCTGTGCCACAGTCCCGCCATGCGCCTCCTTATTGTCGAAGATGAACCCGACTTCCTCAGCACCATCGCCGAAGCGATGCGCGAGGAGGGCTATGCCGTGGACGAGGCGGAGGACAGCGAGGACGGCCTATACAAGGCGCTGGAGATCGACTACGACGCCATCGTGCTGGATGTGATGCTGCCAGTGTTCGATGGCTTTGAGTTGCTGCGTCAGTTGCGCAAAAAGAAGCAGACGCCCGTGCTCATGCTCACCGCACGGATTCGCGTGAATGACCGCATTCACGGCCTGGACACGGGCGCGGACGACTACCTAGCCAAGCCGGTGGACTTGGGCGAACTCGCGGCCCGTGTGCGTGCGCTCATCCGTCGAGCGCATGGCAGTGCCAGCCCGCTGGTTCAAATCGGTGACGTGGAGGTGGATACGTCAGCCCAGACCGTGAAGCTCAGTGGCCAGCTCGTGGTGCTCACCGGGCGCGAATATGCGCTGCTGGAGTTCCTCATTCAAAACCGCGCGAAGATCATCACGCGCACCCAGCTCTATGAGCATTTGCACGACGAGACCGACACGCCCATCTCGAACTTGGTGGATGTTCATGTCTTTAATCTGCGCAAGAAACTGGGCGCTGAATTCATCGTCACCCATCGTGGTCGCGGTTACAGTATCGGCCTATGAACCTGCTGCCCCACTCCATCCGCTGGCGCATCCAGATGTGGCACGGGCTGCTGCTGTTGCTGGTGCTCGCTGGCTTTGGCATCACGGCCTATCAGTTCCAGCAGGCCAATGAACTGCGCCACCTGGACACAGAGTTACAACTGCGGCTCTCGGCCCTGCACAACAGACTTGCCAACGGACCTGGGGAGGAAATCCCACCACCGCCGCAGGATGTGCTGGGCGACTTCCTAGGCCTGTCGGCTTTCCCTGGGGCCGAGCTGCCAGACGCCCAGGCATGGCATCTGCCACGCGAGTTGGCCGCGCTCTTCACGAGTGACAGCGAACCCTCGTTTTACTTCCGTCTGTGGAAGCGCAACGGTGGACTGCTCGGTGAATCCGCCAACACGCCCGAAGACCTGCGACTGCCGGAGCGCCAGAGCAACATCGCCCTGCGCACCAACAACGGAAGACGCGAGGTCTTCCAATTCACACCGCCCGGCGAATGCCTGCTCGTGGGCATCTCAGAGACGGCCTTGCGCCGTGAGATGGCGAGCTTCGCTAGCTGGCTCACCGGCATCGGCGGCATCGTGCTGGTGCTCGGCCTCATGGGCGGCTGGTGGCTGGCCACGAAGGCCATCGCGCCTATCCAAGACATCAGCTCTGCTGCGACACGCATCGCCACTGGCCATCTCAATGAGCGCATCGCCGTGGCGGAAACCGACAGTGAATTGGGCCAACTCGCCGCCTTACTCAATGACACGTTTCAGCGCCTGGAGGCGACCTTCGCTGAGCAGGCACGCTTCACCTCCGATGCCGCGCATGAGCTACGCACGCCCGTCTCCGTGATCCTCGCGCAGACCCAACTCGCGCTGTCAAAACCGCGCAGCCTTGAGGCCCATGTGAAGACCATCGAAATGACCCGTCGCTCCGCCTTGCGGATGCAGAGCCTCATCGAATCCCTGTTGACCCTGGCACGCGCGGATGCCCATGGCGAGACGGTTCCAGCGCAGGCTTGTGACCTCGCCGACCTCAGCCGCGAGAACCTGGAGCACATCCGCCCACTGGCCGATGAGCGCGGCATCGCTCTGCACAGCGACCTGCTGCCAGCCCCTTGTAAAGGCGATGCCGGGAGCATCACCCAAATCGTCACGAATCTACTGGCCAACGCCGTGAAATACAGCCGCCCCGGCGATGAAGTGCGCCTGACCACAGGCCGCGAAAATGGCCATGTGCTGGTGCGCATTGCAGATACCGGCCCCGGTATTGAAGCCGAGCACCTACCGCATCTTTTCGAGCGCTTTTACCGCGCCGATGCCTCGCGCAACCGCAACTCGGGTGGCGCGGGATTAGGCCTCGCCATCTGCAAAACTCTCGCCGAAGCCCAAGGCGGTAGGATTGAGGTGAGCAGCCAGCAAGGCCAAGGCAGCACCTTCACGCTGCGACTACCAGTGGGATAGGCGGCGTCATCACAAAGGCCTCGATTCACAGCGGCATCACTTCGATTTCCTTATTCATCCCGGCAATGGCTTTCAAGTCAGGCTGAGGCTGGTAGGTTGGATGGCCTATTTTGCTTTTATGTTTCGGAAATTGGCATTTCAATCACGTCCATCCCACCATGTTCTCACTCGCCCAAAAAAACGCCATCATCACTGGAGCAGGCTCAGGCATTGGCCGCGCCATCGCTGTTCTCTTTGCCAAACAAGGTGCCCATGTTGAAGTCCTTGACCTCAGCGAAACTCAAGCAGCGGAAGTGGTCGCCGAAATCACCAGTAATGGTGGCAGCGCCCACTGGCAGCGCTGCGATGTCGGCGATGCTGGCCAAGTCGCTGCCGTCATGGCCGACATCGCCACACGACGCGGCACCATCCATATCCTCGTCAACAACGCTGGTATAGCCCACATCGGCACCGCGCTGAGCACTGCCGAGGCCGACATGGATCGGCTCTATCGCATCAACATCAAAGGCATTCATAACTGCACGCAGAGCATATTACCGACCATGATCGCTGGCGGTGGTGGTGTCATTTTAAACCTCTGCTCCATCGCTGCGATGATGGGATTATCGGATCGCTTCGCCTACTCCATGACCAAGGGTGCAGTGCTCATGATGACTTACTCCATCGCCAAGGATTTCATCACCCAGGGCATCCGCTGCAACTGCATCTGCCCGGCGCGAGTTCACACGCCCTTCGTCGATGGTTACATCACAAAAACCTATCCAGGGCAAGAAGCCGAGATGTTCGAGAAACTCAGCGCCGCACAGCCCATTGGGCGCATGGCCCAGCCAGATGAGATCGCCGCACTGGCATTGTACTTAGCGAGTGATGAAGCGTCATTTGTCACAGGCAGCGCCTATCCCATTGATGGCGGAGCCGTGAATCTCCGGTAGCGCTCAAGAGAGTGCCACAGCGCTTCCAGCCTGTGTGTCAAAGCGGGCCATGCATGAGCGACGCCGGAAGGCGTTCATTGCAAGGCAGCGAGGCCCCGCGCTGTTTAGGCCACCCAACGCCAACTTGCCATGACTCCCCTACCCCTCGCTACCCTACTCTGCCTCATCACCTTCGCACCACTGCACGCAGCGGTTGAACTCATCGTCGGTGCCCCGAAAACCGAAGCCGTCAGCGAGCCTTTCAGCGTGGACTTCGATGCCAAGGGCGTGCTCCATGGCGTCGAGTTCACCAAGTCGAACCGTGTCTTTCGCCTCGTCGATGGCAAGGTTCAGTTCATCGCTGGCCAGCCGCACAATGCCGATGAAAAGACCAACAGCGAAGAAGTTCACGATGGCACCGATCCACAGCAAGCCATCTTCAAAGGCATGCACGACATCCAAATCCTGCACGATGGACGAGCATTACTGGCGGACTCCTTTCACAATCGCGTGCGACTACTAGACCTCAATACTGGGCACGTCAGCACCATCGCTGGCACGGGTAAGCCCGGCTTCAGTGGCGACAACGGCACGGCCACCAGCGCCACCTTTTCCATCACTATGACCTCCAGTCTCGCGCCAGATAAAAAGAGCTACTTCATCGCCGACATCGGCAACAACCGCACACGCGCCGTGGACATCGCCACAGGCATCGTGACCACCGTCGCAGGCAATGGCAAAAAGGGACTGCCTACCGACGACTCCGCCGCGCTCGACGCCCCCATGGGCGACACCCGCGCCGTCACCCAGGCCAAGGATGGCACACTCTATATCTTGCTGCGTGGGGGCAACTCACTCGTCGCGATGAAGGACGGCAAGTTGCGCACCGTGGTGAATGCCGCAGGCAAAAAAGGCTACGGCGGCGATGGCGGCCCAGGCCGCGATGCCATGATGAACGGCCCAAAATATGTCGCCATGGATGCCGCCGACAACGTCCTCATCTGCGACACCGAGAACCACTGCATCCGCCGCTACTCGCCCAAGACGGGCAACATCGAACTCATCGCTGGAGCCCCGCCCAAGTCAGGCATCACACTCGGCGACACACTGCTAACCACGCAACTACGCCGCCCGCACGGCGTCCGCATCGGCCCCGATGGCCTGCTCTACATCGCCGACACCTACAACAACCGGGTGCTACGGGCGGAATACCGATAATACGTTGCGCTTGGCAGGCAGCGGTCGCGGCAAGTGCGGCGGACTGCGGCTTATTTATTTTATGTCACTGAGGAAGGCCAGATGCTCATGCTGCATCTCTACGCCAAAAACGAGATGGAAAACCTTCCTTTCGACCTAATGAAGCAACTCAAACAAGAAGTCGAACAGCATCTCACATGAAAACCACAAACCCATCCAAGTCGAAATCTCTGGGGGAAGAATTCATCGAACCCGTTCGCGAAGCTGGTGCCGTGCAGCGCGGTGAGATACCGCCCTCTAGCGAGCCAATTCCGAAACCCCGAGAGGCCCTGAAATGCAGGGTGAAAAAGTGATGAGGTAGGCAGCCCCTTGGCCGAAGGTATGGTGCGACGCTTCGTCGTAGTGTGCGAGTTGCTGGGTTTGGAAAAACAGGTCGAGGCCTGCGCCTGGAAAGTCCACGGACGACCGCCCCAATCGCACCTCAAGATGGCGTATGCCTTTGTCGCCAAATCCCTCTGGAACTTCCCCACCAGCAACCGAAGCCGGTCGCGCTCTTCAAACGGCTGACGCAAGCGCTGGAACATCCGCGCGTGCAGCGAAGATAGATAGCCGCAGGCTGCCCAGAGGGTGAGCGTAACGAGTCAATCGTTCATGGGCACGCTCAAAGCTGAGCTGATCCAAGGCAACCGCTATGCCTCCTTCACAGACGCTCACACTGAACTCCTCGCTTTCATTGGCTCCTACTACAACACCCAACGCCTCCACTCCCCCCTCAACTACCGTTCCCCCAGCCGCTTCGAGGCCGATATCGCTCTCAGCAACTAATTCTCTTTTGGTTAAAATATCCTTGGCATCTCAGTAGTCGGTGGTCGCTTCTGTTGGTGCCAACGAACTTGGCGACTTCGGCTCTAGTCTTCTCCAGATCGACCTTCTCGACGCGTTCGCCGGGGCGATTGGTGAACTCAATGCCCCAATACCCGAGCTGGCAACCGAGTGGAAAACGCTTAGACATCGCGCCAACATGCCTCTCGACATATCCAAACTCATCGACACGCTCAGGGAACAAAGGATTGCCGCTTACCGGGTGATGCCTCGAGATATAAAGGAACATCATGGGATTGAACAAACGGTGCTCGCTGGAGGGTATGGCTACCGACAGGTGCTTGAGCTGGTGCAGAATGGGGCCGATGCCATTCTTGAAGACCATGAAGCTGGTCTGGCAGCAACCGGTGGCAACCGTGTTCAAGTCGTGCTCCGAGATCGCGCGTTATACGTCGCCAACATGGGCGCACCGCTGAGCGAAGAGGGTGTTGACGCTCTGCTCAGCTCGCATTCTTCACCGAAGCGTGGAAATCAAATCGGCAGGTTTGGTCTTGGCTTCAAGTCCTTGCTGGGTCTCGGCGGAAGGATTGACATTTTCACCAAGGCATCTGGCGGGTTTTGCTTTGAGCCAAAGCGGTGTCGTGACTAGTTGAAGAGTCTATTCCATGTCACAGAGGCACCAGGGTTGCGGCTGGCTTGGCCTGATGCTGCGTGTTGGTCATCTCATCGGGAGGTCACAGAGGCACCAGGGTTGCGGCTGGCTTGGCCTACCAGCGGAGCGCAAAACGAACCAGACGAAGTGCTTCGGAATCTGGCGTGGGCTGAAACTATCGTTAAGGCGGAGATCACATCGACCGATGCGCTGGCTCATCTTCGGAGTGAGATTCAAAAGTTTCCCACCGAGTTTTTGTTGTTCCTCCAAGTGCCCTTGAGCCTGACTTTGGATGATGGCGCAAATCCTGTGCGCACGCTTCGAATCGAAAGTCGTGGGGAGGAACGTAGCCTCTACGATGGTGAGCAAGTCTCCCGCTGGCGGGTCATCGTTCGTGACGTGTCAATTCAAGACCAAGCTGCCCGACAAGACGCGACTCACATCCACCAACGAGAGCATGTTCCGCTCTCCTGGGCGTTACCCCTTGAGGTTAAGCAAGAAAAGGCAGGTGCCTTCTGGGCCTTTTTTCCGACGAAGACGCCAACATTTCTTTCGGGCATCTTTAATGCTCCTTGGAAGCTCAATAGTGATCGCAATTCCATCATCAGCGGCCCGTGGAATACGGCTCTCATGCGCGAGGCCGCGAGCTTGATCGTGGGTACTCTTCCATCGCTCGCAACAGTTGATGACCCAGGTCGTCTCATCGACGCCTTTCCGCGACAACCTGAACCAGAGCAAGTCGCCGCGCCTTTGGTTGAAGCCGTGTGGGCGGCGATAAAAGATGCCGAAATCATTCCCGACGCGAACGGGAAGAGGCGGAAGTCCGGCGACCTGTGGCGGCATCCATGGGAGAAAGAGGGGCAAGCGATTGCTGGGCAGTGGCAGGCATTGGCAAGGTCGGAGACAAAATCGCAGTTCGTCCATTCCTCATGCCTGAAAGGGCAGCGCGACAGTCGTCTCAAAGAACTGTCAAGCAGGCTTCAACGCGAAGGGGGCGACGCAAAGAGAAAGCTCCGTTTTTGTCATTCCTCGACGTGGTTCAATGCGATTATTTCAGATGTTCCCGACACTGCCAAGCTAGTGCTAAAGCTGGTTGAGACGTGTTGGAAGCATTGCCGGAATGACACTTGGAAGGCAGAAGCAGCCCCAGGGATTTTCCAAATCCAGACTCAGGTGGAGGCTGCGCTGAGGCAACTCGCGATCATTCCCACCGTGCAGCATGGTTTAAAACCAAGCAGTGATGTGGTTCTAGCGCCAGAAGGTGCCAATGTGATTCCTGGCATGGCTACACCGCTGATTGAGTTGACAGGCGATGCAGAAACACGGCGCATTCTAGTCGAGGTGCTAAAGGTCAGGCAACTCGACGATAACACTTGGCAGGAGATACTGACCAAGGCGATTCCCAAGAATAGCTTTGATCTCAAGTACGATCAGCAGAATGAATCCAAGTGGCTGTCACTATGGGTGCTCATTCGCAGTGCTCCCCCAGAAGTTGCAAGAACGATCCTCACTAAAAACAAGAGCCGCGTCCCCATTCGACGCTGCGACCGGCGTTGGGCTTTCCCAGACTCTGTGCTGCGTCCTGGTGTGCTGGTCGGACTTGATGATCAAACTGCTAGTGCTGGCTTGCTTGTTGATGAGGTGACTCACGGGCAAGATGGTGAGTGGTTGACTTTGCTTGGCGTCGCCGAACTACCCAAAGGCACCGTAGGGCCGGGAGAATACAGCACCGTAATAGATGGGCACGACGAACTCGATGAATGGCTATCGACATCACGTAGCAATTATTTGAGGCAGGTGGATGGCCGGCCAAAGTATGATTACCTCGCACCGAGGTGGCTTGCTCTGCCGTTATCCTGGCATTTGCTGCCAGCGCTCGATGGCAACGCACGAGCAAGGTTTACCGAGCACCTCGTCAAGTGGATGCTTGGTCAACCACAGCCGTTAGCAGGTGTTACCTTTGGTCACACGACGAGTGATCGTTATCAAGACATCACCATTCCACATCCCATACTGTGGTTCGTGCTCAAGCACGGCACATGGAAAGTCGGAGTTTCCATAGTGAAATTGTCAGCGATTGCGGCACGGAGAGGCAAGGCTGTAATGCGCAAACTGCCGAACTGGGCTCTATTGCTGCAACTACTCCCACAACTGGCTACGGTAAATTCAACGACTCAGCCAACCGAAGACGACATTTCCGAGATGTGGAATGCACTCGAACTGATGTTGGTGACACCTGAGTCTATCGCAGGGGACACGCTTCTCGATCTTTGGATCGCCCAGGGAGAGGACAACTGGTCTGCGGATCACCTCGGGCCGCTATCCGAAGTCTATGTGACAACCTCACCCGATCTAGCCCGGCGCGTACGAACGGAGAACAGAATCGTTGTTACCTTGGACGAGAAGACAATGCAACTCTGGCTCAAAGATGGTGCCTGCGATCTGTCATCTCTCATCAGCGTCCAATATGATGACAGCGAGACTGGCCCCGCTGATCTACTGACATCTATTTTTCCTGAGTTTGGCGGCTTGAATGACGACAATGGGTCGGTGCTGAAACCCGAACTCGTCGGCACCGCGATTGCCCGCCCAGTCGTAGCGCTGGCGTTTTGTATTGATGACGAGCCCGAGCCGACGCCGTGCTTGTTTGGCGAGGGTGCATTGCTCGTCGATTTGGCCCAGCTATACGCCTTGCCGCGACATCAACGGCTTGAGTGCTTGCTGGCCGAAATGGCCTGCGCTGGCTGGCTGCGCTGTTCGGCTCAAGATGCTCTGCTCAGCATCAGTGATGCGCGTGCCGATGAACAGCGAGCCAAGGTAGCAGCCGGAGCATCGCTAGCAGAGCGCTTGTTGCTGGCTGTCGGACATCGCGAGGAGCCTTTGCTCAAGCTTCTAGGAGACTTGGCTGACAAGCCGTTTCTCGAAAACTGTAACTCCCTTCAACTCGCTGAACTGGTTCTTGCCCAGTTGGGGCCGACAGTGCTGGTCAAACTAACGGAAGTATTGCGGGCGGAAGGCTTGAAGCCGCCTGGACGCTGGAATACGGCGGAGGCCAGAGCTTTTGTGGATAGCATCGGGTTCCCAGCAGGGTTCGCGGAATCACCCGAATCCCGCCGTGAACCCGAAGAGTATATCAGTGGCCCCATCGAACTGAAACCGCTCCATGACTTCCAGGAGGAAGTCTATGAAGGCGTTCGAGAACTACTCAATCAAAGCAGTAGGAGGCGGCGCGCTGTGGTATGTTTGCCAACAGGGGGCGGTAAAACTCGCGTGATCGTAGAGGCTGCGGTGAGGCAGGTTCTCGCCCCGATGGGTGAGCGTCGGTTCGTGCTCTGGATCGCCCAAACAGACGAGTTGTGTGAGCAGGCAGTACAAGCATTCCGCCAGGTGTGGCTGAACCTCGGTGCTCAAAGAACCAATCTCAGGATCGTACGCTTCTGGGGTGGCCATCCCAACCCGGCGGTGCAAGACACAAGTCTCCCCATTGTGATCGTGGCCAACATCCAGACGATGAGTTCTCGCATGGAGGCGATTGGTGAGGCTTGGAAGCGGCAACTGGGCTTGGTGGTGATCGACGAATGTCACCACGCAATAGCGTCCAGTTACACCAGCCTGCTACACTGGCTTGATGCTCAGGGTGCCAAACCCGAGGTGATCGAGCCTCCTATCATTGGCTTGAGCGCAACTCCAATCCGAATGAATAATGACGAAAGCGCACAGCTTGCTAGGCGTTTCGATGAGCGGTTGCTTCCAAACGATCAAAGCGCCCTCCATGATCGGCTGCGGCGTCAGGGCGTCTTATCAGAAGTCGATTACGAAACATTGGAATCTGTCGCGCAACTGCTCAGCACAGAGGTGAGCGACCTCAACAAATTGGCTGATCAACGCAAGGAATTTGAGTTTGATCGGCTCATTGACGCCATCAGTCAGCGGCTTGGTAACGACGCACAGCGAAACGCTTTGCTCGTGGACTACATTCGCCAGGCACAAGAACGCTCAATTCTGTTGTTCACGAATTCAGTCTCTCACGCAGCGGAGATGTCCGCTCGTCTCAACCTAGCTGGCATTTCTGCGGCAGCGATAAGCGGGGAGACGCCGAAGGCTGCCAAGCGCTACTTCCTTGATCGTTTCCAGCGCGGAGACATTCGGGTGTTGTGCAATTACAGCGTCCTCACAACAGGCTTTGACGCCCCAAAAACTGACATGGTGATCATCTCTCGTTTGGTCTTCAGTCGTGTGCGCTACATGCAGATGGTTGGGCGAGGACTGCGAGGTGAAAAGAACGGCGGAACTGCTCGATGCCGTATCGTAACGGTGCTGGATAACCTTGGCCGCTTCAACTCACAGCACGCTTATCACTACTGCCAACGATACTTTGATCCTACCGCCTAGCGCATGAGGCATTCGATTTGGATGGGGGCGGCAGGGGTGGATTTGGCCTCTGCCTCGATCTCGTAAGTAATCATGGCCGACGGCTAATCGGTGCTGAGGATGGTCATGGCGATGTCGAACCGCTGGGTTTCGGGAAACAGCATGATGTTGGCGATAAGATCGGCAGAGATCTTGGGGTTGTGGTCGATCCCAAGCTCTTCTGCCATGCAAAGGCTAGGCATGTCAATGATGGCCACGGCAATGTCGAAACGCTGGGCCTCGGGTAACTTCATGATACTGGCGATGAGAGCGGCGGTGGTCATGGATTTGATCTGTAACACTTTTGCAAGGCAAAGGCCACTCATGACAGTCGCGACTCTGGCGGCAGGGCCGGGATGGGGCTGAACGATCAAGACCCTCGCAAGTAGCCGAGAAACTCAATCGGAGCACAAGTGACGAATTCAGGGTAAAACACTCCGACGTCTTCCAGGTGCTGGTCATAGGTTGTCAGATGGCTCGCGCCGCCATTGAGGGCTGCGAGGAGGAATGCTGTATCATCGGGATCGGAGGGATAGTGCCGCAGATGGAAGAACTCAATTTCAACCGCCGCGCCGCCGACTTGCAATAGAGCCATTAACGAGGTGATGCGACTGGCCGCAATGCCGTGGGCGAGCAGTTTCTCAATGTATTACTCCAGAATGTCCGGCGTGTGCAGCCAATCAAACTCTCCAGCGGCCCAGCGATTGATGATCTCCACATTCGGGCTGGATGGATGGGGGCTGCGTTGGGATGCGATCACCACGTTAGTATCAAGCACGGCGCGGATCATGGCGCGGGAGCGAGGTCTTTCATGAGTTCTGCATATTGTCGGGCGAATTCTGCCCTGGCCTGTGCGGGCGAGGTGCCCGTAGCGATGAGCTGAGCTGCGTGTTGCTCTGCCTGGGCGGCGAGCTGAGTGGTTTGCAGACTGTAGTGGCTCTGCCGACGACGATGCTGCGAGACCTCAGCACGGAGAAAGCTGGCAAGGCGCTTGGATAAACCTGGCACCTGCGCTGCTTCGGCGGCGAGGTCTTCAGGGATGTCCGTGAGGTAGGCTGCGCTGGTCATGGTACGAGACTACGATGTGGACTTGGATTAATCAAGCCTGCTGCCGATGGTGAGCACTCGTGGCTCGCACCCTTGCGCTGTGGTAGAGCGACCGAGACGGTCACTCTACCTGATAACGAACAGGATGGTCGTTCTACATCCCACTCACTTCCCCATCCGCACCATCAAATCCTTGCTCTCAACCGTGTTGCCTACCGCACATAAAATCTCTTGCACCGTGCCATCGCAGGGGGCGGTGACGGTGGTGAACATCTTCATCGCTTCTAGCGTGAGCAACGCGTCGCCTTCCTTCACCTTGTGGCCTACGGTCACCGCGATGCTGGCGACCATGCCGGGCATGGGGGCTCCGATTTGCGTGGCATCGGCGGGGTCGGCTTTGAGTTTGGTGACGGTGGTTTTAGTCACGCTCTTGTCGGTTACTTGGACGTGCCTTGGGTAGCCGTTCAACTCAAAAATGGCGGTGCGCTGGCCATTCGGATCGGCGTCGGTGATGTTGAGCAATCTCGCGAAGAGCGTCTTGCCTTCTTCCAGCGCGACGGTGATTTCTTCCTTGTCCTGGAGCCCGTAAAAATAGGCGGGTGTGGGGATGACGCTGACGTCGCTGTTGGCTTTGCGGAACTTCACGAAGTCAGCGAAGACCTGCGGGTACATGAGGTGGCTGTAAAGGTCGTCTGTGGTGGCTTCTTTGGTGCCGACGACCTTGGCGACTTCGGCGCGAGTCTTCTCCAGATCGACCTTCTCGGCACGTTCGCCGGGGCGATTGGTGAAGGGCTTCTTTTTGCCGAGGATGATCTTTTGCACATCGGCAGGCCAGCCGCCCATGGGTTGGCCGAGTCCACCTTGCAGCATGTCGATGACGCTTTCGGGGAAGCTGGTGCCGCTGGGCAGGCTGTCGAGATAACTGCGGGCGTCGCCGGGTTTGACGCCGCGCGTGATCATGAACATGCACATGTCGCCGACGACTTTGCTGCTTGGTGTAACCTTCACGATGTCGCCAAAAAGTAAGTTCACCTCGGCATACATTCTCGCGATCTCGGGCCAGCGGTGGCCGATGCCCATGCTCTCGGCTTGCTCTTTGAGATTGGTGTACTGGCCGCCGGGCATCTCGTGGAGATAGACCTCGGCGGTGCCGTAAGGCTCGGCGGTGTCGAAGGGCTTGTAGAACTGACGCACGGCAGCCCAGTAGTCGCTGAATTCCTGCAAGGCATCGCTGTTCAAGCCGGTGTCGCGTGGGGTGTGCTGCAAGGCGGCGACGATGCTGTTCAAGTTGGGCTGACTGGTGCAACCGCTGAGGCTTGAGAGTGCGGCATCGCAAACATCTACGCCCGCTTCTGCGGCCATGAGGATGCTGCTGGCATTGAGGCCGCTGGTGTCGTGGGTGTGGAAGTGGATGGGGATGCCGACTTCTTCTTTGAGCGCCTTGACGAGCTTCTTCGCGGCGAACGGACGGCAGAGGCCAGCCATGTCTTTGATGCACAGCATGTGCGCGCCCATCTTGACCAATTCCTTGGCGAGACCGACGTAATATTGTAAGTCGTACTTATCGCGTTTGGGGTCAAGAATGTTGCCCGTGTAACAGAGCGTGCCTTCGCAAATGCTGCGAGTTTCTTCGCGCACAGCCTGCATCGCCTCGGTAAGATTGGGCAAGTAGTTGAGCGAGTCAAAGATGCGGAAGATGTCCATGCCGTTCTCTGCCGCGTGCTTGATGAAGCCGCGCACCACGTTGTCCGGGTAGTTGGTGTAACCCACGGCATTGCTGCCCCGGAAGAGCATCTGGAAGCAGATGTTCGGCACCTTCTCGCGGAGGTTGCGCAAACGTTCCCACGGGTCTTCGCGGAGGAAGCGCATAGCGGTATCGAAGGTCGCGCCGCCCCACATTTCCAAGCTGAAAAGCTGCGGTGCGCGGCGTGCCACAGCATCGGCCACGGCGAGCATGTCGTAGCTGCGCACGCGAGTGGCGAGCAGCGACTGATGCGCGTCGCGCATGGTGGTGTCGGTGAGCAGCAGGCGCTTTTGTTTGCCCACCCACTCGGCAAATTTTTCGGGGCCGAGGTCGGTGAGCAGTTGCTTCGTGCCGTGCGCGGGCATGGCTTTGTGATCCCACTTCGGCATGGGCACGGTGGGGATGGTGATGTTCTCGCGCTTGGTGCCTTTGCTGTTGGGATTGCCGTTGACGGTGACTTCAGCGAGGTAGCCTAGCAGCTTCGTCGCGCGGTCTTTGCGCTTCTCGAATTGGAAGAGATGCGGGTTGGTATCAATAAAGCGCGTGGTCGCGGCTCCGGCGCGGAAGGTGGGGTCGGAGATAACGTTTTCCAGGAAGGGGATGTTGGTTTTAACACCACGAATGCGGAACTCGCGCAATGCACGATCCATGCGGTCGAGCGCTTGGTTATAAGTGCGAGCATAGGCTGTTACTTTGACCAGCATCGAGTCATAATAAGGCGTGATCACCGCGCCATTAACACCGAGTGCGCCATCGAGTCGGATGCCGAATCCGCCCGCGCTGCGGTAAGTTAAAATTTTGCCGAAGTCGGGCGTGAAACCGTTCTCGGGGTCTTCGGTGGTGACGCGGCACTGGATGGCGAAGCCGCTCTTCTCCACCTTGTCCTGTGCGGGCAATCCGAGCGGCTCTTCGTGGAGCTGATAGCCTTGCGCGATAAGGATCTGCGAGCGTACGATGTCGATGCTGGTGATCTCTTCGGTAACGGTGTGCTCGACTTGGATACGAGGGTTCATCTCGATGAAGAACCACTCACCGGTCTCCACATCGACGAGGTATTCGACCGTGCCTGCGTGGGTGTAGCCGACCTCTTTGGCAAGGGCCACAGCCGAGGTGCAGAGGCCGTCGATGACCTTCTGGTCAATGCCATAGCTGGGGGCCTGTTCGATGACTTTTTGATGGCGGCGTTGCACCGAGCAATCGCGCTCATGCAGGTGCATCACGTTGCCATGTTTGTCGGCGATGATCTGCACTTCGATGTGCTTGGCGCGGCCCACGAACTTCTCTAAAAACACCGCGCCGTTGCCGAAGGCGCGCTTCGCTTCGGTCTGCGCTTCATCAAGCATCTGCTCCATGTCCTTGGCCTCGCGGACGACACGCATCCCACGACCACCGCCGCCGAAAGCTGCCTTGATGATGAGCGGGAAGCCGATTTTTTTTGCTGCGGTGATGGCTTCTTTGCGGCTATCCACGGCTTCTTCGGTGCCTTGCAGCGTGGGGACTTTGAGCTTCAAGGCGACATTACGAGCAGCGGTTTTGTCGCCCATCATGTGAAGCACCTGTGGCGTTGGCCCGATGAAGATGATGCCCTCGCGTTCGCAAGCCGCTGCGAAGTCGGGGTTCTCCGATAGGAAGCCATAGCCGGGATGAATAGCATCGACACCCTTCTCCTTCGCCAGCGCCACGATGCCCTCGACATCCAGGTAAGCGCCCAGCGGGCCTTTGCTTTGATCGAGCAAGTAGGCTTCATCGGCTTTGAAGCGATGCGGGCAGAAGCGGTCTTCGTTGGCATAGATGGCCACCGTCTTGATACCCAGCTCCGTAGCCGCGCGCATCACGCGGATGGCGATCTCCGAGCGGTTGGCGATCATGATCTTCTTGATCGGGCGGATGGCTCCAAAGGCAGACTTTGGATTGCGGGCTTCGGCGAGGGCTTTTTTGTTGGACATGGCAGTTGAGTTGGGTGGTGAACGGGCGGCGAGTTTGGCGAACAGTGGGCGAATTGGCAAGTGACGAGAATGATGATTTTCGTGTGTCTATCTATCGGTTGGTTGACATGTGGTAATTGATCATAAACGATCTGGCATGGCCAAACGCCGAGACATCACCCGCGACGAACTCCTTGATGAAGCTGAACATTTGCTGCGCAACCATGGCTACAATGGCTTCAGCATTCGCGATGTGGGCGAGGCGGTGGGCATCTCATCGGCCAGCGTGCATCATCATTACCCGACCAAGGGCGATCTCGCGGCGGCGGTGCTGCATCGCTATCGCGAGCGCTGGAATGCTAAACTCGGAGCCATCGCGATGGAGCATGAAGACTGGCGCGGGCGGGTGGCGGCGGTGGTCGCGGCCTTCGCTGGGATGGTGGTTGGCAAGGGCTCGGCCTGTCTGCTCGCGATTGCTTGTGTGGATCATGCTTCGTTATCCAACGCGGCGCAGGCCGAGACTAAACTGCTGCATGAGAATCTGACGGGCTGGCTTGCGCGGTTCACCGTGGAAGCAAAAAAACGCGAAGAAATCGCGGCAAGTCATGACGCTGGCACGATGGCAGAGTCGTTGCTGAGCACGCTGCAAGGCGCACTGCTGCTGAGTCGCGTGGCGGGCGACTCCGCCTTTGCAAAGGTAACAACGATGCTGGCTGATGGGTCAATGCATCGTGTGCCAGGGGAGTGAGTGGTGCTCACTTTCATCCTGGTCTGTCTGGATGCTTGACACCGCGATGGCGGTGACGCCGATGATGGCGATGACTGGCACTAAAATGAGTGCCAATGGCAGCAGCATGACGAACACCAGTGGGCCTATCAGGATACCCAACGCGATGGATTCCCAGCCCACTTTCCGCAAGCCGATGCCGATGGGCGGTACGCCGGGTTGGCCGCTCTGGACATGGATGTGCTCCTGGCGCAGCCACACCAGCAGAGGGCGTAGCACTTTGCGGAAGGGCCGCAGGAGTGTTGCCTGCATTCGGCGATGATGCCAGAGGCGATGCAGGTTGCGATTCACAAAGCGGGCAGGAGCGTCCGCGCGGGTGGCATGATCTATCGAGGCCACCTGGTCTGTCGTGCAGTCAGGGATCGTGTTCATGGTGTTCTAAGGTTGTGACAAACAACGTCTGCATAGCAGGGATGTTACAACGGAAGTGAATCGCTTCACTTGTGATCTAGCGATGAGTCACTTGTCAGTTGGGCGGGACAATGGCATGTAGGTTGTTCTATGCCACACTCGCCTTATTGTCTCACTCTCATTGCTGTTGCGCTAAGTGCTGCATTCACCCCGCAATCCTCGGCCCAGGCTCCGCACAGCGTGTCGGGCATCTACCCATCGCTAGCTTACTTTAACAACGAAGGCGAGTGCGGTACGGGCGCGGTGGTGCCGTGGGCGGACAGGCTGTGGGTTATCACGTATGCGCCACACATGCCGAAGGGGTCGAGCGATAAGCTCTATGAGATCACGCCTGATCTACTCGCCACGGTGCGGCCCGAGAGCGTGGGCGGCACTCCGGCGAACCGTCTCATCCATCGCGAGTCGCAGCAGCTTTTCATCGGGCCGTATGCCATCGACGCGCAACGTGCGGTGCGGGTGATGCCGCCCACGCAAATGTTTGGCAGGCACACGGGCACGGCTCGGCATCTTACCGATCCGGCGAACAAGGTTTACTACGCGACGATGGAGGAGGGCATCTATGAGGTGGATGTCCACACGCTCGCGCCGACCACGCTGTGGGCCGATGAGCAGGTGAAGGAAGGTCGCCACGCCGACCTGCCCGGCTACCACGGCAAAGGCTTCTATATGGGGCAAGGGAGGGTGATCTATGCCAACAACGGCGACCATGCGAAGGAGGCGCTCAGCGATCCCACGGTGCCCAGCGGCATCCTCGCCGAGTGGGATGGCAAGGCCGATGCGTGGAGTATCGTGCGGCGCAATCAGTTCACCGAAGTCACTGGCCCCGGCGGTATCTATGGCAGTGAACATCCCGACACCGATCCGGTGTGGAGCATCGGCTGGGATGATAAATCCCTCATCCTTCAAGTGCTCGATCATGGCCAATGGCATACCTATCGCCTGCCCAAAACAAGCCACTGCTACGACGGCGCGCATGGCTGGAACACCGAGTGGCCGCGCATCCGCGAGATCGGTGACGGGCCGATGCTGATGACCATGCATGGCATGTTCTGGAGCTTCCCCAAGACCTTCGATGCCACGCACTCCGCAGGCATCACGCCACGCTCGAGTTACCTCAAAGTCGTGGGTGACTTCTGTCGCTGGCAGGATCGCATCGTGCTGGGCTGCGATGACACGGCGAAGAGTGAGTTCCTCAATAAATCCAAGGCCAAAGGCAACATTGCCGGCCCTGGGCAATCGCAGTCGAATCTATGGTTCCTCGACCCCGCGCAACTCGATAGCTTTGGCCCGCAGATAGGTCGTGGCGCGGTGTGGCTCAATGAGTCCGTGAAGGCAGGCGCGATATCGGATGCGATGCTCTTCAGCGGCTTCGCACGGCGCGGGGTGCAACTCGCGCATGGCAATGCCGAGGCTGTGGGTTTCACCTTCGAGGTGGATCGCAAAGGCGATGGCCAATGGGCCTCGCTGCGCACGGTCAGTGTGCCCGCCAAGGGCGCATTGTGGGTTAGTTTCGCGCCGGATGAAACCGCAGCCTGGGTGCGGGTGAAGACCAGCGCAGACTGCGATCATGCCACGGTTTTTTTTGGGTACAATGCCGAGGACAAGCGCGGCAAAGACAGCGCTGCGATCTTCGCCGGACTCGCCACCACGACTTCTGCCAAAGATGTCTCCTGCGGTCTCATCCGCGCTCGTGGTGAGAACAAGCGCACGCTCTCCTTCGCCGCATCACAAGCCGCTGATGGCAAAGTGAAGCACACGGGCTACTACGAGCTGGATGCCGAGCTGAAGCTAAAGCGCGTGGACGATGCCAAGGCCGAGGCCTACGTCGCTGCGAAGACCGCTATCCCCACGAATGTCCTCACCACGGATGCCGCTTCGGTTCTCTACATCGACGACAAGGGGAAACGCTGGCGGTTGCCGAAAGGTGATGACGCCTACGACCACGCAGGCCCGCTCGGCCCCGAGCGTATCGACCGCGAAGTCTGCACCGAGCGCGACCTTTTTAACGCCCACGGCACTCTCTACGAACTGCCCGCCAACAACGCTGGCGGTATGGCCAAGGCCCGGCCCATCGCCTCGCACAACCTGCGCCTGAAGGACTACTGCTCCTACCGCGGGCTGCTCGTGCTCAGTGGCGTGAACGACGACGCTAAAGGCGAGCACATCATCCGCAGCGATGATGGCAAGGCCGCGCTCTGGGTCGGTGCTGTCGATGATCTCTGGCAGCTCGGCAAGCCACGCGGCCACGGTGGCCCCTGGTCTGCCACGCCTGTGAAAGCGGGTGTCCCCTCCGATCCTTATCTGATGACCGGCTATGATAAGAAGTGCCTGCACGCCCAGCAGACGGGTGCCGAGAGCACCACCATCACCATTGAAGTGGACATCAGCGGCACCGGCTTGTGGAAGACTTGGCAATCCTTCGATGTGGCCGATGGCAAAGGTGCCGACGTGGCCTTCCCCGAAGGCTTCGCCGCGTATTGGGTGCGTGCCTTGGCGGATAAGGATTGCACGGCGACCGTGACGCTGAGTTATGAATGAAGCGGCGTTCCGCCTTTTCATACTTTAGGGCAACTCCAACCGCTGAGCCTAGTTTCAACGCCCAACTCAAACTAGAATTGATTGCTCATGCGTTACCTCACTCTCGCTTCCATTTTATTGGCCGTTGCAGCGCGTGCTTGGCTGCATTTTTCCACCTCACTGGTGCCTGGTATGAATGGTGGCTACTATTTGGTGCAGGCGCGTTCTTTGATCGAAAAATTCTCCCTCGCCATCCCCGATCTGCCACTGACCTTTGCCCTGCACGCTTGCCTAGCGACCGTGATCGGCTGGTGCTCGCCGCTGAACGTGAATGAATCCGTGATGCTCGCAGTGAAGCTCGCCGACTCGGTGCTGCCAGCTCTTGCGATCATCCCAGTGATGTTGCTCGGCATAGCCTGGGCCAAGGGCGACAAACTCGACTACATCCTCATCGCGCTCGCTGCCGTGTTGGTTCCCGCAGGGGCACCGGCGTTGTCGATGGTGGGAGATTTTGAAAAAAACTCGCTGGGGCTTGCCCTGCTCTGCACGCTGGCTTGGGCCTTGCATCGCTGGGTGGCGGAGCACACGCCGCAGCGCCTGCTCGTCGCGGTGCTCTTGTTGGGTTTGCTCGGCATCACCCATATCGGGGTGTTCGGCGCGACACTCATTTTTGCGGCCTCCACACTCCTCGCACTGGCCGTTGCACAAGGTCGTGAGGGCATGATGCGGGTCGCCAAGCTCGCCCTCTTCGCCGCGCCTGTGGTCATCATCGCCGCGAGCTTGGTGTTTTGGAAGTTTGATCCTTCGCGCATCCAGAAGCTCATTCACGCCTTCTCGGAGCCTAGTAACTACCTCAGTGTGGGCAGTGGGCCCATGGGACGCGGAGGTCCCATGATGGGGCCTCCGGGCATGAATGGCACAGGCTGGATGCGTTATGCCCCCACGCTCGCCTTTGCCCTCGCCGTGCTCCCAGCGCTCACGCTCGTGTGGTGGAAACGCCGCAGCATCGGCCTGCCCAACCTCGCTATCATCACGGGCGCAGCCGTCACCGTGCTCGCGCTCACGGGCCCCTGGGTGCAGGGCGATAAGCTGATGCGCTTCCAGTTAAATGCCACGCCCCTGGCGCTGCTTTGCCTGCTCTTTGCCCTCTTGCAAATCCCGCAGCGCTGGGTTCGTGGCCTCGTTGGCGGCGTGATTCTTGCCATCGCGATATTGCCTTCCATTGAGAAACTTTCAGGTAGCCCACGGCTCAATATTTCAGAGCAAGCCCAGGCAGAGTTGCAGCAACTCGCCAGCAGCGTCGAAGATCCCGTCCACACCTTGGTCGTCGCTCGCCATGGCTTGGAATGGTGGACGGCGTGGACGTTGCACACGCACATCGCTCAGGCACAGGCTCTCAGTTCTGATGACTGGACGAAGTATAAACACGTCTGGTTCATCGAAGAAAAGCGTGGCATGAACCAGCCCTTCGGGCCAGGCGATGGCGGTGGACGAGGTGGCCCACTGAGTTTTTTCACGGGCCTGTTTGGCTTCGGTGGCCCGCCCGCCGCTGGCTCAGCGCGTGGCCCTGAGCTGCGTCGTCCAGGACGCGAGGCGTCTGGCAATGGGCCGCCCTTTGCCATGCCGTTGCCCGGTGGCAACCGCTCCGGCCCAGGCGGGCGTGGCGGCCCCGGAGGCATGATGGGAGCCTCGATACCCGATGATGCTGAAGTGCTGCATGATGGCGAGTTTTTCAAGCTCGCCTGGGTGCATGAGGCTCCTGCCTTTGTCTTGGAAAGGGAACGCGATCCCTTTAGCGACCCCGGTGGATTCGGGTTCTAAAACATAGCAACAAGCGCTGCGCAGCACTCAATCAATCTGCCCAAGACCCGCATTCGGATCGGGCTCGATGAAGCCTAGCTCGACGAGGAACTCATCCATCGACATCAGCGTGGCTTCATACATCTCGAACGAGAGATTGAAGTTAAAAAAGCCGTGTCCCTGGCCTTCAAACTCAATGAGACGGCAGAAATTTTTCTTCTTCGATGACTTCTTGGCGAACTCGTAGGAGCCCGCAAAGGGCACCACTCGATCCGCCGTGCCGTGCATCACCAGCATTGGAGGGAAGCCGGGGCGAATGGCGCGAATGAGGTTCGCGGCTTTAGCGGCACCTGCGTTGGGGAAGCGATCCATGCCGAAGCCATGCTTCGACGTGTCCAAGATAGGATTGAACAAGGCTAGAGCATTCGGTGCAGGGCTTATCTCCGTGGGTTCCCCCAGTTCATCATAGGTGCTGTCCAGGATGGCAGCGGAGCTGATGGCATGGGCACCGCCCGAGCCGCCGACACCGACGATTTTCCCAGGGTTGATGCCCATTTCCACCGCGTTCATACGGATCCAGCGCAGGGCGCTGCGTACATCGGCCATCACTTCATGCGGCCCTGTGCCATGCTTTGAATGCAGGCGGTACTCAAAGGCCATCGTGACCATGCCACGGGAAGCGAAATACACGCAGTGCGGTGCAAACTGGCTGATCTGGCCATTATCCCAGCCACTGCTAAAGAAGAACGCCGCGACCGACTTGGGGAATGAAGGCGCTTGGCTGGGGTCGGGCCCCCATATATAAACCGACAACTCCACGCCATTGATGGATTTATAAACCTCTTCGCGAGCTGTCTTGAGCAGCTCCCGATTCCGGTCGATGGGGAGTGATCTAGGCAGGCTGGCCGCGGGATGATCCATGGGTATAGTAAATCGAGAAAATGGGGAGAAGCACGATCTCCAGAAAGACGAGTGCGGCAAACACTTTTCCCATTCTCACAAGGATTTGCGATGCATAACTGCCTTTTCCGCGACAAAATGGGTGCCGTGCCGCTCATGAATTCCATCCATCGCCTGCTTTTTCTCGTCCTCTTCATCAGCTTCTCCCCAAGCTCAAGCTTCGCCAACGACCCTGTTTTGCAGGGCAATCTCGAGCGTGTGTACCTGGATTGGCGCGGTGCCATCATCGCAAAAAGTATCGACACATGGACGCGCTCGACAGCGCTCTATCGGCAGATGACCGCGCGAAACCTCATCATCAGTCAAAAATTGCGCTACCCCGATGCGCTTTTCGATATGCCCATGCAGCCGCCCGACATTGTGCCGCTCAAACTTATCGAGGTCGAAGCCGTCGGCCCCACCGCTCACCTCGTTTATCATGGTCGGGTGGATATTGGACTCGGCATCGAGTCCAAGGATCTGCCTGAGGCTTTGCTGATCTTGAAATTTTACCAAGAAAAGACAGGCTGGAAGTTTGACACCTCGCGCATGATTCGCCTTGAGGACGCTCCCGAGCTAAAAAAACAATTGCAATCGGGCCAACTGGAATTCCTCAAAGGGCTAGCCTTTACCCCCTCTGGCATCGTGCCTGCGACGCCCGCTGCGTGCCGTATGCCCGACTACGTCGCCGCGCTGCGCATCGAAGCGATGGGCTACGAAGTCACCGCTACCCTCAATGCTGTGACCTACCCAACCGTGGCCGACGACGCCGTGCAGCAGCTCATCATCGGCGGACTCGTGCGCGGTGAGAATCCGCTAAAACTGCACCTCAAACCCCTGCCCATCCCCGAGGGCGAGCAGCGCGTTCTCGAAGTGCAGACGATCATCATCAACGGCCAGGAAAAGAAGCCCACCACGCGCGTGTTCCTCTGGAACCCCGGCGACATCCCGCCGCCCGAGAACGTGGAGCTAAAGGTTCAAGTCAATATAGGCACGCTGAAAGGCGTGTAGGCTATACCGCTGCTACTCCTTGGCTTTCCCTTTTCCTTTGCCCTTCCCTTTCTGCCCGGCGTCGGTGAAGGGGGGGAGTTCAAACTTTACGGGGTTCGTCGTCACACGGGGATCACCGACCTGTTTTAGCTCGCCGAGGAGTTGCGTGGCGAGTTTGGCGCGTTGCTTGGCGTAGGCGGGGTCAGCGGCGAGGTTGACCATTTCGTTGGGGTCTTTTTTCAGGTCGTAGAGTTCTTCGGCAGGGCGCTTGCCAAAGGCTAAGTCGAAGAGCGGTTGCCACTGGGACTCGCTGCGATGCTCGATGAGCCATGCCTTGGTAGGGCTGGCATCCATGTCGCTAAAGGCTGCGTAGGTGCTGTCTTCCAGCTCGGCGGTGGGCGGTGTCTCGGGGCCTGTGAGCGAGACGCCGCCGGGCGAGCCAAGGGGCCAGCGGGTGGGCTCGAAGTTGCGAATGTAGAGGTAGTCGGCGGTGCGTAGGGCGCGGTGTGGGTAGGGCAGATTGCCTTCGCGGGCTCCGGCGACGTGACGCTCGCGACCTGTGATGACCCAGTCGCGAGTGGGGTCGATTTGGCCAGATTGATCGGAGATGAGCAGGGGGACAAGGCTGCGTCCATTGACGCCTGCGGGGATCGTCGCGCCACCGAGTTCCATGATCGTGGGGGCCATATCCATCATGTTGACGAAGTCATCTATGACGCGCCCAGGCTTGGTGCCAGGGCAACGGATGGCGAGGCTGACGGCGGTGCCGTGGTCGTAGAGATTGCACTTGCCGCGAGGCACGCCCGGCATCCCGTGGTCGCCGCTGACGATGACGACGGTGCGCTCGGCCTGGCCAGTGGCTTCTAGTTTCGCCAATAACACGCCGACGTAGGCATCGTAGGCTTGGGCTTCGCCGAGGTAGTCGGCGATGTCCTCGCGCACCTCGGGCACGTCGGGGAGGAAGGGGGGGAGTTTGCCTTTCAAGGCGTCTGGCTCGATGCCCCAGAGCTTCTTGCCAGAGCCTTTGATCCAGGTGCGATGGGTGGTGGTGGGGCCGAAGAAATAGAGCCAGGGCTGGCCGGGTTTGTCATCAGCCATGAAGGCGTCGAAGTTGCCACGCACTTGGTCGAGGATGCTCTCGCGTGCGGCTTCGACGGCCTTGCCTTCAGCGACGAGTTTGGTGACGCTCTCAGAGAAGTTGTTGGGATCACGGCCTGCCTTTTCATACCCGTACTTTTGCCCGCCAATGGGAGCATCCGCTGGGTCGCCGGGGCTCCAGACTTTGTAGCTCTTACCCAGGCGGTAGTTGCTTTCTGCTTGCAGGGTTAAAGGGAAGCTGGGGATGTTGCTGTCCCAGATGGCACCGTTGAGAATAGCCGCGCGGTCGCAGTTGAAAAAGTAACGGCCCGACATCAAGGCGCTGCGGCACGGGGTGCAGGAGGGGGAATTGACAAAGGCGCGGGTGAAGAAGGCACCTTCGCGAGCGACGCGGTCGATGTTGGGCGTCTTGATGACTTGATTGAGCGAAGGGTGCTTCTCGATCTCGGCGATGATGCTGGCATAGCGGCCCCAGTCGTCGGCGAACATGAAAAGGATGTTCGGCTTTTGCGGTGGAGCAGCGTGGAGCGGCTGGGCGAAAGCGGTAGCGAGGAGCAGGGCAAAGAGGAGTCGGTGAATCATAGCGGCGACTGTGAACGCCAAAGTGAGCGTCCTCTTGCGTCGCGTGCCACTAAGCCTTCACGCTGTACCGCGCCCGGCGGCTGTTGAGCCAGCGCACGCCGAACATATCCATCGTCGCCCGCAGCGCACGATTGCCGAAGCCATACTTGCTCACGCCAGCCGTGCGTGGTCGATGGTTCACAGGCATTTCAGTGACGCGATAGCCGCAGTTCGCGATGAGCGCGGGGATGAAGCGGTGCATACCGTTGAAGGGCAGCAAAGCCTCGCGGCACTCGCGGCGCATGGCTTTCAAAGTGCAGCCCGTATCCCGCACGCCATCGCCGACGAAGCGGCTGCGCACGTAGTTGGCGATGCGACTCTGCACGCGTTTAAAGGGTGTGTCTTTGCGATGGGCACGGTAGCCGCAGGCGAGGTCGAAGCCTTCGTCGAGCTTGGCCACGAGCGCCGGGATGTCGCGGGGATCGTTTTGCAAATCACCGTCGATGGTCACGATGACATTGCCCAGGGCCGCATGGATGCCTGCGTGCATCGCCGCGCTCTGCCCTGCATTTTTAGCAAAACACAGCAGCCGCACGCGCTCGCTGGTCTGCACTCGCGACACGGTGCTATCGCTGGAGCCGTCGTCCACCAGCACGATCTCATAGTCGAGGCCAGTGAGGGCTTCGGACAGCTCGCGCTGAAGGTTGGCGATGTTGTCTTCTTCGTTGTAGAGAGGGACGACGATGGAGAGGGCAGGCATGGAGGATGGGGGGAGAATAAAATGGGTGGGAGCAAAAAGTGAACGTGTTTACTATGCCGTTCTGTGGGCTTTGAAATCTGAGATTTCAAACTTTTGCCTGCTGCCTGCCGCGCTCAAATCGCAGGCGGCTTGTAGTAATAGCAGGCAAAAACTTTGATCGAGCGCACGGGCCAGCCGCCGTGCATGATGATGGCTGAGCTGAGGAGTTCATACTTCTCGAAGGCTTGGCGGATCGCTGTGGGCGGCTGGCTAGCATGCTCATCATCGGTGACGTAGAGGGCATTCATCAAAGCGTTGCCCGCTTGCTGACCGTGCATTTCATCATAGCGCGGCCAGAGGGCGAGTGGGTTATCCCTCTCGGCAGATTGAATCGTCTGCACGCGGGGCGTATCGGGACTGAGCTGCACCAGCGGCACATGCAGGGGCAAGTAGTGCTCCAGCGCTGCGGCGAGCCGCCAATCTTTGGCAATGATGAACCAGGGAGTGCTCTTCGTCTGCACCGCGAGTTCAGCACCGCCCTGGACGATGGTGGCGCATTGCTGCCAGCCGATCATGTTGCTCGAAGGGTCCACACGCAGGAAGCCAGCATAGGTTTTCTCTTCCTTCGTTTGCTCTTGTTGGAAGGGCCACGCGACGTGCAGGCTGCGCAGCATGTCGGTGCGCATCAGCAGCATCGACTGTATGCCTGCGAGCAGCACAGCGGCGGTGCGCAGCGCGATCTTGCTCGGCATCGGCATGGTGATGCGGCCCATCATGTGGTAGGCCAGCAGCACGCCGCCCAGCACCATCCATAGCGGCCAGCCCGCGTGCGGCCAGCGCTCCAGCGGCCCCCAGCCTAGATCCAGCAGGGCGTAAGGCAGGATGAAGGCGAGCAACAGCGCGTGCTCCGGCAGCACTGCCCAGCGCTTGATCGCACGCGTGATGGCCCAGACGATGAGCGTCAGCATCACGGGCGAGGCCATGAGTATCCAGCGCAGTAGATTGGGGAAAAGGATCCATACGGCCTCTGCCTCGCCCGCCTCCCACACGGGCCAGTCATTCAGCCAGTTCCAGCCACCAAACATCAACACAGCAATCGCGAACCCACCGCTGATGATGAGGAAGCCGGAGTCAAAAAAATGATGCCTGCGGCGAGGCACTGTCCACAACGCCAGCGCCGTGCATAGGTAGGCAAGACCATTGCGCCAGTCGGCTAGCATTGCCGCCAGTAAGCAACCACTGGCGACCCACCAGGCCGGGTGCAAATGATGCGCCCGATGAAGGGCGATGCGCAACGAGAGCACCAAGCCACAGAGACTTGCCAGCCCCACGGTCGCCGAAGTCATCGTCGTGGCCGCGAGATTCACCCCCGGCAACACCTGCATGAGCAGCACCGCCCAGGCTGCGATGGTTTCATCGAAGATACCACGCGTGAGCCTAAAAACACAGACCGATGCTGCAAAGACCAGCAACGGAGCCAGGCACCGCACACCAAACTCCGAGTGGCCAAAGAGGGCCGTGCTCACTCGCACCAACCAAGGCACCAGCGGCCCCATCTCCAGATACCAAACTTGCCACCGCTGCCCACTCATCACCGCCAGAGCCTCATCCGGGCTCAGCTCGATCGTCGGCAGCAAGGCCAGACGGAAGACCGTCAGCAAGGCAAGGGCAGAGATGAGGAAGCGTTGGCGATCCATGAGGGAGTTGGGGAGATTGGAAACTGTCAGACCATCAGAAGGGGAGACTATCAGACTATGAGACTATGAGATGGAGAGACAAACAGACGAGGAAGCACAATGGCAACTCATGCTTCGCCTTCAGCCTCATATTTTCTCCCCATCTCCCCATCTCCCATCTTCCTCCCCTCTCGCAACATCTCCGCTCCACGCTCCGTTCCTCCCCCATGCTTCCTCCTCCCTTCACTCGCCGCCGCGCTCTGCAAACCACCGCCTGTGGCTTTGGCTCGCTCGCCCTGCAAGCCATCGCGGCACAGGCGGCCTCGTCACCGCTGGCACCGCATCGCACGCCGCACACGGCCAAGGCGAAGCGCGTGATCTTCCTCTTCATGGCCGGCGGGGTCAGCCATGTGGACTCCTTTGACTACAAGCCGAAGCTCGACCGCCTGGATGGGCAGATGATGGACTTCGATGATGCACGCGCGGTCGCTCGCACAGGCATGGGCGCCCCGCAGCGCGTGATGAAGCCGCTCTGGGATTTCCAGCAGCATGGCGAGAGCGGGCGCTGGGGCTCCAACCTTTTCCCCCACATGTCGAGCATGGTGGATGACCTCTGCTTCATCCACTCCATGCACACCGAGGGCGTGGCCCACGGCCCCGCGACGCTGTTTCTCCACACCGGCTCCACCAGCTTCATCCGGCCCAGCATGGGCGCGTGGGTCAGCTACGGGTTGGGCACGGAGAATGATAACCTGCCCGCCTTCGTCACGCTCAGCCCCAGCCTCGGCAACGGTGGCCCGCGCAACTACGGCACCGCCTTTCTGCCCCCCGTTTTCCAGGGCACACCGCTCGGTCGGGCAGGCCAGCCAGCGTCCGAGGCGACGATCAAAAACCTGCACAACTCATTAAGCTCATCCGCCCAGCAGCAGCGTCAGTTTGAGTTCCTGCGCTCCATCAACCAAGAGCAACTCCTGCGCACCGCCCCCACAGGCAACGACGCGGAATTTGAAGCCGTCATCAATAGCTACGAACTCGCCTGGAGACTCCAGCACAACGCGCCCGAGGCTCTCGACATCAGCCAAGAGAGCGAAGCCACCCTGAAGATGTATGGCATCAATGAGAAGCCCACCGACAACTTTGGCCGCCAGTGCCTCATGGCCCGTCGCCTCGCCGAGGCAGGTACGCGCTACATCCAGGTGAACTACAGCGACAACAGCAACAACCCCGCCTGGGATCAGCACAGCAACCTGCCCAAACACGCCGAGCACGCGGCCAATGTGGACAAGCCCGTCTGGGCACTCGTGCAGGATTTGAAACAACGTGGCTTGTTGGAGGACACCATCGTCTGGTGGGGCGGCGAGTTTGGCCGCACGCCCTACTCGGAAAAGAATGGCACCGGGCGCGATCACAACCCCGGCGGCTTCACCGTGTGGTGCGCGGGCGGCGGCTTCAAGCCCGGCCACGCCCACGGCGAGACGGATGAATTCGGCCACAAAGCCGTGGTGGATAAAGTCCACATGCACGACCTGCACGCGACCATCCTGCACCAGCTCGGCATGGATCACGAGCGCCTCACCTACCGCTACGCAGGCCGCGACTTCCGCCTCACCGACGTGCATGGCCACGTCGTGCGCGAAGTGATTGGGTGAGGGCATGTAGGCCGGGTGTGTTTGCAAATGCCTGCGTCATGTCGCTGCTGGCGCAGCCAGCCTCCGCAGCCCTGAGCCGAAGCGCAGCGAGACAGCCAGCGCCGCTGCCCGAAGGGTGAGCAAAGCGAAGCAAAGGGCGGGATATACCAGCCCGTCGCCCTCGACACGATAGCGAGAGCAAGGCTTCGGAAGCCCTGAAAGGGCGGGATATACCAGCCCAGGGCAACGCCCTGGGTACGCCGTGCAACAGGGCTGGGCGAATCCTAGCGATGCTTGGTACAGTGGCCCGTAGAGCCCCGCTCCCAGCGATGCCTGCGGCTGGCGCTACCGTGGCAAGGAGG
>JANOAR010000077.1:0-17108 GCA_031411235.1 Verrucomicrobiota bacterium | reverse complement strand
GCGGCTTTGATGTTGGGCATGGCTTTGTTGTGTTTTTGGGGTGAGGCGGGTACCGATCCGTTCCAGGTTAAGCCGGGGGAATTCCATTTTTGGTCCGGTTTATTCCAAGTCAGGGGAGTCGGCATACGCTATGGTTTGTGTCGTCTGCTACTGAAAGGCATGGTTTTTGCCAAAAAACCGAGAAGATCGGGGCAAAATCCTTCAGGATTTGCCGGAAAACCTTCAGGATTTTCTGAAAAACCTTCAGGCTTTGCGGCGGAACCTTCAAGCTTTGCGCAGGAACCTTCAGGCTTTTCCGGAAATCCTTCAGGCTTTGCGGCGGAACCTTCAGGCTTTGCCGAAAATCCTTCAGGCTTTGCAGCGGAGCCTTGAAGCTTTGCCGAAAATCCTTCAAGCTTTGCGGCGGAGCCTTCAAGCTTAGCCGAAAATCCTTCAAGCTTTGCCGCCTCCGGGGGAGGGGAGGCGTGGTCGCCATCGGCTTGCCACGCGACGCCTGTGGCGGGCGGGCTTTCGCATTAAGGGCGAGCCTATAGTCTTTGAGTGGTGGCTCTTTCGGCAGTACCATGAGCGGAGTCTGCGTAAAACGCCTCCACAGCACAATATTATTTTTCGGTGATTTGCAGGTCTGCCTGGACAGAAGCCACCGTAAGGAGGCCTCAATGCTGCCAGGTATGGGCTGAGCTTTACCCACAAGTCAGTGGATATGAATCGTGCTTGTGAGGTCGATTATGTCGAAGCGCCAACACCAACGGTGTTGAGGCATTGAGCTCAGGGTTGCCCAAGCGAGCCTCAGCGAGTCTGGGCTACCCTGGGTCCTCGGTAGCCAGAAGCCCTTCTTGCCACGCCTTCGACAGCAGCAGGCATCGCTGGGAGCTGCGCATCTGGACACCACAGATCCTTGCTAGGCGTGGGGTTCGCGCACGCCGTCGATGCTGCTGTACCCAGGGTAGCTCCAGCTCGCTCAGGCTCGCCGAAGCAACCCTGGGCTAGGTGCCTCAACACCTTCGGTGTTGGTCTGCCGGCAGAGTTTTTTGTGTTTATACTCCCACGCATCATGTTTTGTGAAATGAGTGCCGCACTCTGGCGAGTGCGCCTACGCAGCCCAGCGCCCGTAGGCGCGTTCGCCAGAATGCGGCCCGGCTCGCCGCGATATGAGCATCGATTTCCACAAAACATGATGCGTGGCAGTATACCTTGTGGGGCGCACAACGTGAGAAAGATGTGGGTAAAGCTCAGATGCGGCTAAAGCCGCAGCCACTTTATCTACTGCAACTCCGCTGCCATGCCGGGCTTGCGGTTGGCGCTGCCTTCACGCTTCGTCAGCGAGTCGCCTAGCTCTTTCCGTGCGGCTTCGGCGGTGGCTTGCAGGGTTTTTACCACGGCGGCATGGGCGGCGGCGACGTTGGTTTTTTCGCCGATCTCGGTGGCGAGGTCGTAGAGTTCGGCATCGACGATTTTAGTGGGCTTGTAGGTGCCGGGTTTGCCGCCGGTGGGGCGGGGTTGCTCGATGAAGGCGCGGTAGGTGTGGGGCAGTTGCAGCTTCCATTGGCCATCGCTGGTGACGACGGATTGAAGCTGATTCTGCTCGTAGTAGAACCAGTAGGCGTCGTGGGGATTCTTGGCACCGGGTTCGCTGGCGATGAGGGGCCAGACGTTGAGGCCGTCGATCTTGAGCTTGGGCAAATCGGCGTGGATGAGCGTGGCGATGGTGGGCAGTAAATCTATGGTCATGAGCATGGCGTCGCTGGTGGCGGCTGCTTTGATTTTGCTGGGCCAACGCATGAGGCAGGGCACGCGGGTGCCGCCCTCCCAGCAGGTGCCTTTGCCTTCGCGCAGGGGGCCTGCGCTGCCAGCGTGGTCGCCGTAGCTGAGCCAGGGGCCGTTGTCGGAGGTGAAGACGATGAGGGTGTTGTCGGCGATGCTGGCGGCGTCGAGGGCGGCTAGGACTTGGCCGACCGACCAGTCGATTTCCATGATGACGTCGCCAAAGAGTCCGCGCTGGCTCTTGCCGCGAAATTTATCGCTCACATGCAGCGGCACATGGGGCATGGAATGGGCGAGGTAGAGGAAGAAGGGCTTGCCCTTGCTGCGCTGGATGAAGCTGACGGCGCGCTCGGTGTAACGGGTGGTGAGTTGGTTTTGATCCTCGGTGGTGACTTCGTCGTCGATGACTTTGTCGTTCTCGTAGACCGGCAGGTTGGGGTAGGCACTGCGCTTGGCCTGCGGGTGGTGGGGCCACATGTCATTGGAGTAGGGCAGGCCGAAATACTCGTCGAAGCCATGCCGCGTGGGGAGGAATTGCGGCTTGCTGCCGAGGTGCCACTTGCCCACGGCGCAGGTGGCGTAGCCCTTGGTTTTCACGACCTCGGCGAGGGTGGTCTCGGTGTCGGAGATGCCATGCCGAGCGGAGGGGCCGAGCGCCCCGTGGATGCCAACGCGATTGGGGTAGCAACCCGTTAGAAGGCCGGTGCGAGAGGCAGAGCAGACGGGCTGGGCGACATGGAAGTTGGTGAACTTGGTGCCCTGGGTGGCGAGTTTGTCGAGATGCGGCGTGGTGTAGCCTTGGGCTCCGAAGCTGCCGATGTCGCCGTAGCCGAGGTCATCGCAAAAGATGATGACGATATTTGGCGGGGGCTGGGGTGCGGCTTGTAACTGGAGGCCTGGGAGAAGAAGAGCGAGGAGTGAGGCGAGGCGCATGGTGTAGCGAGAACGTTGAGGGGGGCAGATTTCTGCCCACAGAAAGCAGGGAATAAAAACGGCGCTTCATTGCTGAAGCGCCGTGCTTATTTTGAAACTGGGTGGCTAGGTTTTACCCTGGCTACTCGTCACCATCGCGGCCAATGGCTTCGACGGGGCAGCCCGTGAGGGCTTCTTCGCAGAGGGCTCGTTCGTCGTCGCTCTCGGGCTGTTTGAAGAGGAAGGAGTGACCACCGTCGTCGTCGCGCTTGAAGTTGGCGGGCGCGGTCTCGCGGCACAGGTCACAGTCGATGCATTGATCGTCCACGTAGTAAGGACCTGAGACATTGTGGGCGTATTTGTTCGAAGCGTCGGCCATTTCTTTGGTGTTTTCTGGTTAATTTGGGGCGACGATAGTAGGCCTCGTTGGCCGTGTTTCAATGGCTTTTTTGGGCTGAGCGATTGATCGAGCGATGCACAAAAGCGAGAGAGCCCCACTCAACCTAGCGTTCAGAGCCTCCCCCATGACTCGTCACGCACTCTTATACCCCTCACGCATTGCTGTTGCCGCAGCGATGTTCACGAGCCTTCCAGCCTTCGCCCTGCACAATAAAAACGCTGGGCCGGATAAGGTTGAGATCAAGTTCAACCTGCCTCCACCAGCGCCGCTCTCGCCTGAGCAAGCACTTGCGACTTTCAAGCTCGAAGAGGGATTCCGCATCGAACTCGTCGCTGCCGAGCCAATGATCGAAGCGCCCATCGCGATGAGCTTCGATGACCAGGGGCGGCTCTATGTCGTGGAGATGCGTGCTTATATGCGGGCTGTGGACGGCAGTACTGACCAGCAGCCGCTGGGCCGTATCAAGCTCCTTGAAGACACGGATGGCGATGGTCGCATGGACAAGGCCAGCACCTTTCTCGACAACCTCATCATGCCGCGTTCGGTGATGGCGGTTAATGGTGGGGCGCTCGTCGCGGTGCCGCCGAATTTGTTGTTCTGCAAAGATACCGATGGCGATGGCAAGGCCGATGTAAAAGACATCGTCGCTACGGACTACGGTAGCCAAACGGGCCAACCTGAACACATGGCGAATACACCAACGTGGATGCTGGACAACGCGATATGGAGTGCGGGCTATGGCACGCGGTTCAAGCTGCGCAGCGGTGTCTGGCAGCGCGACTCGGGCCTGGGCCGCGGGCAGTATGGGCTCTGCCAGGACGACTACGGTCGCCCGTTTTACAACTACAACTCCGATATGCTGCGCTGCGATCTGCTGCCTGCCGAAGCCTTCTCTCGCAACCCCCTGCTGCGCACTGCGACGAGTGTAAATGCCAGTGTGGTGAAGGATCAAACGGTGTGGCCCTCGCATCCTACGCCGGGCGTGAATCGTGGCTACGATGCCAAGACTCTGCGTGCCGATGGCACGCTGGCCAAGGCCACGGGTTCCTGCGGTGCGGTGATCTATCGTGGTGATGCCTTTGCCTCACAGTATCGCGGCAATGCGTTTGTGCCGGAGCCTTGTGGCAACTTGGTGAAGCGCTTTGTGCGCCATGAAAAGGAAGGTGTCATCACCGCAGCAGGTGCCATGAAGGCTCAGGATTTCCTCACCTCCACGGACGAGCGCTTCCGCCCTGTGCAGGCTGCCAATGGCCCCGATGGAGCGCTCTACCTTGCCGATATGTACCGCGGTATCATCCAGCACAGCGGCTTCCTCACGCACTATCTCATCGCCAACATCGCTGCCCGCAAACTGGAGCAACCCTTTGAGCAGGGCCGCATCTGGCGCATCGTGCCGACGAAGCCGAGCAAGCCGCTAGCCACGACTCGTGTCCCTGCCGATACCGCTGCTCGGGTTGCGCTGCTCAGCCACGCCAATGGTTGGGTTCGCGACACAGCGCAGCGCCTCATCGTGGAGTCCGACAAGGGCGATGCCGCGCCTGCACTTGCTGACCTGCTGCGTAATGCCGAAGCTAGCCCACTCGCCCGACTCCATGCGCTGTGGACGCTGGATGGTCTGCTTGCGCTTACCCCACCGCTCACTCGCATCGCCCTGCATGATGCCGATGCCCAACTGCGCGTCGCCGCCGTGCGTCTTGCCACTCGTGATCTGGCTGCTGAGTTGATCGCTATGGCGACAGAAAAAAATGCCCTCGTCAGCGCTCACCTCGCTATTAAACTTTCAGCACTCAACTTGCCCGACGCCGATGTTGCCCTTGCCAAGCTACTCGCTGCGGGTGGTGGAAAAAATAGCCTCATACGCGAAGGCGCTCTGACTGGCCTGCGAGGCCGCGAGGTCACGTTTGCCAAGGTTCTCGAGGAGCAAACAACCAAGACCAACTTCGCTAATACGGCTCCTGTTTTTGAAGTCCTGGGCAGTCTCGTGGCAATGGCTAACAAGGCGCAACTCTTTGAAGAAATGCTCGTCTTAGCCGCTGCGCAATCGAAGACCAGCGCAGTGCAGCTTGCCCTACTGAAAGGCTTGGCCACTAGCCCCAACAGCAAAGGTAAAAACCCCACGCCGCCGAAGCTGTTGTGGTTGGAGAGTGAGCCTGCCACTCTGGCTTTGCTGAAGCAGAACATGGTGGAAAATACGGCCGTAAAGCTCATGGCCAGCGTTGCTGCACGCCTCGCCTGGCCCAATAAACCGGGTGCCCCGCCACCGCCGAAAATAGTGCCGCTCACGGAAGCGCAGTCAGTGCTGTACGAGCAAGGCAAGAACATCTACGGCATGTTATGCGCTGCGTGCCATCAGCCTCACGGCTATGGCCTTGATGGTCTTGCACCGCCCCTCGTGGATAGCGAATGGGTGCTGGGCAAGCCGGACATCCTCGCCCGTATCGTCATGCATGGTCTCGCTGGCCCTGTGAAAGTAAGCGGGCGTACCTACAATCTCGTCATGCCACCTCTGCCCCAACTTACCGATGAAAACATCGCGGGCGTGCTCACTTACATCCGCCGTGAGTGGGAGCACAATGCCTCGCCGGTGGAGGTAAAAACCATCGCCGATCTGCGAGCGAAAAATAAAGACCGCGTGATGATGTGGACGGTGGATGAACTGAAGAAAAAGTAAGGGGATACGCTGCCACGCCGAGCCGACTCGGCTTACGGCACCCATGGAGCAGGGAGGAGCCAGTTGCTCTTGCCTAGGATGCTGATGATGAAGGTGGAGCCGCTGGGGGCGAAGAGTGCTGCATTGGCTTGGGTGGCGAAGCTGAGATCGCCCTGGCGCACCCAGCGGTGGACGATGGCACCTGAGTTAGCGATGAAATAAGAGGTGTAGCCCGAGGTGTTGGTGGTGTCGCCGCTCCAGACGTTGATGCGGTCGGCTAGGGCGAAGCTGGGGCTGCTGGTTGAGCCGTTGGCGAAGGTCATGCTGCGGGTGTTGGGAGTCTGCGCGGTGGGCCAGGGATTGCTGATGAAGTTATTGCTGATGGCGAGCGGGCAGGCGACATCCCAGGGGCGGACGATGCCGTGGCTATACAGTGTGACGGGGTTCAAGCGAGCCCGGGCGAAGATGCCCTCGGTGGGGCTGACGACTCGCGTGCCGGCATCGGTGCCAAAGGCGATGCCTGTGATCCAACGTGGGTTGCCCGCATTGCTGAAGTTCCACAAGGTGATGTAGCTGAGGGTGGGACGGTCGTAGAACATGATCTGGTCGGCGGTGCCGGAGCTGTTGGTGCTACGGAAGCTGGCGGCAGGGAAGAGATCGTTCACTCGGGCATGGGGAACGACGACGATGCTGGCACCTGCGATGTCGGTGGGCACGTCGCTGCGAGTGCTGCGGGCGTGGCTGGGGAGCAGGGCGATGGTGCTGGCGGTGCTGGCGACTTCATCGACTTCCCATCGCTGGCCTTCATAGCTGCCGCTGGTGACTTCGACGCTGTATTCACGGCCTGCGAGGAACTGCGCTTTCACATTACCGAGACCGACGCTGCCAGACACACTGAGGACGCTGCCCGTGCTGGAAGTGATGCTGCCAGAGAAGACTTCGGCGTTTAGAAAGGAGAGCGCAGAGGTCTGCGTGCGCACGGCGAGGGCCTGCTGCTGCCAGCCATAAACAAGGCTAGATGTGGTGGCGTCGGGTGTGGTGTCGCCATTGGTATCGGCTGTGATGGTGAGGCGGATGAAGCCGCGCACTAGGCCGCTGAAGATGGCTGCGGTATCCACGCTGGCATAGGTGAGGGTCTCGGTGCCATCGGTATTGACGGTGGTGGTGGGCACGATGCTGCTGGCAGCCCAGCCTGCGGGCGAGGTGCTGAGATTAGCCAGGAGTTCCACGATGTAAGTGAGGTCGGTCTGGCTACCGCGTCGGCGTGTGTAGCTGAAGTCGTAGTGGCTGGAGGTGGCATTGCGCACAAGTCCGAGGCGCGAGGAAGGGGAGGGGAGGCCGCTATTGGGATCTAACTGGAGAGCGTATTCGAGGAGGTTGCAGGAGGTGTCGGCGTCAGCGTTGCCAGTGGGCAACGTGCCAGGGGCTAGCGAGTGCGCAGTGAGCCAAGAGGCATAGGTCGCAGGAAGTGCATGGGCGTCGGCAAAGCCAAGGTCGTGGGTGAGATCCACGTCGTTGTCACGAGCATTGTCATCGGCACTGGACTGGCCGTTTTCGCCGGAGGCAGCGGTGGGCGCTGCGGCAGCGGTGACGGTGAAGGCTGCGGTGACGACGCCAGTGCTGCTGGGGTCGAGGGCATCGAGTCCATCCTCGCCTGCGTCGTCGTCTGTGCTATCGACGCTGCCGCCCATCGAGAGCATTTGGTAGAGGGGCGCACCATTGGCAAACATGGCGGCGGGGACGTGGAGTTTGTAGCTGCCGGATGCGAGGTTATCGAAGAGGAAGCGACCACCGTTGGCCGTGGTCTGTATGGCCAGGGCTGTCGTGCTGCCGATGGTGTCGGTGCTGCGGTAGAGGGCTACGCTGACGCCGTTGACTCCCTCGCTGGCGTCGGCGTAGCCATTGGCATTAGCGTCGAAAAAGATGAGGTTGCCGATGGCAACTTGGTTTTGCACCAATAGGGTCAGAGGCACATCGGTTGAGCAGAGGGCGGCGTCCGTGATGCGCAGGGTAAAGTTCGCCGAGCCAGCAACCCTGGGCGTGCCCATGAGCCTCCCCGCTGCCGATAATGAAAGCCCCGCTGGCAAACTCCCAGACAACAAGGTGAAGCTGTGCGGCGCAGTGCCACCCGCAGCGACAAGATCGAGCACGTAGTCGTAGGCCACGGTCGCGGGTGGCGGGCTGGTGGGTGCAAGAGAGATGACGGCGCAGGCTGAGTCGAAGCCGAGGTCGATGGTGAAGTCGGAGTTTGTGTCGGCGGCATTGTCGTCAGCGGCATGAAGGCCTGTCTCGCTGGTGGCATCGCTAGGTTCCGTGCCAAGCGAGAGATTAAAGACGATGCTGGAGACACCCGTGGAAGCGGGACTGACGGCATCGGCACCATTTTCATCGGCATTGTCATCCGCACCGTTGTCGGCCCCGGAGCCCAGTATCGACTTTTTCTGATACAGCGCCTGGCCTTGGGCGAACTGTGAGCTGGGCACTTGGATAAAATAGCTGCCGGGAGTGAGGCCCACAAAGATATAGCGACCACCGTTGGCCGTGGTGGTGCGGGTCAATTCGCCGCCCGACTGCGGATTCGCCCCCGAGGCAAAGAGTTGCACGATAATGCCGTCCACGCCTTCGCCGGGATCAGCGAGGTGATCGCCATCCGCGTCGATAAAGACGAGGTTGCCCACGCTGAGATTGGCATTGGGGATGATAAAACCCAAGTCGCGAGTGAGATCCACGTAGGTGTCGCCCGTGAGATCATCCTCGTCATAGCCGACACCCGTTTCACCATCAAAGGCTGTCGGAGCAAGGCCTGGAAACAGTGGAAAAGCCTCGGTGGCGATGCCACGGGTCGCAGGCTGGGCATCATCAATCCCATCTTCACCAACGTCATCGTCACTGCCAGAAGCTGCGGTGTTAGCGATGGATGAAGCACCTTCGAGCACGGCTCCCACGGCGAATTCTGAAGGCGGGATGAAGAGTTGGTAGTAGCCGGGTTGCAGTCCTGTGAACAAAAAGCGGCCCCCAACACCCGTTTGCAAGTGCGCCACATATGGGTCGATACCAGGAGTATCACCATCAAGGTATAGCTCTACCCAAACATTGGGTTTCCCCTCCGCTGCTGAGGCGATGCCATCGCCATTCGCATCGGCAAAGACCAAATTTCCCACCGCAACCGTGGGGAAAAAGCCCAGGTCGATGGTCAGTTGCCCATCACCATCATCGCTATCGTCGGAGGCACTGTCGAAGCCCGTCTCGCCGCTCGCTGTGGTAGGCGCAGCACCAAGGGAAAGGACGAATGAGCCAGTCGAAATGCCATGGAGTTCTGGGGCACTATCAGGCAGCGCATCCTGCCCCACATCGTCGTCACCTGCTGCGTTGGCTGGCAGGCATTTAAAGCCATAGAGCCGACCGGCAGGTTGAAATTCCGACGGTGGGATGAAAACCTTGTAGCTCCCAGGTGCAACGTTTTGAAAAAGGTAAGTGCCGTTGGCGGCTGTCGCCGTGGTGCCCTGCGGTGTGGCCGTTAGAGGATCATCCGCAGCCAAAAAAAGCTTCACTGTCACAGAACTCGCGGCGTCATCGACCCCCTGCGTGTAGTGGCCATCGCCGTCATTGTCGATGAAAACGACGTTGCCTACTCGCAAGCTAGTAGCCGCCAGTAGGGTCGAGGGTAGAGCGACGAGAAGAACCAAAGTGACGAGCCAACGTTCCGAGGAGCGAATTAGCGATGGTAGGATGGAGCTAAATTTTTTCACATAAATTGGCTTTAACTATAAATTCCATAATAAAAAAGGGCAACCACTTCCTTTGAACGGACAGATACCAAAGGCTCAAGAGGGGGCTTGCGTTGTAGAAAAGCAGCAAGGCCGACGCTCAACCTCGTAGGCTAAGGATTTGACAATACCTCACGAGCATCAACAATCGGCGGCCCATGCCCAAAACCACACTCACGAAGGAAGAAGTCAAAGCGATGATCTTGCTTGTCGCAGATCGTATTATCGAAGCAGAGCCCATGCTCTCAGGTGCTGACCGCGACCTTGGCGATGGTGATCATGGATTAGGCATGGAACGAGGCATGACAGCAGTCAAAGAAAAGCTCAATGCTGGCGAAGTCGAGTCTATCGAGAAAGCCTTCACCGCCACAGGCATGGCAATGATGAGCAGCATGGGCGGAGCCTCGGGAGCCATTTTCGGTACTTTGTGGCGCAATGGCGGCAAAGCCCTCGCAGGCAAAGAAGTCTTCGATTCAAGCTGCCTCGCCCCTCTCCTCCAAACTGGCCTAGAAGGCATCATGACTCGCGGCGGGGCCAAGCCTGGGGACAAAACCATGATCGACGCCCTGCACCCAGCAGCGGTGCGTGCCCAGGAAGTCGCTAACCTTCCCCTCCCCGAGGCCATCACAGCCGTCGCCGCCGCTGGCGAGGCAGGCAAAGAAGCGAGTAAAGCCATGATCGCGACCATGGGCCGCGCAAAAACGCTCGGCGAACAATCCATCGGTTTCCCCGACGCTGGAGCTTGCTCCGTGGTCGTGATTTTAAACGCAATGCAAGAATATATCTGCGCCTAAAATCACTTCCTCAGCCGATACGTCGTACCACAGTACATGCAGGTAAAGCCCAGAGTGAGGATCGTTCGCAGCACTGCTGTAAAACGATAGCCTAGCAGCGGCCACTTTTCAGCTCGTTCATGTTTGAGGCAGCGTTTTTCATGCAGGATCGTGCCGTGACAGAGTCCACACGTCAGCTTGCGCGTGTGCCATGCCGCAGCAAGCCTCAGCAAGACAAACGCGGCTACGCAACACAAGGCTACCACACCCATTTGGCGATTGCCAGAAACCAGCATCAACGTCCCACTGGCCAAAAACCCGATGAGAGATAGGAGCGCGAAAAACAGCATCAAAGCAATGACAAAAGCATACCCTGCGCGATGGAAATGGCGGGCACGACGCACTCGATGCGTGGAGTCTGCAGGCGTAGCTTCAGCAATGGGTTTGACAAACATGGCGAAAACAAACTCTTCAGGAGATAATTTCCAAGTCTTAATTTTCAATATTTATTAAAGTGAGCCCAAAAATTCAGCCATCAGGATGACTGGACTCAGGGCATCCAAAAACGGCGCATTTCCACAGTGCGCACACAAAGCACGGCCTGAAAAAACTTTTTCTTGATACCCAAAGACGAACTTGTTAGTGACAATACAATCGAGACTGCTAGTCTCGCCTTCCTTTTTCCAATAAATGCTGATTGCACCCCTCATCCTTGAAATGAAGCGCCTTGAACACCTGTCAGGCACTTGGCAACTGGTGGTGTTGTGAATCCAAAATTTTGAATTTTACTGTGTCCATGATGAAGAAGTATTACAGCATAGCATTGGCGTTGGCTTGGGTTGGACTACTACCAGCTCAAGCGCCACCCGTTGCTCCCGCCGTTCCTGGTGCACCACCAGGGGCTCCCGGTGCCCCCCCTGCGACTGCCGAGGTGACCCCAGGCGTTAACTTGCAAGCCGATGTCGAAAAAGCCCTCACTGATGGTCTTGCCCTCATGCAGGAAGGCAAATTCAAGGATGCCATCACCAAGGTGGACTTCATCAAGAGCAAAATGAGCAAAGTGCCCGAGAACGTCATTTTCTTGGAAGGTGCCTGCTACTTTAATTTATCTGACTTCGCAAAAGCCGCACAATCCTTTGAGACTTACATCAAAGACTACCCTGCGGGCGATAATCTCAACCCCGTGAAAATGGGCCTTGGACGTGCTTATCTGAAATTAAGCAAAACTGATGACGCCATCAAGCTCCTCAAAGAAGTTGCTGCTGTGCCGGATCTGAAAATCGAAGCAGGATTATTGATCGCAGACCACTACAAAAGAGCCAACCAGCCGGACGACGCTATTCAAATTCTCACCAGTGTGCTCACTGAAGGTATTCGCAGTTCAGGGCAAGTAAGTGCAGCCCTAATGCTCGCCGATATTTATGTGACTAAGGGCGAAGGCGAAAAAGCAGCACAATTACTCGAAAGTGTCCGCGCTGTCTCCACCGAGGGCGAGAGTGTTATCGAAATGAACAACCTGGGCCAGAAACTCGGTGACGAGAACATGGAGAAAAAAAGCTACCGCGAGGCTCTCGTAGCCTACCAGTCCGTGCGCCGAAAAAGCGAAGTGGTAAAGCTTCAAAAAGATCGAATCGCAAAATCAACCGCGCACCTAGCTTTGGGGCGCGGTAATAAAGAAGAGCTTGAAGCAAAAATAGCCAGTGACAAGGCTCTGCTCGCACAATTGGAAGAAAAAGGCGACTACGATGCCACTCTTTATTACCGCCTCGGGCGCTGTTATTTTGAAATGGGGCGCATGTGGGAATCGCTCTTGGCATTTGAGACCGTCATCAAAGAGTTCAAGACATTCCCCCAGCGCGACAAGTGCATGTATGCCATGATCATGGCAAACGCCCAACTTAAGCGCGTGTCTAAAGCACGCGAATACTGTGAAACATTCATTGCCGACTTCCCGGAAAGTGAAATGACAGGGCAAATTGCAGAGATGTTCGGAATGTTGGCTTACCAACAAGGCGATTTACAAGCGGCAGCCGATTCCTTCGATAAAATTTTAAGTTATCCAAAAGTAGATAAAGCTCGGGCTCTATTTTTGCGTGGCAATGTCCTTTTTGAAATGCAAAAATTTCAAGATGCTGTTACAACGCTTGAGCTGATGATGAAGGAGAAAGGTGGTGAGGCTTATGGTGATGACGCCACCTATCGAATCGCGCTTTGTTATTTTTATCAGAATGACTTCAAAAATGTAAAGAAAGCCCTGGCTGATTACATTAAAAATTTCCCGAAAGGCCAGTATCTGGTAGATGCCAAATACCGGCAGTCATTCATTAAGGTTCAGGCAGGCGATATTGAGGACTCCATGAAGGATTTGTTGGCTATCGTAACCGAATCACCCAATGATCCAAATATTGCCCAAGTCTATTCCTTGCTTGGGGATTGCTTTGGTAACTTGGCCCAAAAAGACCCAGAAAAATCTGCCGAATATTATACTAAGGCCGAAGAAGCCTATCTCAATGCCGTAAAGCGCTCAGGCACTGAAGACGTCAGAAAATATGCGCTAGAGCATGTTAATGATCTACTCGTTGGCGGCGATAAATGGGACACTATTGCCGAGCTTTGGACTATTGAACTGAAGCGACATCAGGGCAAACCAGAGGCATTAAAAGCAATATTTTGGCTCGTTAAAGCCTTGGTTCGCCAAAACAAAACTGACGATGCTAAAAAAATGCTCGCTGATTACATTAAACCCTACATAAGCAACACGGGGCTGGATGATGTGGAAGGGCTTATTCAGCAACTTGCTAGTTTAATGGCGCCAAAACGTCGGCGTGTGTCAACTTTGGCACCTCTGCCCACGCCAGTAGTCGCAACTAAAGAGGGGGAAACTCCCCCTGTGGTTGCCGAGCAACCCAAACCAGCCGTATCAGCGGGGCCAACCTATGAAGAGGTTGAAAAGCAGTTTGAGGCACTTCTTACCCCTGAGACATTAACACCCACCGCTAATATTCGCATCATGTTTGGTAAGATTTCTTTGGCAGCCAAAATGAAAGAATCCGACAAGGTTGAGAAACTCATGGGTATCATGGTTGAAGTCGCCAAAGCTGAAGATCTTAGCCCGCTGCTCCTCTCAGTTGTTGGTGATAATGCACGCAAAAAAGGCGACCCCGAAAAAGCTGCTGCTTGCTATGAGCGTCTGCGCACGTTGTTCCCTTCAAGCGAGTATGCGGACGGTGCTCCAGTTGGCTTGGCAGAAATTGCTTTTGAAAAGGGTGAATTTGATAAAGCGCTCGTGCTCTTCACTGAAGCTACCGGAGAAAAATACCAAGGCAGTTCAAAACTTCTCGAAGCAACCTTAGGCAAAGCAAAAACTCTTTTGAAATTGAGTAAATACGAAGATGCCGAAAAAGAATACGATGGCATTGCTAGAGTCAAAGATTGGAAATCAGCTCATGCCGAAGCTCTTTACGGACTGGGGCAGGTTAAGGAAGCACGCAAGGATTACGCGGCAGCGATTACATACTACCAACGTGTGTTCATCGCCCACCAAAAATACAAAGATTGGATGGCCCGTGCCTATTTACAGTCTGCCCGTTGTTTCTTACTTCTCAATAAACGCGCCGAAGCCATTAAAACACTGGAAGAAATGTTGAAAAACCAGACACTAAAACTTCAGCCTGAGTTTGAAACAGCAAAGGCTGAACTCCAGAAGTTAAAGTAATTGTATCTATTGAACTATAGTAATGAGGAATCTAATTTCAGCAGCAGCGTTAATTTTGGGTGTGATCACCTTCGCTTCGCCAGCGAGAGGGCAGGCCATCATGCTCAAGGACAATACTCGTATAGGTGCCGAGCAACTCAAAATAGTGAACGGCAAAATTTTCCGCATCATCAAAGTCGGGACAAATTCCTCTGAAGCGCCTCTGCCAACTTCTGCCATAGCCTCAATCGACTGGATACCCGAAGAACTAGGTGCGGCAAAAAATTTGCTTTCCACAGGTAAAAGTGATGAAGCCATTGAATTATTGAAAAAAGCGAAAACTTTTTTTGAGGCATTTAAAGATGTTCAAGGTAACTCCTATCCTGATATTCTGTTCGCTTACGCTGAAGCTCTCAATCAGGCGGGTAAGTTTGAAGACACGATCAAAATAATGCCTGATTTGAATCGGTTAAAGCTGGATGATAATCAAAAATTGAAGATAAAAATCATTCAACTCAATACTGAAAGGCAAACCTCCTCCGACCACCAAGCTATAATTGCTCAGGCGCAAAATATTCTCAGCGAAACACAAGACTCAGCCGTAGGGGCTTCTATTTGGATGATTATCGGTGATACACTTTTCAAGAAAAAATTATGGGAGGAGGCTCTCATGGCTTACCTCAGAGTTCCTGTATTCTATGGGACACAAGTGCAACGAGTTCCAGATGCTGAGTTGGCTAGCGCTCGCTGTCTAGCTGGTATGCGCCGATTTGATGATGCCGCTGTTTATTACAAGCGTATTATTGATAGTTACCCAGGCTCAGGGGTTGCTGGCATCTCAACAACGGAGTTAGCTAATATCAACGGTCTACACAACGAAGACGAAGTTCTCATTAAAGCAGGTGAAACCAAGACCGGTGAGACCAAGACCACAGAAGTAAAGCCAGCAGAAGCGACCAAATAACTAAATTTCCAAACCTCAGACTCAAACCCAATATCATGCAACCTCAGACACCGCAAACCATGCGTTCATCCCTTCAAAAAGCTGCTCTCCGCCTCGGCATCTGTGCCCTGCTAGCCCTTGGTGGCCTCACCTTGGCATCCACCGTTGTTTCAGCACAAGACGCTGCTGCTCCTGCCCCGGGACAGACTAAAGTTGTTGAAAAACACAAAAGTCTTGTCAAAACCATTGAGGAAGGTGGTTGGGTCATGATTCCCCTGGGCATTTGTTCCGTAGTTTTGATTTGGCTTTCCGTCGATCTTTGGATGCGCACTGGCATCAGTAAGTTGGCTCCTTCTTCCTCACTTACACAGATACAAGATCTATTCCGCGCTGGTGATTACGTCGGAGCATATCAATTCTGTAAAAACAATCCATCTCCAGTGTCTGAAATTTCAAGAGTTGCATTGAGTTTCCTGGGCGACGGCCAGGAGGCAGTTGAATATTCACTGCATGAAGGTATAACCAAAATCAATGCTCAAATTCAGACCCGTATTAACTATCTTTCGGTCATAGGTGTTTGCACGCCGATGATCGGTCTCGTCGGAACCGTGACTGGTATGATGAAGGCCTTTGAAAATTTGGGTAGCAGTGGTATCGGCGATCCATCGGGTCTAGCTGGAGCCATTGGGGAAGTGCTTATTGCTACAGCCTCCGGTCTTTTCATCGCAATTCCTGCTTTCATGTTCTTCTACGTACTGCGCAATCGTCTGCAAGCTGGTATTCATGACTTGCAGGAGTATGTTACGGCGTTGTTCCGTAAAATGCCTTATTCGCACCTCAAAGATTGCCATGTTGGTGAAGAAGAGTTCTACGCTGCAACACCCAATTGGGTTTCAGGTGGAGCTTCACCAGAGACGGTTCATGCCTAATAGAGGCTTGCTAGCTTAATTACACTACATTCAGGAGGTAACATTATGGGCGGAGGTGGAGGCAGTTCAGAAAGTGGAGAACCGGAGTTCCAAATCGCTCCAATGATCGACGTGTTGCTAACTTTACTCATTTTTTTTATGAGCATTACCACGGCGGAGGTTGTTCGTGTCGATAAAGCAATCGAACTTCCTGTCGCACCGGATGCGAAAAAAAAGGATGAGAAAAATTCGATGAATGAGGCGATGCTCAATATCCGATGGGATAATGCTAAACAAAAGGCAACCATCGTGTATGCAGATAGACCTTTTCCCGACCCTCAGCCACTGGTTAATATCCTGACGGATCTAAAGAATCGCAACCCTAAGTACCGAGTCATTATTCGCGGTGACAAGCGGCTACCTGCTGTTGAAATCCAAAAAATTATGACCATCATTGGTCAAGCGGGGATTGATGATATTTCATTCTCTGCACTCAATCATTCTTAACCTTTAAAGTTTAAAACTATGCCGAAAAGGGTTCCAAGTGAGGTAGAGCCGGTTAATTTGGGTTTCCAAATTGCACCGATGATTGATGTCGTGTTCGTGATTATGTTATTTTTCATGGTCATGGCTGGCGCGGTAAAGGTAGAGCATGAACTCAAACAGCAGCTTCCTGGAATTGCGCCGGTTAATCCGGCTAATGCTCCCGAGATGCCTGATGAAATCACTGTGGCAATTGAGGAATCAGGCTCTGTAACCTTGAACGAAGAAGAGCTTGATCCTGCAAATGACTCTGCCATGCGCAACTTTGTTGGGACGATGATGCGGTTAAAGCAAGAGGCAGATAACCGTAAAGCTAAAGTGTTAGTCACGATTCAAGCTGAAGAACAAGCTAAATACGAGCGTGTCATAGATGTGCTCAACGCGCTGGCAAAAGCGCAGGTGAGTAATGTTACATTTACCGTTGGTGGCGAAGAATGATTTTCTAGCATCTTGGAGTTAGTTCCAATCACTCAACCTCGACTGAACATTTTTTTTCACATCAGGAACTAATAACCCTATGAGCCAGGATCCAAATCAGCCGCCACATCCGCAAAGCCCACTGCCTCATCCATCGATGAGCCAGCCTTTACCTCCTGGATACGTTGCACCGCCACCACCGGGGTATGTGCCCCAGCCAGGGTTTCCTATGAATTACCCACCGGGTTATGGCCCACCACAAGGCCAGCCGGGCTACCCACCCCAGGGTCAGCCGGGTTATCCACCGCAAGGTTACGCCATGCCACCCCAGGGCTAC
>JANOAR010000076.1:0-25685 GCA_031411235.1 Verrucomicrobiota bacterium | reverse complement strand
GCGGCTTTGATGTTGGGCATGGCTTTGTTGTGTTTTTGGGGTGAGGCGGGTACCGATCCGTTCCAGGTTAAGCCGGGGGAATTCCATTTTTGGTCCGGTTTATTCCAAGTCAGGGGAGTCGGCATACGCTATGGTTTGTGTGGTCTGCTACTGAAAGGCATGGTTTTTGCCAAAAAACCGACAGGATCGGGGCAAAATCCTTCAGGCTTTGCCGAAAATCCTTCAGGATTTTCTGAAAAACCTTCAGGATTTGCGCAGGAACCTTCAGGCTTTGCCGAAAATCCTTCAGGCTTTGCGCAGGAACCTTCAGGCTTTGCCGAAAATCCTTCAAGCTTTGCGCAGGAACCTTCAGGCTTTTCCGAAAATCCTTCAGGCTTTGCAGCGGAACCTTCAGGCTTTGCCGAAAATCCTTCAGGCTTTGCGGCGGAGCCTTCAGGCTTTTCCGAAAATCCTTCAGGCTTTGCCGCCTCATGGGGAGGGGAGGCGTGGTCGCCATCGGCTTGCCGCGCGACGCCTCAGGCGGGCGGGCTTTCGCATTAAGGGCGAGCCTATAGTCTTTGAGGGGTTGCGCTTTTGGCAGGGCCATGAGCGGAGTTTGCATAAAACGCCTTCACAGCACAATAGTTTTTTGTAACTATTCAGGTCTGACCTCCCGGAGGGAGGCGAGCCATTAGCCGGTGGTGAAGTGAGGAACGAACGCAACCACCGGGCCAGAGAACCGCCACACGCCCCGTCCGACTCGCTGCGCCCCGGAGGGGCGCGAGAAGGCATGGAATGCCCCCCATCACCCAGCAAGGCCTCCGCCTTTTTGGGAACGGTTGGGCCTGGGCGATGGCGTTGACCCCAAGATAGCTTCTCGCGCCCCTCCGGGACGCGGTGAGATTAGCCGTGGTTCCATCGCGTCTGTCCGGTGGTTTCACCACCGGCTATCCGCTCTCCTCCCTCCGGGAGGGGGATCTTGACCACCGGCTATCGACTCGCGCCCCTCTGGAGTGCGGCTGGTGGGGGGCATCGGGGGCTGCCGCTTTGGGCGGAGCGATAGACTCACGCAAAGCCCATCCCTGATAACCACCCCAGCGATGGACGATGACGAAGCCCCACGCCATCTCGCCAGCCCTACGCTGCGAAGACGGCGGCAGCCCCCGCGATCCCCACCACCAGCCGCACTCCAGAAAGGCTTCGCCTCATGTCTCGTTGGCGTTGGATGCTGCATGAGCCTGCCCTTCGTTGCCGCTTCTGCCCCTACTCACGCCCAAGGCTACGCGGCCTCGTGCTCACACAAACACGGGTTTCTTGGGCTGCACGCTGGGCATCACATTGGGATCAAGATCGAAGACGTGATCCCCTGGCGGGCCGTCGAAGTTCTCATCGCGGAAGCGTCGCCAGGTGTCTTTGGTTTCCGACGAGAGTAGCTCCTGGGTGCTCTCGCCGCACTTCCCGCAGACCATGATGCCGCCAAGGTAGCCGTTGCCTTCCATCATGCCGGTGAGCACGAAGTCGGTGGTGCTGTCCTCGCTGCGCCGTAGGCCGCAGACGGAGCATTTGTCGATGCCGCCCTCGAAGGTGACGTGCTCGTCCTGGAACTGCGCGAGGCGCTCTTTGGACCCGGTGCTGAACTCCTCCATGAGGGCGGTGCGGCAGTGGTCGCAGAGCGCATACTCGAAGACGCATTCATTGCGCCGCCATGCCTTGGAGACTTGGTAGCCGCCGGGGAAGTCCTTCAACGACTCGCCGCAGCGTGTGCAGTGCGAGAAGGCCTCGTCCGTGTAGTCGGAATACAACACCTCGGGAATCGGAGGTGGGGCGTCGTCATCGGGTGAGGGGCTGCTGAAGTCGTGCATGGCTGTGGCAACATTGGTGATGGCGTTCGCGTTTGTCAGGGACATTTTTATTTATGATCACAAGGCAATGCAGGGTGGGAAAAAGGGCAGGGTGGGTGAGCCGCGCGGGTGGGCTGGGGCTATTCCTCGCGGTGACTGTGGGTGGGCCGTCGGCCTGCACTGCCCAGGCGACGGGCGACTGGATTTATAGCCGGGCGAACCCGGAGATGACGGGCATCTGCGCGACGAGCCTACGCCTTCCTTTAGAGCTGGCGTGGAGCTTCAAGTCGATGGAGAAACCGAAGGGCAAGCCGGAGATGATGGTGGCCAGTGCGGTGGTGCGAGCGGGCAAGGTGTATGCGGGCAATAAGGATGGCACGTTCTTCTGCCTGGACCTGCTGACGGGCAAGGAGGTGTGGCAGGCGAAGGCTCCGAAGGGGGGCTTCGACGGGGCGGCGGGCTTCGCCGGGGCGCTCGTCATCGCGGGCAGTATCGACGGCTTTGTGTATGCGTGGAATGCGGACACGGGCAAGGAGGTGTGGCGCTTTGAGACGGATGGCGAGATCCATGCGGCGGTGAATGTATGGAGCGATCCTGCGGCGAAGGCCGAGCGCGTGCTCATCGGCAGCTACGACTACAAGCTCTACTGCCTGAATGCCGCCGATGGCAAAAAGGTCTGGGAGGCGGAGACGAGCAACTACATCAACGGCGGTAGCGCGGTGGCCGAGGGCAAGGTGTGCGTGGGCGGCTGCGATGCGCTGCTGCACGTCTATGATGCGGCGACGGGCAAGGTCTTGAAGGAGATCGACGCGGGGGCCTACATCGGCAACAACGTGGCGATGGATCGAGGCGTGGTCTATGTGACGCACTACGGTTTCCGCGTCGAAGCCTACGCCATGGCCGATGGCGCGAAGGTCTGGCAGTACGGCGAGCGCGATTTTGAATACTACGCCGCGCCCGCGATCATGGAGAACAAGATCATCGCCGCAGGCCGCGACAAACGCCTACACGGTATCGACCGCGTCACGGGGAAGGGCTTGTGGGAGTTCAAGACCCGCGACCGCATCGACAGCTCGCCGGTGGTGTGCGGCGGGACATCGGCGATCTTCGGCAGCGACGATGGCTATGTGTACAGCGTCGATGTGAGCAATGGCCAAGAGCAGTGGAAGTACGAGATCGGGGCCGCTGTGAAAACCAGCGCGGCGGTGGCAGGCGACTTCATCATCTTCGGCGCAGATGATGGCGTGATCTATGCCTTCAAGAATGCGCCGGTGAAGTAGGGGCTCAGGCGAAGATTTCCTTCACCACATGGCCTTCGACATCGGTGAGGCGGAAGTCGCGGCCTGCGTAGCGATGGGTGAGCTTTTCGTGGTTCATGCCGAGCAGGGCGAGGATGGTGGCGTGTAGGTCGTGGATGTGGACTTTGTTTTCCTGGGCGAAGTAGCCGTAGTCGTCGGTGGCACCGTGGGCGATGCCGCGCTTCACACCGCCACCGGCGAGCCACATGGTGAAGCCATTGGGGTTGTGGTCGCGGCCATCTTTCCCCTGGGCCGTGGGCGTGCGGCCAAACTCGCCGCCCCAGATGACGAGTGTGTCTTCGAGCAGGCCGCGTGCTTTCAAGTCCTTCAGCAAGCCAGCGATGGGCTTGTCCACTTCCATGGCGTTTTTGCTGTGGTTCTTGTAGAGGTTGCCGTGCTGATCCCACTGCACCTCGCTATCGCTATGGGTGACTTGAATGAAGCGCACGCCGCGCTCGGCGAAGCGTCGCGCCATGAGGCACTGGCGACCAAAGTTCGCGGTCACGGGATTGTCCATGCCGTAGAGCTTGCGGGTGGCCTCGCTCTCGCTGGAGACATCCTGCGCCTCGGGCATGGACATCTGCATACGGAAGGCGAGTTCAAAGGAGTTGATGCGGCCTTCGAGGGCGAGATTGGGGCCGGTAAGGCCGAGGTGCTTGTGATTGGCCTCGGCGAGGAATTCAAGCTGCTGGCGCTGCATCGCGGAGGTTAGCTTGGCGTTGTGGATGTGCTTCACGACGGCTTGCTCGGATGGGATGGCGGCGTTGCCGATGGGCGTGCCCTGGCAGTAGGCAGGCAGGAAGGCCGCGCCCCAGTTGTTGACGCCGCCGTGCGCGAGCGTGGGACAGATGGTGATGAAGCCGGGCAGGTTTTCATTCTCGGTGCCCAGGCCATAGGTGATCCATGAGCCCATGCTGGGCCGCACCTGCGTGTCGCTGCCGGTGTGCAGCTTCAGCGCGGCACCGCCGTGCGCGGGATTGGTGCCGTGCATGGAGCGGATGATGCACAGCTCATCCACACACTGGGCGACGTTGGGGAACAGCTCGCTCACGGGCAGCCCGCTCTGGCCATACTGCTTGAACTTCCACGGCGATTTTAACAGCAGGCCGGTGGCGGCAAATTGAATGCGTGGCTGCTCGAAGGGATACTTGCCGCCGTCATCACGCGTGAGCAGTGGCTTGGGGTCGAAGGTGTCCACATGCGATGGCCCGCCTTTCATGAAAAGGAAGATGACGCGCTTGGCCCGTGCGGGGAAATGCGGCTGCTTCGCCGCGAGGGCATTGGCGACGGTGGAGGCGCTGGCTTCCTGCGGTGCCAGCATCGCCGCGAGCGCGAGATGGCCGAAGCCAGCGGCGCTGCCTTGCAGCACGGCGCGGCGTGAGAGACTGGATGGAGAGGGGGTGTTCATCGCAGGTAGATAAATTCATTCGCGGCCATGAGCGTGTGGCAGAGGAGCGACCAGGCTTCTGTGCGCTCGGGCTGCGCGGTTAAAAAAGCCAAGGCACGCTGTGTCTCGCTCGTGCTCGCTTCACGGCCATACAGCGCGGCGTAGGCCTGCTGCACGCGGGCTTCTTCCGTGATCGCGGTCATCGCACAGAGCTTCGTCGCGAGGCGTCTCGCCGCCTCTAGCGCCACGGGTGAGTTGAGCATGATGAGCGCTTGCGGCGCGACGACGGTGGCGTTGCGACTACCGGTGGGCATCGTTGGGTCGGGGTAGTCGAACTGCTCCAGCATGTCGTAGAGATGATTGCGCACGATGGGCAAATACAGGGCACGGCGCGGGGTTTCGTAGGTGGTGTGATCCTTCGATGTGTGATTGAAGACGAACTCGCGATTGCGCAGTGGGATGGTCTTGCCGCCAACCTCAGTGCTCAGGGAACCGCTCGCGGCGAGCAGCGCATCGCGTATCTCCTCGGCCTCCAGCCGCTGGAGGTTGGCGTGCCAGAGCAGTTTGTTCTCGGGGTCGATCAGCAAGGGATTCGGCGCTGAGGAAGGCTCATCCGCCGAGGGCTGGGTGCTGGCCATCCGATACACCGACGACCGCATCATCAGCCGATGCATGTCCTTCATGCTCCAGTCATTTTCGATGAAGGTGCGAGCCAGCCAATCAAGCAACGCCGGGTGCGATGGCTTGTCGCCGAGGACGCCAAAGTTGTCCGTGCTCGCGACGATGCCGCGCCCGAAATGCCAGCGCCAGAGGCGATTCACCGCCACGCGTGCGGTGAGTGGATGCTCGCTGCTGGCCATCCAGCGAGCGAGTTCCAGGCGACCACTCTGTTTCGCTGGCAGCACGGGTGGGGTGAAGGAGGTGCGCATGACTTCGGGGAAACCGCGCGCGATGGATTTGCCCAGGGTGAGGTAACTGCCGCGAATGTGAATGGGCAGGGTCTTGGCGATAGCGCCATCGGTCACGCCCATCAGCGCGGGGGGATCGGGCGTCTTGTCTTCGATCACCATCAGCGAGTCCTTCATCTGCTCGACGGATGCGAGCATGTCTTCATCGAAGGCATTCGCGTCCTTGTCGGGTATGGCCAGGATACCCGCGATGTCGTTCAGCGCCTCATACGCGGCGGCGAGAGTGGGCTCGGTCGGTTTTTCCGCTTTGGCATCCTTGGCCTTGGCTTCATTCAAAGCCGTGGCGGTGTCATGGAAGAGCTTGGCATAGTGCTCGCGAATGGCACCCGGCTTGCCTGCGGCGGTGAGTTCGCGCCACTCGGCATAGACGGGGTGTTCGCGATTGCGAGCGAGGTAGAGACGGCAGGTGAGCAGGTAGCGAGCGCGGAGCCCTCGCTGGGTGGCAAGGCTCTGCACCGTCGCATACGCAGGATCATCCGGCAGCTCGGCAGCAGCCGCGAGGTAGTCTGCCGCGTGGCTGTGCAGCTCGTCCTTCAGCTTCGCCCGCAGCTCGGTGGTCAGCTTCGTCAGCTTTGCGGTCTGCTCTTTCACCCGCGCCTCGTGGGCCTTCTTCGCCGCCAGTTGTTCGGGGGTGGCGAGCGAGTGCTCGTACCATAATTTGATCACCCCGATCTTCTCCTCACTCAAGCTGCGAGTGCTGCGGAAGATCGCCGCCATCGCGTAGTAGTCCGCCGTCGGCATGGGGTCGAATTTGTGATCATGGCAGCGGCAGCAGCCGAAAGTCATGCCGAGGAAGGCCTTACCGAGCGTGTCGAGTTGTTCGTCGATGATGTCCATCTCTAGCTTGCGCACGTCTGGCTCGGCCAGCACTCGCGCACCGAGAGCGAGGAAGCCCGTGGCGGTGAGGCATTCTTCACGCGTGCGCTGCTGCGAGGCGGGCAACAAGTCGCCCGCAATCTGTTCGACGAGGAATTGGTCGAAGGGTTTGTCGTCGTTGAAGGCCTGCACCACGTAGTCGCGATAACGCCACGCATGGCCAAAGGCGATGTTTTCATCCATGCCATTCGAGTCGGCATAGCGGGCGACATCGAGCCAGTGGCGGCCCCAGCGCTCGCCATACTGCGGCGAGGCCAGCAGGCGCTCCACGACATCGCTGAAGGCCTCGGGTGAGTCATCACTTATAAACTGAGCGATCTGCTCCGGCGTCGGTGGTAGGCCTGTGAGATCGAAGGTGGCGCGACGAAGCAGCGTGCGTTTGTCCGCTGGCGCAGCGGGTTGCAGCCCATTTTTTTCCAGTTCGGAGAGGATGAAGGCATCCACGGGTGTCCTCACCCAGGCGGTGTTTTTTACCGCTGGCGGCGATGGATTGGTGAGCGGCTGGAAGGACCAAAACTTGCGTCCCGCATCAATGCTGAGCCCTTGAAGTTTGGTTGGGCCAGCAACAACACTCTTCTCGCGAGGATCGGGTGCCCCCATCTTGACCCAGGCTTCGAGATCACGGATCTGACCCTCGCTGAGTGCTCCCTTGGGCGGCATTTGCAGATCGCGATTCTTATAACGCACCGCCTCGATGAGCTTGCTCTTGTCCGGCTCGCCTGCGACCAGCGCCTGCCCAGAATCGCCGCCACGCAGCAAGGCTTCGCGATGATCCAGCGCGAGGCCACCTTTGATTTTCTTCGCCTCGCTGTGGCATTCGTAGCACTTCTCCGCGAGCAGCGGGCGGATGCGTTTCTCGAAAAACTCCGTCTGCTCCGGCGTCAGCGCCGCCAGTGCGGCACCTGCCAGCAGGCTCCACGCGAGCACGAGGCCAGTCGTGCGTGACGCTGATGATGAACAGAAAAGCATGGGCCAAAACCTACGGCTTCGAGGGCTGCGCTCTTGCATCGGCGGACTCCACTCGTCATCATCACGACACATGCCTTCTCCCCTCATCCAGACCCTCGCCGACTTGGTGAGCATCAACAGCGTCAACTCATCCTATGAAGGCGGCCCCGGTGAGCGTGAGATCGCGACATGGGTGCGGCGTTTTTTCGAGCAACGCGGCATCGAAGTGTGGGAGCAGGAGGTCTTTCCCCATCGGCCCAATATCATTGCGCGGCTGCCGGGGCGCGATGCTTTACGGCGCGTGATTCTCGAAGCCCACATGGACACGGTGAGCGTGGCAGGCATGAGCATCCCGCCCTTTGAGCCAACCATCACCGAGGGCAAAATGTTGGGCCGTGGCAGTTGCGATACCAAGGCCGGGCTCGCGGCGATGATGCACGCCGCGGCCTCATTGCATGAAGAGGGCATCCAGCCGCCGTGCGAGGTGTGGCTGGCTGCGGTGGTCGATGAAGAATACTCGTATCGCGGTGTGGTGAAGCTCTGCGAAGGCCTCACTGCCCATGCCGCTCTGGTCGCCGAGCCCACGGGCCTGCGGGCCGTCATCGCGAGCAAGGGCGTGCTGCGCTTTCGCATGAGGGTATGCGGCAAGGCAGCGCACAGCTCGAAGCCGCACCTCGGCGTGAATGCGATCAACCACATGGCACGAGTGATTCTCGCACTGGAGGAGGATCACCAGCGCCTCGCCGCCCACGAGCATCCGTTGCTCGGCCCCGCGACGTGCAATGTCGGCGTCATTCGCGGCGGTGTGCAGGTGAACTTCGTGCCGGACGAGTGTGCCATCGAGATCGACCGACGCCTGCTGCCCGGCGAAAAAACAGCCGATGTGCTCGCCCATTATCAGCGACTTCTCGATGCCATGAAAGCACAGCATCCCACGCTGGATGTCTTCATAGAAGACCCGCCGCTGCTCACTGATGAGGCCCTGGAAACTGCCGCCGATAGCGCGGCTGCACAGCTCGCCAGCACGCTGCTCGATGAGATGGGACTCGATGGAACACTCTGCGGTGTGCCCTTCGGCAGCGATGCCAGCAAGCTCTCGCGCCAAGGAATCCCCAGTCTCGTCATCGGCCCCGGCAGCATCGACCAAGCCCACTCTGCCGTCGAGTTCGTGGAGCTAGCGCAGGTGGAGAAGGCGTTCGAGTTCTATCGAAATTTCATTCTGCGATTCACCTAACGGAGCACCGTGAACTGATGAACGCCTCCTCTTTGAAAATTGCCATCGTCGGCTCTGGCACAGCGGGACCTGCCGCCGCGATTTTCCTCGCACGAGCGGGGCATGAGATCGCGCTCTTTGAGCGTGCGCCACAGAAGCTGCCCGTGGGCGCTGGCTTCCTGCTGCAACCCACGGGCATGTCAGTGCTGCGGCAGCTCGGCCTGGAAGAAGCCCTGCTGCCGCATGTCGCCAAGGTTGAAAAACTGCACTGCCGCACCCGCTCGGGCCGTGTGCTGATGCAACTGCCCTACGACGAGTTGGGCGCGGGGCTCTACGGCGCAGGCACCCATCGCGCTTTGTTGCTCGATCATTTGTTGGCGGCTGCCGAGGGCGATGGAGTCGCGATGCACTGGGATGTGGAGATGCAGCGGCTCACTCGCGATGCCGCGCAGCGACCCTCCCTGCACGACAGTCGTGGCACCCGCCATGGCCCATACGACCTCGTGCTGATCTGCGATGGAGCGCATTCGACGTTACGAGACCAGTGCGGTGTGCCCTCACGCGTCAGTCGTTATCCCTGGGGCGCACTGTGGTTTATCGGCACCCGCTCACCCGACTTTGACCCGCGTGTGCTGTGGCAATGCGTCGGCTCCACACGCGAGTTGACGGGCTTCCTGCCCACAGGCACGACGAAGGATTTGCTCAGCATGTTTTGGAGCATTCGGCTGGATCAAGTCGAGCGCTGGCGGCAGACGCCGCTCGAACCGTGGAAGCGAAGCATCCTCACGCTGGCTCCGCAGGCCGAGGCCTTTCTCAGTCAAATCGAGTCCCATCACCAAGTCTCCACCGCCGTGTATCACGACGTGTGCATGAAGCACTGGCATGGCGACCGCGTCGCCGTGCTCGGCGATGCAGCCCATGCCCTGAGCCCCCAGCTCGGCCAGGGCGTGAATCTCGCCCTCATGGATGCCGCCGTGCTGGCGGAGTCGCTTGCCCATTTGCCCCTGCCGCAAGCCCTCGCCCACTACTCCGCCGTGCGGCGCAAGCATCTGCGCTTTTACCAATTCGCCACCCGCTGGACGACACCCTTTTTCCAGTCCGATCTCCTGCCCCTCGGCTGGCTGCGCGACCTGGCTTTCCCCATCATCCAAAGCATCCCGCCCCTGCGTCGCCAGATGACCGCGACCATGGCGGGCGGGAAGACGGGGCCGTTCTCAAGCCTTCACTAAGCGGTGGAGCCGTCGTTTTTCAGGCGCTCGTCATCCATCGCAAAGCCCTTGATGGTGAAGGACTCGATGAGGGGAGCAAGGCTTTCTCAGGAAAAGAACGGGGTGATGGAGTGGTGGGAGTGGGATCAAAACGGGAGATGGATAACGAGCTTCTTGGGTACGGGTAGGGCATCCCAGAGCAACCACGGATGAACACGAATGGCCACTGATGGGAAGGCATCTCGGCACGGCACAGCCAGCGGCATGGCGCAGGGAAAGGATGTTAATGGAACAAGGGCAGATCGGCTAAAGCCTCGTACTCCAACGTGGCTATGCATTGCCTTGGGCCGAGCGTTTCTAGGCGCAGGTTGGCCTCGTTGGATTACGAGGCTTTAGCCGATTCGTCCTGGCCGCTAGTGGCCGAAGTCTTGGCTTACGCTGATCCACGGCAGTATAACGCTGCCAGCACGCCTAGCCGTAATGCCTCGCCTGAAATGGAGGAGACCAGGAATCGAAACGGCGGCGCTGGCGGGCGAAACTTCTCGGAAGTGCGAGCGGTAAATCCTGCTTGCTAGGCGGGCGTTGGCTTTCTTTCCCTGATGGCACTAGGGCTGGACTGAGGGCGGCGAGGCTGAGCAGGGACTGAGGAAAGCATTTCCTCGACTTGGAAACGGGTTTTCTTAACTGGGATTTGTGTTTTCTCGACTCGGAAACGGGTTTCGGTGACTTCCTCCCGTCGGGGGGTGACTTCCTCCCGCCAGGGGGCGACTTCCTCCCGCCGGGAGGTGACTTCCTCCTGGCTTTCCGTGACTGTGGAATGGTTTTCCGTGACTGAGGGGAATCTCTCGGCAGGAAAGCCTGGGCTACTCTGAGGACTGCTGGCGCAGCCTTCGGGCGTGGCGACGTTTGACACCATCTCTTACGCAGGTGGCTACGGCGTGACCATGCCGTAGAAATCTACTGCGGCTGGCTGCGACGATGGCAGGCGGGAAGACGGGGCCGTTCTCAAGCCTCGACTAACAAGGTTGCCTCTTATCCCTCTGTATCCCATGCTCCACGAATGACTTCTTCTCTCGCTCCCAAGCCCTGGTATCGCATCCTCTACGTTCAAGTCATCATCGCCGTGGTGCTGGGTATCGTCGCGGGGGGGTGCTTTCCAGACACGACCCATCCCGAACTCATCAAGCACTTCAAGCAACTCGGCGAGGGTTTCATCGCTTTGGTGAAAATGATGATCGCCCCCATCATCTTCTGCACCGTCGTGCATGGCATCGCGTCGATGGGCGACCTGAAAAAACTCGGCAGGGTAGGGGGCAAGACACTGCTCTACTTCGAGATCGTCTCCACGCTCGCGCTGCTGGTTGGACTGCTCGTGGTGAATACCTTCAAGCCAGGCGAAGGATTCACCCCGGCTGGGGAAACCTATCACGCCGAGGCCAAGGCCACCGAGACGAGCCACGGCTATGTTGAGAAAGCCCAGGCGCTGAGCACCTCTGAGTTCGTTCTCAATATCATCCCCAAAACGTTTTTTGGAGCCTTCGTCTCCGGCGATTTGCTGCAAGTCCTATTCATCTCCATCCTCACCGCCTTGGCCATTGCAGGCATGGGCGAGCGCTGCAAGCCCGTGCTGCATGTCATTGATAGCGGGGCGCAAGTCTTCTTCCGCTTGATGGGGCTGGTGGTCAAAGCTGCGCCCATCGGGGCCTTTGGCGCGATGGGGTACACCGTGGGTAGCCATGGCCTCGGGGCATTGAACAAACTGCTCTTGTTGATGGGCAGCTTTTACCTCACGGCAGGCGTCTTTGTCATCGTCGTGCTCGGCACCATCGCTTGGTTTTCCGGCTTCTCGATCTTCCGCTTTTTGCTTCACATCAAAGACGAGCTGCTGCTCGTACTGGGCACCAGTTCATCCGAGACGGCCCTGCCCGGCATGATCCAAAAAATGCAGCAGCTAGGCTGTGCCAAATCCACCGTCGGCCTCGTCATCCCCACGGGGTATAGCTTCAATCTCGATGGCACCAATATCTACATGACCATGGCCGCTGTCTTCCTCGCGCAAGCGACCAACACCCCGCTCGATCTCAGCCAGCAGTTCAGCCTGCTGCTCGTCGCCATGATCACCTCCAAGGGCGCAAGCGGTGTCACGGGCGCAGGCTTCGTCACCCTCGCTGCCACGCTGCAAGCCGTGCCCGGCATTCCCATCGAAGCACTGGCCCTGCTACTCGGCATCGACCGCTTCATGAGCGAGTGCCGCGCCATCACCAACCTCATCGGCAACGGCGTCGCGACTGTCGTCATCAGCCGTTGGGAAAAGGAAATCACGCCCGAGCAACTGCGCGCCAATCTTCTCCAGCCACTCGCCTTGCCCTATGAAGTCGCCTCCGCTATCAACCGCTCGTCTACATCGCCTGCTGCAACGCTTCCGCCAGCATCGCCCCCAGACGCGAAGTCTTCCTCGTGATGACGCGAATCGTCCGCGATGGCACAGGCTTCAGCGGCAGGAAAACGAGACTCTTGTCCGGCAGCGAAGCCTCCACCGCCATGCGTGGGATCAGCGTCACGCCCATGCCCGCGCGGATCAGCGCCTTCAGGGTATCTATGCTCGTGGCGATGGAAATCTGCGCCGCTCCCACACGCCGGGCATGGCAGAAGCTCACGGCCTGATCGCTCAAGCAGTGGCCATCTTTGAGCAGCAAAATAGTCTCCTTCTGCAACTGCTTCGGCTCCACTTGCGAGAGCTTCGCCAGCGGGTGTGAGCGAGCCACCGCCAGCAGCAGCTCATCCCGACCCAGCTTCGTTTCTTCCAGTAAAGTATCCGTCACCGATGTGGCGATGATCGCCGCATCCAGCTCACCATTCGCAGTGCCCTGCACCAGCACTTGCGTGATGTCTTCTACTAGGCGCACCGTTGTGCGCGGATACGCCTGCTTCATCGCTTTCAGCACTGGCCCGATTTGATAGGGTGCGATGGTGGGGATCATGCCCAACGTGATTTCAGCGGGCATCTGGCCCGACTCCAGCGCCGCATCATCCAGCATCTCCTGCTTGGCCCGAAGGATGCCGCGTGCGCGCTCCACCAGGGCTCGCCCCGTTGGCGACACCACCACGCGGCGATGGGTGCGCTCGATGAGTTGGACGCCCAGATCGGCCTCCAGCTTTTGCAATTGCAGGCTCAAAGCACTCTGGCTAGCGTGGCAGTGGGCCGCCGCGTGGCCAAAGTGGCCCAGGTCAGCCACCGCCACGAGGTATTCGAGATCACGGAAGTTCATTGATTGGTTTTATAAATCAATCATTGTGCTTCTGCAAATTGGATCAATCTCTGTCCGCTTAGCAAAATCTGCATGTTACCAATGACATGCTTATGAAAACACAAATCCAACTCCTAACCTTTATACTCACCAACCTCATGGCTAGCAACATCCCCGCAGACACCCTCACTCGTGACAACGGCGCACCCGTGGGCAACAACCAAAACTCCAAGACCGCCGGCCCCGATGGAGCCGTGCTGCTCGACGATGTGCATCTCATCCAGAAGCTCCAGCGCTTCGACCGCGAGCGTATCCCAGAGCGCGTCGTCCACGCCCGAGGCACGGGTGCGCACGGCGTCTTCGAGTCCACCGCTGATCTCTCCGACATCACCCGCGCCGCCCTTTTCTCGGGTGCTGGCAAGAAGACCCCGCTCTTCGTTCGCTTCTCCAGCGTCATTCATGGCAACCACTCGCCCGAAACGCTGCGCGACCCGCGAGGCTTTGCGGTCAAGTTCTACACCAGCGAAGGCAACTGGGATCTCGTGGGCAATAACTTGCCTGTCTTCTTCATCCGCGATGCCATCAAGTTCCCCGACATGGTTCACTCCCTGAAGCCCAGCCCGTATGACAACAAGCAGGACTCGAACCGCTTCTTCGACTTCATGAGTCACACGCCCGAGAGCATTCACATGTGGACCCATCTCTTCAGCAACCTGGGCACTCCATCGAGCTATCGCCACATGGATGGCAACAGCGTCCACGCTTACAAATTCATCAATGCCAAAGGCGAGCAGACATACGTCAAGTTCCGCTGGATCAGCCTGCAAGGCGTGAAAAACCTGACCGCCGCCGAGGCTAAACAAGCCCAAGCCGACGACTTCAATCGCTACACCACCGACCTCTATGCCGCGATCGACAAAGGCGATTTCCCTAGCTGGGAACTGCGCGTGCAACTGCTCAAGCCAGCCGAGTTGGACAAGTTCGACTTCGATGCCCTCGACGCGACAAAAGAATGGCGCGACGTGCCCTTCAAAACCGTCGGCAAGATGACGCTCAACAAGATGCCCGATAACTTCTTCCAAGAGACCGAGCAGAGTGCCTTCGCTCCTGCCAGCCTCGTCCCAGGCATCGAAGCCAGCGAAGACCGTCTGCTCCAAGGCCGCATGTTCAGCTACGCTGATACCCAACTCCATCGCGTCGGCACCAACGGCAACCACTTGCCCATCAACCGCGCTCAAACCGAAGTGCGTAGCTACAACCAAGACGGCGCGGCCAATGCAGGCAATACCAAGGGCGGCGTGAACTATGAGCCCAGCGCCACCGACGGAGCCTACAAAGACGTCGCAGAATACTCGTACAGCGAGCGTCCGCTCACAGGCACCACTCAGCAGCGCCCTATCAAGAAGACGCTTAACTTCCGCCAAGCAGGTGAGAAGTTCCGTGAGTTCAGCAAGGAAGACCAAGACCACCTCATCGCTAACTTCGGTGGCGATCTCGGTGCTGTGAAAAACGAAGCGGTGAAAACCCGCATGGCCGCCTTCGCCTACAAGGCCGACCCCGACTACGGCACTCGCCTCGCTGCGGCTGCCGGGGCTGATCTCGCCAAGGTGAAAGCCGAAGCCGCCAAGCTCGTCGAATAGCCCACAACTAACTATGCAGCGATGGGCGAGGCTATCCGCCACACCCATCGCTGCTTTTTTGCGCGAAGCGCAGCCCCACCCAACAACCATGCGCCTCCTCAAGCTCCATCCCTTCAGGGTTCTCGCTATCCTCGCCCTGTCACTAGCCCTCGCTTCCTACCTCTTCAAACAGAGCCCCGCGCCCATCGCCATGCCCACCACGCCCGACACCCGCAAGCAGCCCGGCGATGAATTGCTCGTCCGTATCTTCGACCACGCCCGCGATGGCCAGACGGAAGCCGTGCAGCTTTATCTCGACTCTGGCTACACGCCCAACATCGTCAGCGCACGCGGCGACAGCTTGCTCATCGTCGCTGCCTACCATGGCCATACCGACCTCATCAAACTGCTGCTCGCGCAACCCGGCGGCGTTCAGGTGGACTTCCAAAACAGCATGGGCTTCACCGCCCTCACAGGTGCCAGTTTCAAAGGTTACACCGACATCATGACCCAGCTCATCGCCGCCGGAGCCACGGTGAATCATCGCAATCTCAGTGGCCAAACCGCGCTCATGTTCGCTGCCCTCAGTGGCCGCCTCGACGCCGTAAAGCTGTTGCTCAGCCACGGTGCCGACGCCAAAGCCAAAGACACCACGGGAAAAGACGCCGCTGGCCTCGCCACGCAACAGGGGGCAACCGAGGTCACTGCCGTTCTATCGGCGCATCCCTAGTCGCCGCAGTAGCGACCGGAGCCCATCGCTTCCTTTTTATGAGTGAAGCAGCGGCAGTTCTACCTTGACCACCGTGGTGAAGTTCGCTGCATTGGCGCTGCTATGATTCTTGCTCGCCTCTTTTTTGTTGTCTCTTGCGCTACGGTGCTTTCCTCCTGTGTGGACACGGGCGTGTATCCACCCGTGGGTGGGGGTTATCCTCCACAGACGGGCAGTTATCCGCCCGAGTCATCACCGCCTAGCTACGAGCCGCCACCGCCTAGCCAGCCACCGCACAGTGACTATCAGCCGCAGCTCACCGCCGAGTATCGCAATGGCTATGACATCGGTCAGCGCGATGCTTCCGTAGGCTATCCGAGCGACTACCAGCGGGCCTTCGAGCGCTTCGGCAATGGCTACCCGAGCTACTTCCAAGAAGGCTATTCCGACGGCTATGATGGGCGCGAGATGCAGCATTGATGCCGCATGTGAGGGCCTTCCGCCCCTTGCTTGCTTCGCGACGGCGCTGGCAAACAAGAGGCTGCGACTCATCGCTTAATACTCGCGGCGGGCTCGTGGGCCACGCGCCTTGTAGTCGGGCTTGCTGCCAAACTCGCGGCGTGGTGGGCCACCAGCGGCATCGCCTTCACCTGCAAAGCGGCGCGAGGGGCCGCCAGCAGCAGCACCGCCGGGGCGGGGCTCGGGAGGCTGGCCGACGCTAGCGGCGACTTTTTTGCCGCAGAGACGTGCGCCGTTGATGGCTTGGATGATGTCATCACTGTGCTCCTTGGCGACTTGCACCAAGGTGATGCTGGGCAGGATGGAGATGCCACCAATGACTTCACGCGGCAGGCCGCTTTCGCCTGCGATACAGCCGACGATGTCCTTGGGCAGGACGCCAGCATTGCGACCGATGTTCACCTTCAACCAAGTGCCTGTGGTGTCGTCGATGCGTGCCACATCGGGAGAACCTTCCGGGCGCGGGGCGCGCTCGGCGTGTTCGCGGCGTGGGGCTCGCTCACGGGGGCGATCATACTCAGGCGCTGGGCCGTCGTCACGGCGAGGGCGGTCGTTGCCACGTTCAAAGGTGCGCTCGGGGCGAGCCCCACGAGGTGAGGCACCGCTACCAGGGTTGTCTTCTTTGATGCGCTCGACGGGGCGAGTCACCTCTGCGGCGAGCAGATGAAGAAGAGCGGAGATGACTTCGGTGGGCGAGTGACCGCCGTTCTGGAAGAGGTCATCCACGACGCTATCCTGCATCTTGTAGTCGCGCGCTTCGAGGGTGTTGCGCAGCGTCTCGACGAGGCGGCTGGCGTGTTTCTGTTCCAGGTCTTCCATGCGCGGCACGGTGACACGAGGAATCTGGCTCTTGGTGAAGCGATTCACCTGCATCAAGCGGCCATACTCGCGGCCACTGACGAGGCTGATGGCCTTGCCGCTCTTGCCTGCACGACCGGTGCGACCAATGCGATGCACGTAGTCTTCGGGGTCGTAGGGCAGCTCGTAGTTGATGACCATTTCGAGGTCATCGACATCGAGTCCGCGCGCGGCCACATCGGTGGCGACGAGCAGCTCGACTTGCTTGTCGCGGAAGCGCTTCATCACGCGTTCGCGCATGTTCTGCGCCATGTCGCCATGCAGCTTATCGGCGCTGTAACCACGGGCGATGAGGGCTTCGCAGACTTCATCGACTTGCAGTTTGGTGAAGCCGAAGATGATGCTGCTCTTCACGTCATGATAGTCGAGCAGGCGGCAGAGCACTTCGGTCTTGCTGCGGAAATCGACTTCCACATAGCTCTGATCAATGTCGGGCGTGGTGTGCGCACTGGCTTCGATTTTCACCTGGGCGGCGTCGCGGGTGAACTTCTCCATCATCTTCTTGATGGGCGGCGGTAGCGTCGCGGAGAAGAGCACGGTCTGGCGCTCCTCGGGCATGGTTTTCAGGATGTTCTCGATGTCATCGCGGAAACCCATGTCCAACATGCGGTCGGCTTCATCGAGGATGACCATCTTGACCTGATCGACGCGCAGCGCGCCGTTGCCGATGTGGTCAACGAGACGCCCTGGCGTGCCGATGACGATCTGTGGCCCGGCTTTGAGCCCACGGAACTGGCGCTCGTAGCTGGCTCCGCCGTAGATGGGGAGTTCGCGCACGCCTTTTTTGAAGGCGGCGAGCTTGGCGATTTCTTCGGCGACCTGGCTGGCCAGTTCGCGTGTGGGGCACAGGATCAACACCTGCACATGGCTCTGCTCGGCGTCCACGCACTCAATGGCGGGAATGCCGAATGCGGCGGTTTTGCCTGAACCCGTCTGCGACTGGCCCAACATGTCGCGCCCCTGAAGGAGCACGGGGATGGCCTCTGCTTGGATGGGCGAGGCTTGCTCGAATCCCATGCGTTCAACAGCCTTCAATATCTCGGGCGACAGCCCTAACTCACTAAACAATTTTTGACTCATAGATGTATTTGTCCGCAATCGCTTTGCAGCACAAAAACATCTGCGCCCAAAAAACTGCGGGGGGGCTGATAGCAGGGTTTGGGAGATGTGCGCGGTTTATTTTCAAATGATCGAGCAACTTGCAAAACCTCAGCCAGCGTCTTTCGCCCCAATCTCTTACCGCACATCTTTTACCAAATGGCATCAGAAACACATCAACCGCCAGGATCCATCAGACTAAAAATAAAGGGTTAAAGATGCCCAGCCAGAGGTTTGCAAGTGGCTCGATCCACTGGCGGGATCAGTTCATCACAGGGCTTCACAAAGTCAGCGCCGTGCTCGCCAGCGCCAAGCGGCAAGCTCAGCGTGCTTGTTTGTACAAGTGGCGAAGCTGCCACGCAGCAGCAAGGGTGCATTGCGGGCATGAGAGCGGTTAAACAAGGACAGCGTCTTCATTCGCGCACGGCGCACCGCACGACCCCACGCCACCGCTTCGCCCAAGGCTGCTTGGTAGGCCGCTCGCAGTGTCCGGGCGATGCGCTGGGCATTGTGGCACGGCAGGCCGCTCGCAGCGTTCGCGCCTGCCCCTGGCTGCGCAGAAGAAGTCTCGGGCTTTAGCCCGTCACGCTCCGTTTCCGCCCCACGCTACGAGGCGGAGTCACCGCAGGCTGCTCGCCATCTTCACGCCAAGCGCTCGGCAGGGGGCGCATTGCAGGCCGAGAGGGCAAGCGTTGCCGTGGGCAGCATCGCAGGCCGTGCGCCAATGCACGGGCAAAGCGCTGGGCAGCGTGCACAGGGCTCGCTCGCTGGTGGGTTGGCCGCGGCCCTTGCCAGCACGCGGCACCGGTGGTGGGTCTGGGTGGGTTGGACTGCGCAGCGCAATGCGGAGGTGCCCCCCGACATCGCCAGCACGAACGACGACCTAGAGCCGGAGGCGGTGGGTTACGGCGCTTTGCCGGGTGAAGGCTGGGCAGCTCGCTGTCAACTATCGCCCCCCGAACCGTTCATGGGGGTTATTAGCACTACACGCCAAGCCACGGCTCCGGGCATGGTTCCAGTCACCATGGCAGCGGGGGACACATCAGCCTGCCAGGTTTTCATTTCAGTTTCGGCGGTCATGGATCGCGCCACTAGCAATGAGTGAGTTTTGCAGAACTTGGCAAAACACAAAGCCCATCAATGAGTGATCTTTGATGGGCTTCTCATTCCGAGTTCAACCTGCGAACTAGCCCTCAAACACCTCCTTGCAAAGGCTGGCCCCTAACACACTTTCATCACACTATGAATACTCACACTCCACCCAACAAAATCAGTCAGCGCCTTTTCCTCTCAGCCATCATGCTGGCATTGCTGAGCCTATTCGCGCCCGCTCTGCACGCAGAGCACGACCACGACCACCTTTTCGTCACCATTGAAAAGGATTTTGGCTACGACTCCGATTCTGAAATCCACAAGCTACAGGTTTCCACCACCACCCGCTCTTACATTGTGACCCTGCATGGCACCCTCGCCGCCATTCCCGAGAACATTGGCCGGCAGGCCCGCATCAGTATCAGCAGCAACGACACCTGGACTCACTTTGCCATTCCTAATTTCAGAGGGGCCGTTCGCATTCACACCGTCAAGCGACTCGCTGAGTGACGGAGGCGCTACTCAGCCTGGAGCGCTGAGAACACAGGCAAGTCCAGCCGCGCCACGCCGATGCGCTTGTCCGCCATGCCATAGTAAACATCGAAGCGGCTCGGCAAACCCAGGTCATCGCGTCGGTCAATCGCGGTCGGAAAGACGACGTTGGGCACGATGCCCTCGCGTTCTATGGGCAGCTCCGGCGTCAGGATCGGCTCGGGCGAGCGATAGCGGATTTGATGAGGCTGTTTTTCATCCAGCACGAGCAGTCCCGCAGAGTAATTCAATCGGCTCGTCAATCCAGGCTGGCGCAATGCCTCACAAACGCCGTGATAAAGGAACAGCCATCCTTGCGGAGTCAGGATGGGGGCGTGCCACCGCCTCCACCGCGAGCCCAGCCGCTCGATGCCCACCGGATCGCCCGCCTCATTGAACGCACGCGCACGATGCCAATGCGCGAGTCATTCCCCTGCGCGACCAATCGAGGAAAGAGATAGAGCTGCCCATCGCGACCGCGTGCCGATGCCGGGTTCAACACGCCTCCCACTTCCATCGGATTGCCCCGCTCCGGCTCCATCACCACGCCGAGTCGCTTCAACTGAATCGGGTGACTCGCGATGTCTTGTTGAGCGTGTGGGTTCATAACTTCACGCTCCTCAATCGCAGGGCATTTGAGATGACGGACACGGAACTCAGGCTCATGGCGGCTCCGGCAAGCATGGGGCTGAGCAGCAGGCCGAAGAAGGGATACAGCACGCCCGCCGCCACCGGAATGCCCAGCGCGTTGTAGAGAAAGGCGAAGAACAGGTTCTGCCGGATGTTGCGCATGGTCGCGCGACTGAGGCGGATGGCTTTGGCGATGCCGCGCAGATCGCCTTTGACGAGCGTGATGCCTGCGCTTTGCATCGCCACATCGGTGCCGGTGCCCATCGCGATGCCGACCTCCGCTTCGCTGAGGGCGGGTGCGTCGTTGATGCCGTCGCCAGCCATCGCGACGTGCTTGCCTTCCTCCCGCAGCTTCTTCACATGCGCGACTTTTCCGGCGGGTTCGATCTCGGCTTCCACTGCATCAAGACCGAGTTGCTTCGCCACCACGGCGGCGGTGCGGCGGTTGTCTCCCGTGAGCATGACGATTTTCAACCCAAGTGCCTGAAGATCACGGATGGCTTCGGGGGTGGTGGATTTGATCGGGTCGGCCACAGCGAGGATGCCTGCCGGTTTGCCATCAATGGCGACAAACATCGCGGTCTTGCCTTCATCTTGAAGTTTCACCGCCGAGGCTTCAAGCGCCTCCAAGCCGGTGACCTTTTCGTTGCGCAGGAAATCGGGTTTGCCGATCATCACCACACGACCCGCGATGGTGCCGACAACACCGCCCGCCGTGACGGAACGAAAGTCCTTCACCGCCTCGATAACGACACCTCGGTCCTTCGCGCCTTCCACAATCGCGGCGGCGAGCGGGTGCTCGCTGTTCTGCTCCAGGGAGGCAGCGAGACGCAGAAACTCCTTCGCATCAAAGCCCTCGCTGGGCATGACATCCATGAGTTTGGGTTTGCCCTGCGTGAGCGTGCCCGTTTTGTCCACGACGAGCGTGGTGATCTTCTCCAAGCGTTCGAGTGCCTCCGCGTTCTTCACCAGCACGCCCTCTTGCGCGCCGCGTCCGACACCCACCATGATTGACATAGGCGTCGCCAAACCAAGAGCGCAGGGACAGGCGATGATGAGAACGGCGACCGCGTTGACGATGGCGTGTGCGAGCGCAGGCTCCGGCCCAAGCCACATCCACAAGACAAAAGTGAGCACCGAAACCGCCAGCACCACCGGCACGAAGATGCTCGCGACTTTGTCGGCAAGCCCTTGAATGGGCGCGCGGCTGCGCTGCGCCTCAGCCACCATGTTCACGATCTGCCCGAGCAATGTATCGCTGCCAACACGCTCGGCGCGCATGACGAAACTGCCGGGGCCATTGACCGTGCCGCCCGTCACCTTGTCGCCGACCTTCTTCTCCACTGGCAGCGGTTCGCCGGTGATCATGGACTCCTCCACGTTGGAGTGACCTTCGACCACCTCGCCATCCACGGGCACCTTGTCACCTGGCACCACGCGCAACAGGTCGCCAACTTTGACTTGATCGAGCGCGACTTCTTTATCGCCGCCATCAGCAACTTGCCGCGCCGTCGGCGGCGCGAGATTCAGTAACGCTTTGATGGCGCTGCCCGTGCGGCTGCGGGCGCGGAGTTCAAGCACTTGACCCAGCAACACCAGCACGATGATCACCGCCGCCGCTTCGAAATAAATGCCCACCTTGCCGTGCATTTGCATGGACTCAGGAAACACTGAGGGCGCGAGCATGGCCACCACGCTGAAAGCGTAAGCAGCACCCACGCCCAGCATGATGAGCGTCCACATGTTGAAGTGAAGCGTGATCAACGAGCGCCAGCCACGACGGAAGAAAGGTGCGCCAGCCCACAGCACAACCGGCGTGCTGAGAATGAATTGCATCCAGCGTGAAGCATCGCTCACCACCCACGAAGCATGAGCCATCGAAGGAATGATGTGCAGCATGGCCACGATGAACACGGGCAGCGCGAGCACGCTGCTAATCCACATGCGCCGTGTCATGTCGCGCAGTTCGCCGTCGTCTTCCTCTGCCGCCGCCGTGCCAGCTTTGGGCACGAGAGTCATGCCGCATATCGGGCAATCACCCGGATGATCCTGCTCGATTTCCGGGTGCATCGGACAGGTGTAGATTGTTGCTGCCGCAGCCTTCCAAGCAGGATTTCGCTCCAGCGCCATGCCGCATTTAGGACAGTCGCCTGGCTTGTCTGATTCCACGCCGGGACACATCGGGCAGAAGTATTTCGCCCCTGATGATGGCTTCACATCGCTCTGAGGATGATCGTGACCGCCACAGCAATCGTGCTTCGCGGCAGGCGTAGGATGAGTCGGTTCGTCGTTCATGGCAGTGTGTCGTGAAGGGTTCGCTTGTTGGATAGGTTCGTCAGGATTGAAGGGCTATGCCGTCCACCAGTGGCCGTCACCAGCCAGCAAGTGTTCAGCCTCGGGCGGTCCCCAAGTTCCGGGGGCATAAGTCGGCAGGAGTTCGCGCGGATGGCTGGCCCAGGTGCTCAGAATCGGATCAGCGATCTTCCATGCGGCCTCCACCATGTCGGAGCGGTGGAAGAGCGTCGGGTCGCCCATGAGGCAATCGTAGAGCAGCTTCTCGTAGCCGGTGGTGGGCGCGACTTTGCCAAATTGAGCATAGTCAAAGTCGAGCGTCACGGCGCGCGTGCGAATGGTTGGCCCCGGTGTCTTCGCACGCATTTGCAGGGTGATGCCTTCCTCGGGCTGGATGTGCATGATGAGCAGGTTGGGGCCGAGCGGGGAACATTCCGTGCCGCCAAACAGCGAGAGCGGCGGACTCTTGAAATGGACGATGATCTCGGTGACGCGGCGGGCAAGGCGCTTGCCGGTGCGCAGATAGAAGGGCACGCCTGCCCAGCGCCAGTTGTCCACCCACAGCTTGGCAGCGGCAAAGGTTTCAACCGTTGACTCCGGCGACACACCCGGTTCTTCGCGATACCCCGCGATGGACTTACCGTTGACCTGGCCCGGCCCATACTGGCCGCGCACCGTGTCGCGCATTACGTCTTCTGGCTTGGGAATACGAATGGCTTCGAGCAGCTTGGCTTTTTCATTGCGCACGGCTTCTCCAGACAGAGATGCGGGTGGCTCCATCGTGATGAGGGCGAGCATCATCAGCATGTGGGTCTGCATCATGTCGCGGAATGCACCGGCGGTTTCATAGAAGGCAGCACGGCCTTCGATCCCAATCGCTTCCGCCGCTGTGATCTCCACATGATCAATGAACGTGCGGTTCCAGACCGGCTCGATCATGCTGTTGCCGAGGCGGAACACGAGGAGGTTCTGCGCGGTCTCTTTGCCGAGGTAATGATCAATGCGGAAGATCTGCGATTCAGTCAGTGCCGACGCGAGAGTGGCGTTCAATTCCCGAGCGGAGGCCAGATCATGGCCGAATGGCTTCTCGATCACGAGCCGTCGCCAAACCGGCGGCGTCTCCTTCAACAAACCGTTCTCGTGAAGCTGTTGGGCGATGGGTGCAAAGGAAGCGGGCGGCACGGAAAGATAAAACAACGCATTCCCGCCGGTGTGATGCTTTGAGTCCGACTCAGCCAGCATGGCGCTCAGCTTTTGATAAGTTTCGGTCTCGGTGTAGGCCCCACGGCAGTAGCGCAGCCGCTGCTCGATGTTCGTCCACAATGTTGGGTCCACTTTCTGCGTGGCAAACTCGGCCACAGCACTCCGCATCTGCTGCCTGAAGTCTTCATCCGACCACTCTCTGCGGCCCACACCGATGATTGAAAACTCATCAGCAAGCAAACCACTGACGATGAGGTTGCAGAGAGAAGGCAGGAGCTTCCGCTTCGTCAAATCGCCCGACGCGCCAAAGATCACGATGACACACGGCCCCGCGCGCTGTGACACCGCCGAAGCATTTTGAAATTGCTGGAGGCATTCTTCACCGCAGAAATAATGTGTCTGACCATCGCGCTCCGCATGAAGCGCGTTGTCTGGGTTGACGGTCATGCCGCAGATGGGATCTCGCACACTCATCGCCTGCTCTCCTCACGCACTTTGATCGCGCAGCAGCAGGAGCAAGTGACGAGGCGATGCATCGGTTCGGGCGTGAGGGAATGGGTTTTCATGGGTTGCAACAGCAGCACCGCCCCTGCTCAGGAGATGTCCGCCGAGACTAACGGCCCCCTTCGCCCTTCACGATGGGGTGTAACCCTATCACGAGGGAATGGCGGCAAAGGACGCTTGCAGGAACTCCAGGAAGCGATGGGTTTGAGCAGCGTCCACCCTAGCTCGTGAGCGTGGCATCAGCTGGGAATCCATCGGCACTTGCGTCCTTCATCTTACCATGGACGACGCCGGACGACCCACCACAGATGAAAGGTGCCAATCCCCACCTTGCCTCCGCCTTTCTGGTGCCCTGCACTCCAACCATGAAGACTCTGAGCATCCCATACCCCGAATCGCTCCTCGGTTCCTTGCACGTTTCCGAAGGCGAGTTTGCGCGCGAAGCACGCATGGCGATGGCGGTGAAGCTCTTTGACACAGGCAGGCTCAGTTCCGGCCAAGCCGCCGACCTCGCCGACATGCCCCGAGTGCATTTCCTTTATGAACTCGGGCGCTGGGACGTCTCCGCCTTGCAGACGAGTGAGAACGAGTTGGAGAATGACCTGAACGTCGCCCGCACGCTACATGACCGTCATCAACACTATAGCAGCAGGTAATTCTTTGGCCAGATCCTCTTTCGGAGCCGCTGGGGAGGATTTTTTTGGACGCTTTACCATACTCTAGCTTGAATCATTGGGACATTGGAGGAACCACCTATGGGCCGGTGGACGAGGAACAGTGGTTAAATGCTTCGGAACAATGAACCTTTGCATATTGAACCACTTCCCCTGCGCTGTCACACAAATAGGGCTCTGGCAGCGCAAGTTCAAAAAACTTTGGCAGAACACCAAAGTCTCCGGTGCAAACTGGCCCCATGCCGCAAACCTTGCCATGGGAATCTGGGTGGGAGCATGGTGGGTGGCATGTCAGCAGTGGCATTTGGAACCGCTAAACGCGTCCCGTTTGGTCCTGCCGCCGTGTCGGCGGGGCTAAACGGCTCTCATCTGCGATAGCCGGAGCGTCGGCGGGGTTAGGCGCGGCTCGTTTGACGCAGCCGAGGCGTCGGTTGGGCTGGGCGGCTCTCATCTGTGCTAGGCGAGGCGTCGGCAGGGGTAAACGCGCTCCGTTTAGGGCTGCTGAGGCCTCGGCAGGGCTAAACGGCTCTCATCGGTGATAGCCGAGGCGTCGGCAGGGGCAAACGCGTCCCGTTTGAGGCTGCCTTTTCGGCGGTTGGGCCTTGGGAGGCTTGCGCCGGGCAGAGAAGACTATCAGGCTGTCAGACTTGGAGACTGTCAGGAATGGCACTTGATTAAGTGCCTAGTTATACTGCCGCGCATCACGTTTTTGGAAAAGCGTGGCCCAACATAAGCCAAGACTACGGCCACAAGTGGCAAGGACAGAGCGGCTAAAGCCTCGTACTCCAACGTGGCGATTCATTGCCTTGGGCCGAGCGTTCCAAGGCACAAGTTGGCCTCGTTGGAGTACGAGGCTTTAGCCGATCTGTCCTGGTTCCATTACCTCCCTTTTTGTGCGCCATGCCGCTCGCTGTTTTTCCCAAAACATGATGATCCCCAAGATAGCTTCTCGCGCCCCTCCGGGGCACGGTGAGATTAGCCGTGGTTCCA
>JANOAR010000075.1:0-26523 GCA_031411235.1 Verrucomicrobiota bacterium | reverse complement strand
CGTCGTGCTCAGTTGCAGCGATGTGAACTCGTCCACCGTGAAGGCGAAATGTTGCTCCAGCGCCAGCACTCGCGTCTTGAAATACTCACGCGCCGTGGCCCCCGTGACATCCTTCAGCGCACGGATTTGCGCATCCATTTTGGCCAACTGCACATCGGCGCGACGGATGTAATCTTCAGGCGTTAGCCCCAGATTTTCTTTGGCCTGGGCTACCCAAGTGCGGCTCTTGTCGCCCACCTTATGGGCCGCATCACCGACTTTGTCAGCAGCCTTTCCCACGGCTCGCTTAAGCCTGTCGGTAAAGTCATTGGCGTGGAGTGTGGAGCCGAGCAACAGCGCGGCGACGACGAAGGTGAGGACGGTGGGTTTCATGGTGCGCGAAGTGTTGCGCGACTAGCGACAAGCGCAATGACAGGTTCAGTCTCACTCAGCGCGTTTGCATCACCTTGTCCTCAGCACTCGCGCAGTTCACAATCCTTGTTACCCTCGCCGCCACCCACTTCTCACCCCACCCACCAACTACCATGAAGCCCACCGACATCCGAGTCATCGCCGCCGACGTTCATTTCCTGCCTATCACCCTGCGCGTGCCGCTGAAGTTCGGCCCCGAGACGGTGCAAAACGTCGTCTGCCTGCGTGTGCAAGTGACCGTGGAAGATCGCGCAGGCACACAAGCCCAGGGCTGGGGCGAGACGCCGCTCAGTGTCTCGTGGGTATGGCCCAGCACGCTGACCATCGCCGAGCGCACCGAGCGTATGAAATCCTTCTCCAGCCGCGTGGCTACACTGCTCGTGGGTTCAGGCTTGCAAGGCCACCCGATGGAGATCGCGCAGGATTTCCAGCACGGCGTACTGATGAAAGCCCTCGCGGATGAAAACCACAGGTCGCCGCTCGAAATGCCCTACCTCGGCGCGCTCGTCGCCTTCAGCGCCTTCGACATCGCCGTCCACGACGCCTTCGGCGTGCTGCTCGGGCGCGACATCTACACCACCTACAACGCCGAGTTCATGAACCGCGATCTCGCGGCCTACATCGAGGCGGATGCAGAAGACATCGACTTTACCGGGCGCTACCCGCAGGACTACTTCGTCAAAAACGCACCCACCACCCTGCCAGTCTGGCATCTCGTCGGTGGCGTGGATGCCCTCGAAGCCTGCGACCTCACGGGCAGCGAGCCCAACGACGGCTACCCCATTCTCCTGGAAGACTGGATCAAACAAGACGGCCTCACTTGCCTCAAAATCAAGCTGCGCGGCACCGATGCCGAGTGGGACTACCAGCGCATGGTGCGCATCGGGCGCATCGGTTTGCCGCTTGGCGTGCGCTGGTTCAGTGCCGACTTCAACTGCACCGTCAAAGCCCCCGCCTATGTCAATGAAATCATGGATGGCCTGCTCGCCAACGAGCCCGAAATATACGCCCGCACGCTCTACGTCGAGCAGCCCTTCCCCTATGACCTAGAGGCCCACCAGATCGACGTGCGCAGCGTCTCCGCACGCAAGCCATTGTTCCTCGACGAGAGCGCGCACGACTGGGAATTCGTGCGCTTGGGTCGCCGTCTCGGGTGGTCGGGCGTCGCGCTAAAGACTTGCAAAACCCAGACCGGGGCCCTGCTCAGCCTCTGCTGGGCCAAGGCCCACGGTATGCCTTTGATGGTGCAAGACCTCACCAACCCAACGCTCGCGATGATCCCGCATGTGCGCCTCGCCGCCCACGCTGGCACCATCCAGGGCGTGGAATGCAACGCCATGCAGTTCTACCCCGACGCCTCATTAAAAGAAGCCGCCGTGCATCCTGGCCTGTACCAGCGACGCAACGGCGTGGTCGATTTCAGCACCCTGGGCGGCCCTGGCTTCGGCTATCGTATCGCGGAAATGTGAGGCGTTCGGAATTACCCTGCGGCTTCCACCTTCGCTCCAGCGAGCTTCGCGGCACGCTCGGTCAGTTCGATGTGGAACTGCTCGGGGTCGGGCGCGGGCCCAGCGGGGCGGGTGCGGCCAAACCAGTCGGCAAAGATTTCGCCTTCCTTCCTCTCGGCTTTGTAGGCGACGAGGAAGGTGCGGACTTTGTCGGCTAGCTCGACACGGAGGACGGTCTTGTATTCCAGACCCGCCAGACGATTGCCACGCACGCTGCCGCCGATGAAGAGGGCATACTTGCCAGGGGAACGCCCGACGAAGCCGAAGTCGGCGTTGTAGGGACGACCGCAGCCGTTGGGGCAACCCGTCATGCGGAAGAGGATGGGCTCATTTTCCAGCCCCAACTCAGTGAGGATGGGGTCGATCTCGTCCATGAGACTAGGCAGGGCGCGCTCGCTCTCGCTAAGGGCCAGGCCGCAAGTGGGCAGGGCGACGCATGCGTGGGCGACCTTGCGGGCACGGGTCAAAGCAGCGTCTTGGCCGACGCCGTGTTTGGCGAGGATGGCATCGACTTTGGAGCGATCCGCCGGGGCGATGTCGGCGAAGATGAGGTTGGTGTTCGGCGTGACGACGATGGGGCACTTCACGCTCTCGCAAATCTCGCGCAGGGCGCTGCGATACTGCGGCTCATTGGCGACATCGGCGACGCGGCCCATGCTGACGTAGAAGGCGTGGTAGAGCTTGCCGTCGCCTTGCTCGTGCCAGCCGAGAGTGTCTTCGACGCTGTCGAAATGCACATCCTTGGCGGGGTAGGTTTCGATACCGGGGAGGCGGTTGGCGACTTCGCTGCGGAACCACTCGATGCCTTTCAGCGCGACGAGGTACTTCATGCGGGCGTGCTTGCGCTCCTCGCGATTGCCGAAATCGCGCTGGGTAGTGACGATGGCTTCGGTGACATCGACGACGTGCTCGCGCTTGGCGTACAGGAGGGGCTGGGCGAGGAAGGGCCGGGTATTGAGCTGGCCATGGCTCATGCCGAAGCCGCCGCCGATGAGGATGGTGTAGCCTTCGACTTGGCCATCGACGACGTGCGGGACGAAGCCAACGTCTTGGCTGTATATATCGACATCGTTGCAGGGCTGGATGGCGACGGCCATCTTGAATTTACGCGGCAGGTAAGTCTTGCCGTAGATGGGGTCTTCGCCTTCCGGGGCCTTGGTTACGGCGCGAACAGCGGGGTTCACCTCGGGGTCGTTGAGCCACTCGGGGTCGATCTTTTCGCCATCAAGCCAGAGATCGGCGTAGGCGGTGGAGCGCCAGAGGAAGCGCTGGCTCAGCTCTTCGGTGAGGCGCTGGGAGTCGCGATGCACTTCGGTATCCAGCGGGGCGGCAGGCCCCATGGTATTGCGCACCACGTCGCCGCAGGCTCCCATGGTGGTGAGGCCGCTGTGGCAGACGTTGCTGATGACTTCCTTCATTCCTCCCTTGAGGATGCCGTGCAACTGGATGCCCTGGCGATTGGTCAGGCGGAGGGTGCCGCTGGCCTTGGTGCAGAGGTCGTCGTGGATGAGCCACTGGGCAGCGGAAATGCGACCACCAGGCATCTTGCTGCGCACCATGAAGCTCCAAGCTTTGTCTTTCTTTTCCTTGGTCAGTCCGGCACGCAGATCACGGTCGTCCTGCTGGTAGGAGCCGTGGAATTTCATCAGGATGTTCGTGTCGTCGGGGACGTGGGTGAGGGCAGTATCGGCGAACTGTTCGGCGATCTGGCCACGGAGGCCCTGGGAGGCGAGTTTGATGTCTTCGACGCTGGCTTTTGACATGGCAGTAAACGGGTAGTCTTGGGGGTTAAACGGAACTGGACAAGAGTGTCTTTAGCCTATAAACAGGGGGTTGCAAGCTAAATTCCCAATTGTTGATCGGGTTTGTCGCCTATAAGGCTCGGCGGCGGCGGCGACCGGGAAGGCTGGTGCCTTTGAGTTGGGCTCTCTGGCGGCGGTAGATGACGACGACGATGTAGATGAAAAGGATGAGGTGGACGATCCAGGTGCAGGATAGGCCAGCGGCCAAGAGCATCTTGGGGCCACGCAGGTAATCGGCACGCGTGAGTTCGTTCACGACGCTGGAATTCATGGTTAACAGCAGTTGGGCGACACGACAAAAAACGGCAGCGAGGAAGGCGATCCACCAGAGCATGAGGGCGGGGTTGGTGCTCATGCTGCCATTGCTCCAGGCTTTGGGGTTGCGGCTGAGGTTCCAGGTCTCGCGCACGGCTTGCAGGGGGATGATGAGGTTGGCCCCAGGGACGGCCCACCACCAGGCAGAGCCAGCACTGTGATGGACGACTTCGGCCCCGAGCAGCGGGGGGACATCGGCGGTGGCGCTGTGCCACATGATGACGGTGCCGAAGTGGATGGCGAGGAGCAGCACTTGCCACGGGATGAGTATGTCAAAGAAGTCAGCGAGATGGCTCTCACTGAGCAGCAACCATGGGGGCAGCAGCGAGGCACCATCATCCCCCGCAAGTCCCATCGCGAGGAGTGTGGGCAAGAGGGCGAGGAGCAGCACGATCTCGATGGTGAAGACGATGATGGCCACCATTGAGCTGAGGGCGCACTCGGGGGGCATGAAGGTGTAGCCTGCCTCGGGTATGGGTGGCACGACGACGATGTCGGGCTCCGTGGGGAGAGCGGCCTCCACCTCAGCCGTGGCGGGGAGGGCGAGGGGGCTGTCTTTGAGGTTTTGCCAGAGGTCACTGCCCTCGGTTTTGACTTGGCTGAAGTCATCGAGTTTGCCACGGCGCATCAGGGTTCGTACGACTTCCTCGTTGAGAGGGCCGTATTCATTTTCTTCGCGCATGTAGTACCAGCGGGGCATTTGCAGACTGTAACAGGAAACTCTCGCCTCGGCTGGTTTTCTTGGCAAATCAACTGGGCAATGTGGTACTGGGAGGGCTTGCGAGGCGTAGGGGCGATGACTGGCGCAGAGGGTGTTTTTGCCCCTTGGGGGGAATCATAACTCGCCAAGCGCGGGGCGTTTCGTTAGCCTGCTGCCGATGCCTACCCCTATTCCTCCCACGCGCGTTCGCTTTGCTGTGTTGACCATTACCACGGTGGTGGCGCTGCTGATGTATCTGGATCGAGCCTGCATCGGCTGGATCATCCACAGTGACTCCTTTTTGAAGTCGATGCCGCTGGAGAGCTGGCAGATGGATCGTGTGGTCAGCGCCTTTTTTTGGGCCTACGCTTTGGCGCAGATGCCTGCGGGTTGGCTGAGCGATCGCTTCGGGGCGCGCTGGCTGATGGCGATCTACATTGCCCTGTGGTCGTTGTTCACGGTGGGGACGAGTTTTGCGACGAACTTCACACTGCTGATGCTAGCGCGGCTGGGCTGTGGGCTTGCCGAGGCAGGGGCGTTCCCAGCGAGCAGCAGCATCATGACGAAGTGGGCCCACATCGACTGGCGCGGGCTGAGCAGCAGCATGGTGACGATGGGCGGGCGCATCGGTGGGGCGGCGGCACCAGTGCTGACGGCTTACGTGATACTGCAAGCGGGCGACTGGCGCTGGGCAGGCTGGATCTACGGTGTGGTGGGCCTGGGAGTAGCGCTGGCGTTTTGGCTGATCTTTCGCGAGCACCCGCGTCAGCATCCGCACTGCAATGAGGCCGAAGTAGCACTGCTCGCCGAGCGGCGTGGCGATTTCTTGCCTGTCACAGAGCCGCCACGCGCCTTCCCATGGAAGCCCGTGTGCCGCAGTCGCAATTTATGGCTGCTAAACATCTATCAGTTCCTGGCCAATCTGGGCTGGGTGTTTCTGCTGACATCGCTGCCCAAGTACCTCAAAGAAGTCTGCCATTTCGACGATGCGACGAATGGTAAAGTCTCCACGGTGGCGCTGACGATTGGCATCGCCGCGCTGCCGCTCGGCGGCATCTTCACCGACTTGTGTACACGCCGACTAGGGCCTGTGTGGGGAAGACGTTTGCCACTGTGCTTGACGCGTTTTGGCGCGGCGGCGGCCTACATTGCGGCGATGTACTTGCACTCGCCTGTGGGGCTGGCGCTGGCCTTTGGCGCGGTGGCTTTTTGCACCGACTTCGCACTGCCTGCGACGTGGACGACGATGCAGGACATCAGCGGGCGGCACCAAGCGCAGATTTTTGGTTGGTCCAATATGTGGGGCAACTTCGGCGCAGCGGTGCAGCCCCTCTTGATGGCTTGGGTGCTGCTTCGCTTCGACACGCAGCATAACTACCATGCGGGGATGATTTTCAGCGCGATGGTCATGTTCCTCTGCGGAGTCATAGCGCTGGGTATCAATCCGCAGCAAAAGGTGATCGCCGACGAAGCGGTGTAGCCCGACCTAACCGCCCAGACCCACGGCATCACGGACTCTGTTGAGTGTCTTTCGGGCCACGGCACGCGCCTTCTCAGCGCCCTCGGCGAGCACTTTATCCACGTAACCCGTGTCGGCGACGATCTCGGCGCGGCGAGCCACGAAGGGCGCAAAATAAGCACTCGTCGCCGCAAGCAGCCGCTTTTTGAAATCGCCGTAGCCAACACCACCACGCTCGTGGTCGGCAACCATCGCAGCATAGTCCGCATCGCTGGCGACGAGTTTGTACAATGCGAGGACACTGGAGCCTTCGGTCGGCTTGGGAGCTTCCAGGGGCGTCGAGTCCATCACGATGCTCATGATTTTTTTCTTCAGCGCAGCAGGCTCCTCAAAGAGCTGGATGGTGTTGTCATAGCTCTTGCTCATCTTTCGCCCATCGAGACCGGGCACGACCGCCGTCTCCTCTCGGATGCGTGGTGTGGGCAGCTTCAGCAGACCTTTGCCAAAGGTTTCGTTCATCTTAATGGCGATGTCGCGCGTCACCTCCACATGCTGTTTTTGATCGCGACCCACAGGCACCACATCGCTCTCGTAGAGCAAGATGTCGGCAGCCATCAGCACCGGGTAGGCGAACAAACCGTGCGAGGCCGAGATGCCATTGGCCACCTTGTCCTTGTAGCTGTGGCAGCGCTCCAGCAGCCCCATCGGCGTCACCGTGCTGAGTATCCATGACAGCTCGGTATGCTCCGGCACATCGCTCTGGCGGAAGAATACACACTTCGTGGGATCTAGCCCGCAGGCGAGAAAGTCGATGGCAAGATCGCGCACATACGAGCGCAACGTCTTGGCCTCATGCACCGAGGTCAGAGAGTGGTAGTCGGCGATGAAGTAATACGCCTCGCCCTCGTGTTGGAGCTTCAGCGCAGCCTCCATCATGCCAAAATAATTGCCAATATGGAGACGACCGCTGGGTTGGAGACCGGATAAAATGCGCATGGGGGCCGCGAAGGTGTCGGGATGAAGCGGTGTGTCAAGGTGGGTGCAAGGCAGAAGGCAAGAGCCGTTTGCACCCCCCACATCCCTTGCTACCCATCCCGCGCCATGAGCCAAGTCCCCACCACCCTTCGTTTCCGCGACTCCCATGAGTGGATCGCTGCCCATGAATCCCCTGCCACTGTCGGTATCTCCGACCACGCGCAGGCCGAACTGACCGACATTGTCTTTGTCGAACTGCCCAAAGTAGGCCGCCAGGTCAAAGCAGGAGAGCAAGTCGCCGTCGTCGAGTCGGTGAAAGCCGCGAGCGACATTTACAGCCCCGTGGCTGGCGAAATCGTCGCCGTGAATGAAGCTCTCAGCTCCGACCCCGGCCTCATCAATCGCGAGCCCTACACCAGCGGTTGGATGTTCAAGATCGCCCCCAGCAACACCGCCGACGCCACCACGCTCATGGATGCGGCGGGCTATACGAAACACATCGCGTGAGGTTAAAAGGAAAGCCTCAGGCGGCAAAGGCTCATGGCACGTAAGCCTGCCATGTAAACTACGCTGCCGCTGCTCCGCAGAGCCTGCGATCTTCCCCGCCAGCACTCTCCAGCGCCACAAGGCAGAACCTCAGTCCAGCCAGGCTCGATTGGGCACAGTTGCTCGGCTCACGGTTTTCTTCGATGGCACAGAGCAGCTCTCCCATCGTCCCTGCGAAGCCGTTGTCGAACCAGCAGCCTTGCAGTGGCACTTCGGCGTTACCTTCCGCCGTGTGCAGCCATAGCCGTTGCTCATTCAAGCCGGGGCCGCTGGCTCGGAGGGTGCCGTGGCTGCCTGTGATGGTGGTGCTGTCCTGCTGGCCGTGCTGGACATGCGCGTTAAAATTCAACCGCACCTGCGCCCCACTCGCATAGTCGGCGATGACGCTGGCAAGGAAGGGCGGTTTCATTTTTTGAAACGAGGTGCGCCGCTCACTGGCATAGACGCGTGTCGGCAACTCGCCGCGCATGAAGACGGTAGCGATGTCGAACCAATGAATGCCAAAGTCAAAGAGCAGCAAATGCTCCACCGCCTCGAAGCTTGTGCCCGCTGTCCAGGTATGATCCCAGTGCAGCACGAAGTCGATGCTGGCGACTTCGCCGATGAGCCCCGCCCGCAGCGCTGCCGCCATGTAGCTGAAGTGCGGTGCCCAACGCCCGTTGTGATTCACCGCGAGCCGCAGGCCCAGCCTCGTCGCCTGAGCGGCGAGACGCTCGCCTTCCGCGAGGTCGAGCACGAAGGGCTTCTGACTGAGCACATGCTTTCCGGCGAACAACACTTCTTCGATGATAAACACCCGTGCCGCCGGGTGTGGCGTCGCGTCGATGATGTCGATGTCCTTTCGCGCAAGCAGCTCGCGATAGTCCGTCGTCACCATCGCATCGGGGTAAAACTCACGCGCTCTGGCAGCGGCTTTATCGAGCGTGCGGTCACAGATCGCGGACACCTCCCAGCCCGCCTTTTTATAAGCCCGCAGGTGATACTCCGAAATGCCCCCAGCCCCGATCAAGCCGATGCGCGGCTGGTAGCCACGCGGTGCGTGCGGCAGATAGTCGAGCACAGGCGCGATAAAAGTCTGCGCCGTGGTGGTGTCGCTAAGGCCGTAGTGGGACATGGCACGAGCAAAGCAGGAGCGCGGCGGGGAAACAAGCATTGAGAATTTCTTCACGCCGATGTAGCGTCGTTCAAGATGTCGGCACTTACGATTCAACACCAAACCACGAGCCCGCAGCCTGCATGGCCGCTTTCGGTCGAGGCCTATCATGCCCTTGGTGAGATGGGCTTCATCCCGGAGAAGTCGGAACTGCTCTACGGCTTTGTTTTTCCCAAAATGCCCAAGTCCCCGTTCCATTCCTTTGTTGCCTTGAAGCTGGCTAAAATGCTGCGGTCTATCGTCAATGAAGCTTATCACGTTCGGGGTGAGCAACCTATCCACTGTGGCATTTCTGAGCCCGAGCCCGATGTCGCGGTCATCAAAGGCATTGAGGAAGATTACCTTTTTGAGCACCCCACCACCGCCGAATTAGTCATCGAAGTCGCGGTGACATCAGAGGCGCATGATCGCAGCAAGGCCGAAGCCTACGCCAGCGCCAGCATCGCGGAATTCTGGCTCATCCTTGCCTCGCGGCAACAGATCGAAATTTACAGCGATCCGCAGGCTGGCACCTATCAAAACGTGCGCACCGTTGAAGCAACGGAGCAAGCCGAGTCGAAGTCAGTGCCAGGCTTTGCCATCACGCCCGAGATTTTACTGGCGAGGTAACGACCTCACCGCAGCAGCGCCAGCGTGCGCTTCTCCACGGCACTAAGGAAGGCGGTATCAACAAGTTGCTGGCCGATGCGCGAGCACTCCAGCGTCAGTGGGCCGATGAGGGGTGCGCCTGTTTCGAGACTGTGGATGACGTGCTCGATGGGGTCGCGGTAGGGCGCGGCGAGGGTGTCGCAGGGCACGTCGTAGACTTCCGGGCAGGCGCGAGTTTGCACGCGCACGGTGGTGGCATAGTCCCAGGCCGATAGCGTGCCGGCGCTGCCTTTGATGACGATGCCACACTGCGGCTGGGGCTGGTGCGTCCAGGGATCGGTGAAGGTGCCCCAGCGGGTCTCGCTTTTGCTCAGGCCACTGGCGTAGCGGAAGACGGCGACGGCGTGTTCATCGACCTCGATGCCCTCGCTGCCGTGCCAGGTGCAGGTGACTTCCTCGGGCACCTTCATGCCCAGGTGCCAGGTGCCGAGCGTGGTGCCGTAGCCCATGTAGTCGAGCATGGAGCCGCCACCCTGGGCCTTGCTGTAAAACCAGCTTGCGGCTTTCTCGGCAGCACTGGGTTCCTTGTCGATCTTGTCGGCACCGTGGCAGAGCGGGCCGCGATTGCCGCCGTGGTGATGGAACTCATGCACCTCGCCGATGAGGCCTTCTTGGATAAGCCGATGCGCCGTCTGCTGCACAGGCATCCAGACGAGTGGCCAGTTGATGGCTAGGAGTTTGCCGTGCGACTGCATAGCTGCGACCATGGCATCGGCTTCGGCCAACGAGCCAGCGAAGGGTTTCTCCATGATGATGTGCGTGCCGAAGGGCGCGACCTTCGCCACCCACTCGCCATGCCGCGAGGCGGCGGGGCAGAGCACCACGATGTCGGGCCGAGTCTGCTCGATGCAGGCGCGGTAGTCGGTGAAGACCTGGGCGTCGCTGAGCCCGAAGTTGCGCTGCGCCTCGACCATGCGCTCGGGTTGCTCATCGCTGATGCCGACGATCTCGGCATTCGGATGACGTGCCGTCTGCCGCAGCAGGTCGCCCATGTGGAAGTGATCAAAATTGATGCCTGCGATGCGCCAGCGTTTGCTCATAAGGGGAGAGGTGGAGGTAAGGGTTGAATGATGAAAGTGGGGTTGGAAGCTGCTCTATTCGCGATGGTCGGAGCCCTTGCTCAGCGGCGCGTAGAGGGGCTTGGGCAGCGGGCCTATGCCTGCATCGCCACACTGGGCGGTGGTGGAGATGGCACTGGCAATGGCGTGCGCGAGGGTGGTGCGATAGGTGCTGTGGGTAAGCCGATGCGCCTCAGTAGCGTTCGAGAGGTAGCCGCATTCGACGAGGACGCAGGGCAGAGTAGGGTTACGGGTGAGGCGCAGACGGCGGCGTGTGAGGCCACGGCTGTTGCTGCTGCCGGGCACGGCAGTCTCTAGGCTGGAGTGAAGGCGGCGCGCGAGGCTGTAACTATCCACACGCCAGTAGAAGGTCTCGGGGCCACAGAGGCGGCGTGGGCCAGAGTTGAGGTGAATGCTGACGAGCACGGCATTGCCTGAGCGGCTGGCGATGCGAACGCGATCATCGAGCGGAACGAAGCGATCCGAGTCTCGCACCATCACCACGCGGAAGCGCCCGCGCAGTTCGCTGGCGACGCGCTGGGCGATGTCGAGAGCGTAGGTTTTCTCCATCGCCCCGGTGCTGCGGCTGCGTGCGCCCGAGTCCTTGCCACCATGCCCGGCGTCGATGACGACGGTGGTGAAGCCGCTGGGGCCGGGGCGATTGCCCAGCGCATCGCCGCTGCTTGGGGCGATGTTTTGGCAAGCGGTGAAGGCGATGGCGAATGTGCAGGCCAGGAGACAGCGGAGGGTCTTCATCTGAAGTATGTGCGGTGGGATGCGGCTCGGGGCAATCACACTTTCTTGGGATCGCGTCACTTCACCCCAGCGACCTCGAAGCCCTCGGCCTCCAGCACACTGCGTACGCGGGGGGCTTGGTCGCCTTGGATTTCGATGCGCTTGCCCTTCACGCTACCACCGCAGCCACAGGCGGCACGCAGGCGCTGGCCGATGGTGTCGATGACGCACTGCGGCAGGTGGGTGGCGAAGTCTTTGACGACGATGACGGTTTTGCCGCCGCGATGCGCCGTCTCACGCTGCAAGACGACGCGGCCCATTTTCCAGCGGGTCTTGGGGGCTTCGGGATCGTTGGTTGGCTTCATATTCATCAGGCCCGTTTGTGGGCAGCGGTGTGGCTGTGCCTACCGACTCAAATCCCCCTGGGTTATCACTTTGAAACCGGAGTGATTCAGCACATCGCTGGCGATGTCGTTATCGTCCACATGCAGGGCGAGCAGGGGGTAGTGGCTGGGGCGGGTGAGGATGCCATAAGCGACGTGGATATTCACCTCGGCGGCGAGCAGCGTGCTGAGCACATGCGGCAGGTCGTGGTCGCCTTCTCGCAGCTCCACGACGACCAGGGTGCTGACCACATGCGGGATGCCGCGCTCCATGAAGAGTTCCTCGGCTCCCTCGGGGTCGCTGAGCACGAGCCGCACTAGCGTCATCTCAGTGGACTCCTGCACGCTGAGAGCGAGCACTTCGATCTTGTGATCCTTGAGCAGTCGCACCAGCGACATCAAGGCACCGACGCGATTGTGGAGAAAAACCGAGAGCTGGCGCACGGGCTGGGCGACGGGTGTTTCCAGCGGATTCAGAACAGAACGTGTGGTGCCGGGGTGCATAAATTCAAAGGATGAAGAATGAATGATGAAACGGATTTCTCCGAATGACTCGATCTCTGATTTGCCTTTGGACAGGTGCGAATAACGCTCGCTACGCCCTCACAGTTTCGTCATTCAACCGTAGGCTCCAGGCGCTTTGCCTTGTTTGTCGAAGAGCATCACGCGCAGCGGCACGCCAATGACTTCGTCGCCATCGCGCTCCACGACGAAGCGGTAGAGCCCTGGTTTATCGAGCTTCAGGCGCTGTAAATTGAGCACGACATTGCGCGTGACAAAGGGCGTGTAGGCATTCGGCATGGTGGCGTCGATGGGCACCTTGCAGGGCGGGATCACATCCTCGTCCTCGGTGCCCAGGGCACGGATGGTGAGGGTGATGTTGCCCTGGTCTTCGTTATCGAAAAAAAGCCGCAGAGCGAAGGAGCACTGCGGATGTTCAACAGGGAATTTCTGCGAGCAGAGGGTGTCGAAGGAGCCGAGAATACAGAGTTTGCCCTGATAGTCGGCGGCGAAATCACAGAGGGTGGCGATGAGAACTTGCACGGTGCGTGGACTTTGCAGGCGTTTTGGCCGTTGGCAAAAAGTTAGGCGGTCAATTCTACAAGCGAACAAGGCACGCGGTTCGCTCCCAGGGGCGATGTTTTGCATCACTGAAATTTCAGTAACATAACCGATAAACAAAAATTTTGAGTTATTGCCAAAATTCCAGTAGCGTTTTGGCCCTGTGCCCCTCATGAACAAGTCTGCTGCTACTCCCACCGTGCTTGTCATCGCTGACGATTTGAAGTTGGTGGAATCCCTTCGCGGTGCCTTTGGCAGTGCTTGCCAGGTCTTTCTGAGCCCTTCCGTCGAGGCAGGGCTGCGGCGTGTGGAGCATGAGAATCTCGCTGCTGTGCTCATCAACATGGGGCTGCGTGGCCTCAATGCCCAGGCAACCGTGGACGCCATTCGCGCGGCGCGCGGCGATGCCGTCACCCTGGTCGGCTTCACCCCCTCGCCCGATAAAAACATGCCGGTGATCGCAGGCCTGCGCGACATCGCTGGCTGCCAGATGGTACCCCTTCCTGTGGACTGGAAAGACCTGCGCGGGCTGCTGGAGAACCAAGTACCCATCGTCTCCCAGCACCCCACTTTCCCTTCCCAGGTCAAGCCCAGCCCCCAGCCTAGCCCAGAGCCCACCGTCGAGGCCACGCCGCCGCGCCTCGTACTGCCCCCGCCCGCCCAGCTCAGCGGTGTGCCGCTCTCGGTAGAAGCCTCCACGCTGCTGGAAAATGAGGCCTCACTCGCCGAGCAGCAGGCCGCCGCCAGTCCCGCCAACCATGACGAGGCCGCGCGCTCCACCATCATCCCTTTCCCCTCGCCGCCCCGGCTGCGACTTGCTGAGACAGCTATGGCCCCAGTAGTGCCCGAGAGCCCAATCAGCGAAGAGCTAGCGGAGGACAGCCCCGCAAGCCCGCAAGCCAGCGCTGAACTGCCGCACCCCGACGCGACAGACCGCCTCCCCCAGGAAGCCCCCATCTTGTCACTCGTCAGCGACGCCATCGCCGAGCAAGGCATCGCCTCCAGCTTCCTTCGCGACGAAGCCCTGCTCATCGAGAGTGCCAATCGCTTCGAGGCCGTGAATGCCGAGGGTACACGCGTCACCGGGCGCATCCTTCGCGTCAGTCCCCACTTCGTCGTGTGCGAGGTGCTTAACCCCATGCAAGTCCTGCCGCCCGGCTGGTTGGCCAGCGAGGCCACCGTTCACCTCGGCCAGCAGGAGGCCTACCGTGGCCCCACCCGCCTCGCCAAAGTCGTCAACACGGGCCGCTCCCTCATCTGCGAATGGGCGCTCCAGGGCAAGTGGCAACAAGTTTCGCCGAATAGCAGTGCCAGCGTCATGCCGCACATCGCCGGCAGCGCCCTCGCGCCCTTCTTTGAGCGCGTCACGCTACTGGCCCGCATCAGCGAAGTATTCAAAGCCACCATCGCCGACGTCGCCAGCCTACTGGAGGAGGCCCAGCAGTGCCTAGACCGCATCGAGATCAGCCACTTGCCCCAGCCCGGCGAGACCCGCGCCCAGGCCCACCGCGCCCTCTTGCTTCAGATGCAGCAGTCGGTCTTCCCCGCCTTCGACGCCGTCTTCGCCCGGTTGGAAAAAGTCGCCGTCAACATCCCCGCCGACCTCGATGCCGAGTACCACAGCCTGGTCCGCCAGCACCTGCACCCGCTGATGATGTGTGCCCCCTTCATCCACCACATCTACGCCAAGCCCCTCGGCTTCGCCGGCGATTACGGAGCCCTGCACAAGCTGCTGGATGACCCCTACGAAGGCCACACCCTCTTCGCCAAACTGCTCAACGCCTGGCTCGTCCTCACCCCCGCAGGCGAGGCCTACCGCACCCGCATCCACGTCCTAGAAAACGAACTCCACGAGCAAGCCGTGCGCTGTCATGTGGACGGCACCGACCTCCGCGTACTCAGCATCGGCGCAGGCGCGGCCAATGAAGTCGTCAGCTTTCTCGGAGCCAATGACCTGTGCAACAGCGCCGAACTGACCCTCGTCGATTTCAACCGCGAGACCCTCGACTTCGCCAAGCGCCAAGTCGAGGACGCCATGCGCGAGCACTGGCGCCTCACCCGCATCAACTTCGTGCGCATGTCCATCCAAGGCCTCATCATGGATGAATCGCGCATGAAGCGCAAAGGCGCGAGCAGCCACGGCCCCATCGTCAAAGCAGGCGGCTACGATTTCATCTACTGCACAGGCCTCTTCGACTACTTCTCCGACCGCGTCTGCAAGCGCCTCCTCGGAGCCATGTACACCATGCTCGCCCCCGGCGGGAAGCTGCTCGTCTGCAACTTCACCCCCGCCAACCCCATACGCCACTTCATGAAATACGTGCTCGACTGGGATCTCACCCACCGCACCGCCGACGAGCTGCGCAACCTCACCCCCGACGGCATTCTCAGCACCCACTGCCACATCGAGCACTCGCCCGAGAACGTCGAAGCCTACCTGCACATCATCAAACCAGCGTAGGGATAGACTGTCGCGCCTGGGAATTGAAGGCAATAACGAGAGCGAATGAGGCGTCCTGAGCCAGCACGATGCGGAGGGCTTCGCGAAATAAGCGCTGGTCGTCCACGAGGAGTCTCTTGATGGGCGGCGTCATTGTTAGGTCAGGAAGGCAGGGCCATTTGAACGAAGGCTAATGTGCCAAGACATTCATGGCCTGCTCCCACATGCCACATTAAGTCCGCACCATTCGGATCATAGCCATAGCAGGAGGCAGTCCAGATTCCTCGCTGGGGTGGGGCGGAATAATGGCGTTGGGAGTTCGTTCTATGCGGCATGAAATTCACGGCCCTCATTGGCTCCCTGCTGGTGCCTAGCGCTCTGGCGGGGGTGGCACCGGATTATGAGAAGGACATCAAGCCTCTGCTGAAGGAGCGCTGTGTGGCCTGTCATGGCGCGATCAAGCAGAAGGCGGGGCTGCGGCTGGATGCGGGGGTGCTGATCACGAAGGGGGGTAAACATGCGGCTATCGTGGCGGGCAAGAGTGGCGAGAGCTTGCTGATGGAGCGTGTGCTGGCCCATGGGGAGGATGAACGTATGCCGCCGGAGGGGGCTCGGCTGACGGCGGCGCAGGTGGAGGTGCTGGGGCGATGGATCGACTCGGGGGCGGCGTATCCGCTGGATGAAAAGATACCGAAGGCGCCGTTGGAGCACTGGGCCTTCCAGCCGGTGCGCTCGCCTGCGCTGCCGGTGGTGAAGGATAAGGCCTGGGGGCGCAATGGCATTGATGCCTTCGTGCTGGCGAGGCTGGAAGGGCAGGGGATGCCGCCGCCCGCGCAGGCGCCGCCCATGGCGCTGCTGCGTCGTCTGCACCTGGATCTGACGGGGCTGCCGCCCACGGTGGCGGAGCAGGCGCGTTTTGCGCAGCAGGCCACGCGAGCCTCGCTGGAGGGGGTGATGGATGATCTGCTGACGCGTCCTGAATACGGCGAGCGCTGGGCGCGGCACTGGCTGGATGTGGTGCGCTATGCGGATAGCAATGGCTACGAGCGGGACGCGGAGAAGCCGTTTGTCTGGCGCTACCGCGACTACGTGATTGAGGCGCTGAATGGTGATAAACCCTTCGACCGCTTCATCGTGGAGCAGCTCGCGGGGGATGAGCTGCCGGGCCGTTCGGCGGAGTCCACCATCGCGACGGGCTTCCTGCGCCTGGGCCACTGGGACGATGAGCCTGCTGATCCGGCGACGGATCGGTATGACCAACTGGACGACATCGTCAGTACGACGGGGCAGGCTTTTCTAGGGCTGACGATCGGCTGTGCGCGCTGCCATGATCATAAATTTGAGCCGCTGGCCACACGCGATTATTACAGCCTGGTGGCGGTGTTCAACCCCCTGGAGCGCCCGCGCAAAGGTCGCGTGGAGCTGACGGTGCCGGTGGGTGAGGTGGAGACCTATACGTGGAGTGAATCAGCCGCGAAAGTACCCGCGACGCATGTGCTGCTGCGCGGTTCGCCAACGCGATTGGGCGAGCTTGTGGAGCCTGCGGTGCCGGCGATTTTGGTCAAACAGCAGCCGCCCTTTCCCCCCCAGGGCGGGGCGACGACGCAGCGCCGCCTGGGCCTGGCGCAATGGATCGCGAGCGAGGATAATCCGCTGACGGCGCGGGTGATGGTGAACCGTGTGTGGCAGCAGCACTTCGGCCAGGGGCTGGTGCAGACGGCGAATGACTTCGGTGTGATGGGCGAACCCCCATCGAACCCGGAGCTGCTCGACTGGCTGGCGCATTGGTTCATGCATGAGGCGCAGTGGTCGCTGAAAAAGCTGCACCGCCTGATCCTGACCAGCCGCACCTGGCAGACGAGCAAGACGCCCGACGCGTCGATGCGCTACCGCCGCCTGGAGGTGGAGGCCATTCGCGACTCGATGCTGGCCGTCAGTGGTCAGTTGAATCCAAAGCGCTATGGCCCGGCGATGAAGCCGAGCATCCCGGCGGCGGCGCTGGAGGCCAATACGGATAAAGAGAAAGTCTGGCAGGTCTCGGACGAGCGCGAGGCCTCGCGCCGCAGTATCTATGCCTTCATCAAGCGGGGGCTAGTGATCCCGATGCTGGAAACGCTGGATCTCGCCGATACGGTGAGCAGTTGCCCACAGCGCCAGGTCACTACCGTGGCTCCGCAGGCGCTGAGTTTGTTCAACGGTGACTTCGTGAACCAACAGGCGAAACACTTTGCCGCGAGGCTGAAGCGCGAGGCGGGCGGTGAGCCCGCGCAGCAGATCGCCCTGGCGTGGCGACTGGCTCTGTGCCGCGAGCCCTCGGCGGCGGAGTCGGCGCGGATGCTGGCGTTCCTCCGCGAGGAGTCGCTGGAGCAGGCCTGCCGCGTTGTGCTGAATCTAAACGAGTTCGTTTATCCCGAGTGAGGGATTTAGCGCAGCGATGGGGAGCCTACGCGTATGCTCCCCATTCGCTGTCCTTGCCTCTACTTCAGCTCCTGGATGCGGATGTTGCGCCAGCGAATCTCGGAACCGGGCTTGCCATCTTTGCCGATGCCGTGGACTTGCAGGGCGATGATGCCTTTGGGCGTGAGGCTATCCTTGAAATCCGCAGCGGCGACGCCATTGACGAAGGTCTTGATGCTGTCGCCTTTACACTCGATGCGGGCTTGATTCCACTCGTCGGCCTTGAAGGCTTTGCGGGCGGCTTCGTTCTTGCTCAGGTCGTTGAGCCAGCCGCGCCGGGCCTCGTCATACACGCCACCGGTGTAGGCACGCGTGGAGGGATCGATCTCGAACTGGTAGCCATGCACGCGGTCTGCGGGGACTTTTTTCTCCTTGCCGTCAATGACCAGCGCCTTGTCCTCGGCGAAGAACTCACTGCGGAACTGCACGCCGGAGTTCATCCCTGCGGGCACTTTGAATTCAAACTCCAGGATGTAGTCCCCGTAGGTCTTGTCGGTGCAGAGAAAGGAGTTGCCCGTGCCCAGCACCGTCTTGCCCACGATGGCGTCGCCCTCGACTCGGTACTCGGCCTTACCGCTGTGCTGCGACCAGCCCGCGAGGTCTTTGCCATTAAAGAGGGATGTCCAGCCCGCTTTGTCTTCGGCGCTGAGCAGGGTTGTGAGAGCGAGGGCTGCGGCGAGCGCGAGTCGTGATGGGGTCATGGTTGGATGGAGTTGAGTTGTGAGGGGCCAAGGGAAAGCCCGCGCACCTCAACGGCGATAGCAGCCCTCGTTATTCATCAAGCCGCGCGATGTTTTAGGTTCAGGCCGTCGCGATGGACAGCGCTCTGCGCACGTCTGCGAACGATGGCCGCGTGGCCACATCGCTCGCGGCGCAGCGCTGGTGCAGAGCCCTCAGCCCCGCCATATTTTGCCCAGGCTCTAAATCACAGCGCTCTAGCAACTCGCCCAGCAGGCAGCCAAAGGCGCACACCTCCAGGCGTTGCAGAGGATGCGCCGTGAGCCCACCAGCGACAGGGTAAAACGACGCTGCACCGAAGTCGCCGAGCAGGCAGTCGCCCTGGGCATTCCACAGCACATTGTGGGCGTACAAGTCGCCATGCAGGATGCCGCGCGCGTGCAGTTGCTCTGCGGCTGAGGCGATGCCCCACGCGATGCGCCGCAGCACTGGCAGGGTGAAGCGCGTGCCTTCTGGGTAAACATCGCGGGTGCAGGTATCGAAGCCCGGTGGCCCGGCTAGATTCGCAAACTCGGGCGTTATCAGCGCCATCACCAGCCCCTCGGCACCTGTCGGATGTTGCGTGATGCGCCCCAGCACCTCGACCAGATGAGGGTGTGCGCCCACCGCCATCGACGCTGCCATTTCACTGGCGGGCAAGCCATCGCTGGTGACTTCGCCTTTGAAGATTTTCACCGCGACGGGTCTTGCCTCGCTGTGATTCGCTGGCGTCCAGAGCGCCTTTGAAATTATGCCCGAGGCTCCCTCGCCCAGCCGCTCCTGCATCTGCAAGCTGGCCCAGTCGATATCGGCAATGCTCGGCAACTCGTGGGTTTGCGGGGCAGACATAGGATTGCCCGCCAGCGCTAGCCAGCACAGGCGCGGCATGGCATAGAGCCACGCAGGCAGCGCGTGGAACTGATTGGCCGAGAGCCGCAGCAGTTCGAGCTTCACACACGCGGCCAGTTCGTCGGGCAGTTGCGCCAGTTGATTGCCCGCCAGCATCAGCTTCTGCAAATGCTGGCACTGGCCCAGTGTCGCGGGCAGTTGGCGGATGCGATTGTCGGTGAGGATCAGCCAGCGCAGCCGTGGCGGAAAGGCTGCCGCATCGACGGTCTCGATCTGATTCGCCTTGAAGCCGATCATGCTGAGCTGCGCACAGTCACCGAGCACCGCTGGCAGGTGGCGGAAGCGGTTTTCAGAGACAAACAAGATTCGCAGCTTGCTCAGCCGGGCGAAGTCATCGGGCAGGGAGGACAGTTGGTTTTGGGTGAGGTTGAGCACCTCCAACGTGTCGGCGAGATCAAAAATCTCGCGGGGAAACTCCGTCAGCTCGCACGAGAGATCGAGACGTGTCGCACCTGCCAGTGTGCCAGCGCGTAGTTGGGAAAGGGTGTCATTCGCCATTAGAAAAGGGAGCGCAGGCACCTCGCCCGCTGCCGCTGATTCACCCGCCAGCGCGTCGTGTCCAGCATGATTCAGAACGAGGGAGCATGATAGAATGCCAGCCCTCGCGTCGAGTCAGAGCCTGCCATGACCACTCGCCTGCTATTCCCTCTCGCCATCGCATTCGCCGTCCACACCCAAGCGAGCGCCGATGACTGGCCGCAATGGCGCGGCCCCACGCGCGATGGCGTGTGGCATGAGACAGGCCTCGTGCAAACGTTTGCCACACCCGAGCTAAAGCCCGTGTGGACGGCCCCGGTGGGCGCTGGCTACAGCGGCCCCACCGTGGTGGGGGATCGTGTGCTCCTCACGGATCGGGTGACTGCGCCCGAGGAGCAGGAGCGCGTGCGGTGCTTTGACCGCAGCAGCGGCAAGGCCTTGTGGACTCACGCCTACCCCTGCGTCTATCGCGACATCGACTACGCGCTGGGGCCGCGTGCAGCGGTGACGGTGGCGGAGGGGCGAGCCTTTGCCCTGGGTGCCATGGGGCATCTGCATTGTCTCGACATCACGAGTGGCAAGGTGCTCTGGGCACGCGATCTGGCTACCGAACTGCGTGCCATCATCAACGTCTGGGGCGTGACCTCCGCACCGCTGGTGGCGGGTGACTTGGTGATCATCCAAGCGGGAGGCCAGCCCGATGCCTGCCTTGTGGCGCTCGATTTAAAGACGGGGCAGGAACGCTGGCGTGCGCTCGATGGCCGCGCCTCCTACTCCTCGCCACGCCTCATCCAGCAGGGCGGCAAACAGGTGCTGCTCGCGTGGACGGGCAACTGGCTGGCCTGCCTGGAACCCGCCACGGGCAAGGTGTTCTGGAAGGAAGCCTTCAAGCCCACGAAGATGGTCATCAATGTGCCCGACCCTGTGCTTGATGAAGACGGCAAGCGCGTCTTTTTGACCGCGTTCTACGACGGCTCTTTCCTGTTCGGACTGAAGCCCAACCTCAGCACGCCTGACCTGCTCTGGCAGCGCCACGGCATCAGCGAGCGCAAAACAGATGCGCTGCATTGCATGATCATGACGCCGCTCATTCGCGATGGGCACGCCTACGGCATCGACAGTTATGGCGAGATGCGCTGCCTGGATCTCGCCACGGGGGATCGTGTATGGACGGACACCTCCCTGCTCGCCAATGGTCGCTGGGCCACCGCCTACTTCGTGCAAAATGGCGACCGCACCTGGATCACCACCGAGAAAGGCGAGATCGTCATCGCCAAGCTCACGCCGAAGGGCTTCGAGCGGCTGAGCAGTGCCCAGTTCATCTCGCCCAGCACGGACTTGCGCGGACGCAGCCACCGCATCGCCTGGTCGCACCCAGCCTATGCCCAGCGCTGTCTTTTTGCCCGTAGCGACCAGGAGCTGGTCTGCGTGTCGCTGGCAGCGGCTAAAGAATAACCGATGATGCATCGCTGCCAGCCGTGCGTAGTCGCAGACTGTTGAGCACGACCGAGAGACTGCTAAGGCACATCGCAGCGCTGGCCAGCATGGGGCTCATCAACCAACCCGTGAGGGGGTAAAGCAGGCCTGCGGCGATGGCGATGCCGATACCGTTGTAGAGGAAGGCGAACCACAGGTTCTGCCGGATGGTGCGCATCGTTTCGCGACTCAGAGCGATGGCGGTGTGAATACCGCTGAGGTCGCCTTTGAGCAGCGTCACGCCTGCGCTGTGCATGGCCACGTCGGTACCAGTGCCCATGGCGATGCCCACATTCGCAGCAGCGAGCGCGGGGCCGTCATTGATGCCGTCGCCAGCGAAGGCGACACGGCGGCCCTCGTCGCGAGCGCCATAGACTTGATAGAGCTTTTCCTTCGGCCCCACCTCGGCGCGGACTTCATCAATGCCGAGCGCCGTCGCCATGGACTCCGCGGTAGCTTTGTGATCGCCTGTGACCATGATGACCTTTAGCCCCATCGCGTGCAGGCCCGCGACGGCTGTGGCGGAGCTGGCCTTGGCCTTGTCGCCAATGGCGAATAGCGCTGTCGCCTTCCCATCCACCGCCATGAAGACAACGGTGCTGCCCAGGGCTCGCTGCCTTGACGCGAGGTCGCTGAGTTCGCTCGGCAGCGTGACATCGGCCTGCGCCATGAGCGCTTCTTTGCCCAGGGCGACTTCGTGCCCGGCCACCATGCCCGCGACGCCTGAACCCGCGACAGCGACGAACTGCTCCACGCTCGGCAGGCGGATACCGCGCTCCTTTGCCGCCTGCACAAAAGCCAGCGCCAGCGGGTGCTCGCTGCGGGTTTCCAGCGCGGCGGCCCAGGTGAGCAGGTCGCGTGCGTTCTGCCCTGGCAGCGGGTGGGCAAGGGTCAGCGAGGGGTGGCCCTCGGTGAGCGTGCCCGTCTTGTCGAGCATCAGCGTATCGACGCCCTCCAGCGTCTCCAGTGCCTCGGCATCTTTGACCAGCACGCCAAGCTGCGCCGCACGTCCGATGCCCACGGTGAGCGCCATCGGCGTGGCCAAGCCGAGCGCACAAGGGCAGGCGATGATGAGCACGGCAACGGCATTGATGAGGGCAAAGGCAAGTCGTGGCTCAGGGCCGAGATTCAGCCACAGCAAAAAAGTGACAAACGCGATGAGCATGACCGCTGGCACGAACCACGCCGATACGCGATCCGCAAGGCGCTGGATCGGTGCCCGGCTGCGCTGGGCGGTGGCCACCATCTCGACGATCTGGCTCAGCACCGTCGCGCTGCCCACGCGCTCGGCGCGCAGCAAAAAGCTGCCTGTGCCATTGACGGTGCCCGCCGTGGCATGGCTGCCCTTGGTCTTCTTCACGGGCATCGACTCGCCTGTGAGCATGGCTTCATCCACCGCGCTGCTGCCTTCCAACACGAGGCCATCCACCGGCACCTGCGCTCCCGGTTTCACCCGCAGCACATCGCCGATGAGCACGCGGTTCAGCGGCACCTCTTCATCGCCACTGCGCGTCACCCGCCACACCGTCTTCGGCACCAGCCGCATCAGCGCCTCCATCGCGGTGCCCGTCGCCGCGCGTGCCCTTGCCTCCAGCACCTGGCCCAGCAGCACCAGCACGGTGATGACTGCCGCCGACTCGAAGTAATAAGACACGCTGCCGCCATGCTGCAAAACATGCGGCACACGCCAGGGAAACAGCAACACGCCGAGGCTGTAACCCCAAGCTGCCAACACGCCAAGACCGATGAGCGTAAACATATTCAGATGCAACCCGCGCACCGACTCCACCGCACGGCTGAGTAACGGCCAGCCACACCAGAAGACGACCGCCGTGGTGAGTACATACTGCACCCAGCCACTCGCCGTGGGGCTAAACGCATCGACAAGAGCAAGTCCCTTGCCCATCGCTAGCAGCAGCACTGGCAAGGTGAGCGCAAGGCCAATCCAGAAGCGCCGCATCAGATCGCGCAGCTCATCGGCTTCATCACCGCAGCAGGAACCACTGGCGGGTGGCAAGGCAGGTGCAGCAGCCTCCCCATGCGAGCCGCAACAGCTCGCCTCGCCCTTCGCAGGCGGCGGCTTAGGCTTGGCATCAGGCTTGTTGGGTGAGGTGGCTTCGGGCATGGCTTCAAGTGATGAACGAGTATCAAAGGCAGACGGGCGTTGGGATGTTGATCCTTCATCGAAGGGGAATGCAGAGCACGAATGGCTGCGTCGTGGGCCACGACCCAAAGGCATTTTCTCGCCTCGGCGAGGCTTATGTGGGGCATCGCGCGGCGTGAGGTCAACGGCATTGATCAAGCCACTGCCCGCGCCTTCACCAGCCAGTCGGTGTTGGCCAACTCGCCGTACAGCTTTCGCCGGTAGATGTGCTCATTGGGCAGGACGATACCTTGGGTTTCGCCTGCTTTCATGAATTGCAGGGCAAGCTGTGGCGATTCACTCCAGTCGGGCCTCGGTGTCTTAGCCGTCTGACAATAGAGCGTGTGGTCGAACTCTGCCTTCTCATGCACTTCACCATCGTGAATATGCAATGTGGGAAAGAAAAGCTTGTCGGGCATGGCCGTGGGAAAAGAGAAAGACATCGGATGAACGTGGCGGTTACCCTGCTTGAGCTTGAAAACGGCGAAACCAAAGCCTGCATAGCCGGGTAATTTTTCCCAGGTGCCATCTGGCAATCGAAAGCGTCGGCTGAGTCGGCTGAAGTCCGCTGGTGTGGGCACATAGCTCGCCTCGAAGGCGCCGACCGTATGGACTTCAAGCGTCCTGCTTCTTGGGGCGGCTACAGCGACAGGTGATTTTGCGCCATAACTTCGCGGCTCAGGAAAGCCCTTGTGCATGTCGTCAAATAAGTCGGGATACGCCTCAAGGTTGATAAAGCGGACGGCATCCTCCCCACTGCCTGGCTTTATGGGCAATGGCAAAACCATCGCAACCTCCTGACGAGTCTCAACAGACATGGCATAAACCACAAACTGCCGCTCATGCTTATCGAGGCGGGTGAAGATGGTATCCGGGTTTCATAGCCCCGTGTTAATTGAGTCATCCATTAGAGGCGTAGCCATAAACTACGGCTCTTATGGATGAAGTTGAAGCGAAGACGATATTGAAACGTGATGCCCTTGGGCGCGTCACGGTGAGCAAGGAGCAGCGTGAGTCGATGCTGGATGCGTTTGAACGCAGCGGGCTCAAGGGCACGCAGTTTGCCCGGCTTGCGGGTGTTAACTACCAAACCTTTGCCTGCTGGATGCAGGCGCGGCGTCATGCGAGGGATGAGTATGCCCCGCATCGCGCTGTGTCTGCAAAGCCCCAGGCAACTGCGGTGCCGCTGCGGCTGATGGAAGCGGTGGTTGCAGCCAGTGCTGTCGTACCAGCTTCGGGCAGCGAGTCGTCGGCCCTATCTTCCTCTGCGCTGGAACTGCTGCTGCCGGGTGGTGCGAAGATGCGCATCGCCGACGCGGCGCAGGTGGCGCTTGCGGCCCAACTCCTCAACGCCCTACGCACGCCATGCTGAGAAAAGCTCGATCCTGCGCAGTTGCAGATGGTGTTCGACGCGTTGCAAAACCAAGCCTCTGACGACGGCTCAAAAAAAGCCGACGCCTCCGATTCGGCAGCGTGCGACTCGGAGGCTGAAGCAACCGTAGCAGCGGGCGCAGCGCCAGCTAAACGCAGGAAGCGCACGCTTGATGAACTCATCGCTAGACTGCCCGTGAGCGAAATCATCATGGATCCACCGGAAGTTAAAGCCGAGCCCGAAGCGTGGACTTGCATGGGCGCAGAAGTCACCAAGCTCATCGACTACATGCCCGGGCGCTTCGAGTGCCAGAAGCTCATTCGACGGAAGTATGTGCGCAACGACGCCCGCCACCTGCCGCCCATCACCGCGCCCCTGCACACCTTGCAAGACCGCTGCATCGCCACCCCACGGCTGCTTGCGCATACCGCCAGCAACCACTTCGAGTTGCACCTGCCGTATTACCGCATCGCGCAGATGTATGAGCGCATGGGCCTGCCCATCCAACGCCAGACGTTGTGCGGCTGGATGGGCATGGCGCATGAAGCCAGCGGCCTTGTCCTGGAGCACATCAAACGCAACGTGTTCCAGGGTGGCTACGTGCAATGTGACGAAACACCCGTGAAGTATCAAGACCCACAGCGTGAGGGCGTCTGTGGCACCGGCTACCTATGGGTCATCTACAACCCCGTGCGCAATGTGTGCCTGTTCGCATGGAACACCAGCCGCGCCGCAGCGACCTTGGAAAGCCTCGTGCCCAAGGACTTCCAAGGCATCATCCAATGCGACGGCTACAGCGCGTATGAAGCGTTCCTCAAGCAGCCCGCCCGCACAGGCAGCATCGAACTCGCTGGCTGCCTGGCGCACGCGCGAAGGAAGTTTTTTGAAGCCAAAGACGAAGGCGAAGACGCGCAGTGGGTGCTCGGCCAAGTGCAGCAACTCTACCAAATCGAAGCACGATTACGCGAAGCAAGAGCAGGACCCGAAGAAGTGCAAAGCACCCGGCAGCAACACAGCGCCCCCATCATGGCGCACATCAAAGCCCGACTTCAACACCTTCAAGCCAGCCACAAACACCGACCGCGAAGCCTCACGGGCGAAGCAATCACCTATGCCCTCAACCAGTGGGACAAGTTGAACGTGTTCCTCAGAGATGGCCGAGTGCAGATCGACAACAACCTCATCGAGAACGCCATCCGCCCCAGCGCCATCGGCAAAAAAAACTGGCTCTTCATGAGTGATGCAAACACCGGCGCACGCGACGCGACGTTCTATACCTTGATCGGCAACTGCCACCGAGCAGGCATCGACGCCACCGCGTATTTGACAGACCTCTTCAAACGCCTGCCCACCGAGACGAACCAAACCGTGCATCGCCTCACACCCCAAGCCTGGGCCGCCGAACAAACCACAATGCGCCAAGCCCTAGCTCAGAGTGCCGTCGCTCAGGTCTAATTTGATCAAACGTCAAGCACCACGCCACGGGGCGGTGGAACCCGGACACCCACGGGGCGGTGGAACCCGGATACAGTAAAGCAACACATGCGACGATGCTAGCTGGCATGATGGCTGCGATGCGAGCAGGGAGTTCCAAAGCCATCATGCACTTGCCCCTCCCCTCCCCTCGCCTAGCCTAGCCTAGCCTAGCCTAGCCTAGCCTAGCCTAGCCTAGCCTAGCCTAGCCTAGCCTAGCCTAGCCTAGCCTAGCCTAGCCTAGCCTAGCCTAGCCTAGCCTAGCCTAGCCTAGCCTAGCCTAGACCATGAAGCAGGCCCGTCT
>JANOAR010000074.1:0-4027 GCA_031411235.1 Verrucomicrobiota bacterium | reverse complement strand
CCTCGCCGAGCGAGCCAGCAAAAAAGAGCCAATCCGCCCACGCGACACCACGCCCTACACTGGCCCTCACGTTGCCTTCACCAGCAGCTTCGATAAGGACAACGAAGGCTGGATCGCCGTGGACAAGGCCGAGCACCAAGCTAGCGGTGGTGCCCCCGGCGGCTACCTCAGTATCACCCGCGCAGGCCGCCAGCCGTACGCCTTCGCACCGCTGGACAAAGCCTTCGCTGGCAAGCTCCAGGGCGACTGGACGACACTCTTCAAAGGAGCCCCTGTGAAGCTCAGCTTCGCCCAGCGCACCACCACGCCCGGTGCCCACGCCTTGCTCGAAATCTGGGCCAACGATGTCGCCCAGTGGACCTACGACAAGCTGCCGCCAGCGACCACCGAATGGAGCACTGTCAGCCTCACCATCCGCACCGACTGGAGCGACGCCGAGGCCCAGGCTGCGGGTTGGCGCAAAAGCACCAGCACCTTCCCCTGGCAGGAAACCATGCAGCACGTCGGCAAGCTCACCGCAGGCCCCTTCATCAGCACCCCAGGCGGCAGTTTTGATCTGGATGAAGTGCGCGTGGAGACGAATATAGAATGATGAAACTGAAGAAAAGTCAGGAGCCATTCGAGCCGTCTCCCCGACTCTGAATTACCCGTTTTTGCCATTTGTCATTCATCACTCTGCATTCGTCATTCTCCCCTCATGCTCAGCGAAACACTCAACCCCGCCCAAGGCATCCCCATGAATACCATGGTCGGCTGCGGCACGGCTGCGCTCATTGCCTTCCTTGCCGGGCTTGCCTTTACCCACGGTGCGCTGAAGCAGCTCATGGGCATGCTCAGCCTCGCTGTCGGCACCGCCGTCGGCATGTATGTTTTCCGCCATCGCCTGGAGGTCTTTGGCAGCTCTGCCGCAGGCCTAGGCACGGATCGTTTGCTCATGTTTTCCGCCATCGCTGGGCTGCTCGGCTATGGTCTGTGCAAGCTCGCCATCCATCTGCTCGCCGCCTTCGGCATCCTCAGCCTCGCGGGCGGTATCATCGGCTGGCGAGGTGCGATGGTCAGCCTCATCCCCTCGGGTTTTTTGCTCTGGTCTACCACCACCATCCTGCGACTCATCGGCAATCTCTATGGCATGGAAACCGCCTCCGCCGTGGCTCGCGAAGGTGCCAAAGTCGAGCACACCTTTGGTGCTCTCGCCAACCAAGCACGCCGCGCGATCGACCGCAGCGCCCTCGGTAACTTTGTCTCTAGCCTCGACCCCTTCGCCATGCGACCCACGGCGAATCTTGCCCGCCTGCTCATCGTCTGGCCCGAGCAGCGCCTCTGGTCACAGCTCTCCACCAACCCCAAGACCGCCGCCATCTTTAGCCACCCCCAAGTCCGAGTCCTCGGTCACGACCCCGACGTGCGCCAGTGCATCGACCGCAAAGACTACGCGGGCCTCCTGCAACTCAAGCAAGTCGAAATCGCCGCCCGCTACCCCGACCTCGCGGCCAAACTCAATGACCCCGCGCTGGAGGAAGCCATGGACACTATCGTCTATGGCCGCCCCGGCAAGCGGTGAGGGCCAAGTTGCCCGTCGGGGGTAGCTTTTGCCGATGGCGGCTTACTTGCGTGACGCGCAGACTCCAATGTGTTGGACGTTCGGCATTCGATGTTCAATGGTCGCCGTCCCATGCCCTTCAAAGCTGATCGCGCTCTCGCACTCCTGGACAAAGCCAAGCGGCTCAAGCGCTTGTCGCACGCCTATCTCATCGCTGGCCCCAAGGAGGCGCATCGCGAGGCCTTCGCGGCTCGGTTCATGAACTTGGTCGCAGGCGAGCAACGCCAGGATTTGGAAGACTGGATGCAGCAGGGGGTGCCGGTGATTTGCCCTGAGAGCAAGAGCCGCCGCATCACCATCGACTCGATGCGCGAACTCAGCCGCATCATCAATCTGAAGGCGGGGCCGAGTGGGCATAAATTTGCCGTCATCGTCGATGCAGAGCGCATGAATGAGCAGGCGCAAAATGCCTTCCTGAAGACGCTGGAAGAACCGCCGCCGGGCACACTGCTGCTGCTGCTCACGGGCAAACCGCAGGAGCTGCTGCCGACGATTCGCTCGCGCGTGATCGAGATGACTCTGGTGCCCGAGGCTGGCGCACGGCAGTACTCGGAGCATGAAGAGAAGCTGCTCGCCCTGCTGGAGAACCACATGAAACGCCCCACTGCGTCGATGGCGAGTGCGCTGGCGCTGAAGGCTGGCTTTGAAGAGGTGCTCGATGAGCTGCGCAGTGGCATCGAGGAGGAAGCCGAGGAGGACTTCGGCAAGGAGAAGGAACTCTATGGCAAGACCACCGACGGCTCGTGGCTCAAGAATCGCGAGGATCAGGTGAAGGCGCTCATCGAAGCGAGCTACCTGCAACAGCGCGATGGCCTGCTGGAACTGCTGCTCACCTGGGTGGGCGACATCGTGCGGCAAAAGGTCGGAGCGCAGCACCTAGACCTGCCCGAATATGCCTGCGTGACGAAGGCGCTGAGCGAACGCTGGGACGTGCCCGAGGCCTCGCGAAGACTGCGAGCACTGCGCAAACTGGAGACTCATGCGCATACGAATGTGAATGAGAATCTCGCGCTGGAGGTGTGTTTTATCGAAGCGTTTGGGTGAGGGATAGCTCACCGCTTCACCACACATTCATCGTGGTTCAGCAGCGCTTGGGCGAGCACGGTGGCGGCGGCGGCTTCGGGGGCTGGCACACTCGCGTTTGGCTTGGTGTTGCCCGTCTTTAGCAGCGCGGCGGCATCGCTGGGCTGGGCTTTGAAATGGGCGAGCTGCTCGCGATAGAGCTGCTGGGCGATGACTTGCTCGCGGGCATCGGGTCGGCGGCTGAGGCAGCGCAGGAAGGCCTGCTCGATCATCGCGGGGACGTTGCCTTTGGCATCCAAATGCAGGCGTTCGCCGAGGACGTGCGCGGCTTCCACATACTGGGTGCCATTGAGCAGGATGAGGGCTTGCAAAGGCGAGTCGGTGCGCTCGCGCTTGGCGCTGCACACGGCGCGACGTGGCGCGTCGAAGGCGATCATGGCGGGCGGTGGGCTGGTGCGCCGCCAGGTGGTGTAGAGGCTGCGACGATACACGCCTGTGCCAGCGGTGGGCGCGGCGGGCTTGAAGGCTTCGCTCATCTCGTAGGGATTCACGGGCGCACCGCCGAGGTTAGGCGCGAGTAGGCCTGCGGCGGCGAGGGCATTGTCGCGGATCATCTCGGCAGGCAGGCGGAAGCGTGGGCCTCGGGCGAGCCATTCGTTGTCGGGATCATCGGCCATGGTGGGCGCGGCGGCGATGCTGCGCTGGCGGTAGGTGTGGGTCATGACGATGGTTTTCACCAGGGCCTTCATATCCCAGCCGCTGCGCATGAATTGCCCGGCGAGGGCGTCGAGCACGGCGGGATAAAGCGGTTGCGTGCCCTGGCTACCGAAGTCATCCGCCGTGCGCACGAGGCCTCGACCAAAGAGGCTCTGCCATAGGCGGTTGACGGTGACTCGGGCGAAGAGAGGATGCTGCGGCGAAGTAAGCCATTGCGCGAGGCCGAAGCGATTCATCGGTGCGCCCTGTGGCAGGGAGGGGAGGATGGCGGGCGTGCTGGCGGGGGTGGCGGCGGCGCGTTTGTCATACTCGCCACGGGTGAGGATGTAGGCGGTCTTGGGCGTGGGCAGTTCATGCATGACCATGATTTCTCGTTGTTTGTCGGCGAGGTCGGTGACGGCAGCGCGTGCGGTCTTTAGCTCAGCGAGCAAGGCATGGGCGGTGGGCTCGCTGGGCTGGGTGAGGTCGTGGTCGAAGACTTCAAATTGATCGACGAGGCCGTCTTTAAAGCCGCGATCCCTCATGCGTTCGCCCAGCGAGATGTGGTCATGCCCACCGCCCGTGATGTTTTTGCTGAGGTTGTCCTTGATGATGTCCACGGCAGCCTGTTTGCCATTGATGAAGATTTTCAAGCCAGCGGCCCGACTGCTGCCGTCATTGGTGACGATCACCTGTTGCCATTGCTGG
>JANOAR010000073.1:0-8108 GCA_031411235.1 Verrucomicrobiota bacterium | reverse complement strand
TCACAAACTGATCGTCAGTGGCATCGGCGAGCAGCCTGCCATCGAGCATCTGCGCGACTTCGGCATCACCGGCTTCACCTCCGGCTGCGTCTGTGTGGCCCCGGCGAAATCCATGGCCATGATGCATGCCATCCATGCAGGTGACTACGACACCGCCGCCGCCATCCGCGAAGACTTCCGCCCGCTGGAAGACCTGCGCAACGCCCACGGCCCTATCCCCGTGCTGCATCACGCCGTCGCCCTCAGCGGCGTGGCTGATACTGGCCCCTTCCTGCCGCTACTTGCGCCGCTGGCGGATGACTTACTGCCGGGAATCGAAAAGGCCGCGAAGGCTTTGCTCGCGCTGAATGCGCAGGCGTAGGAAGCTCTCAACGAGCGATGCCGATGCGCTCACCCATCCACGCATACACCTCGCGGAAGGCCGCAGCATGGGGCAGCACATCGGCATCGAGTTGCACTTTGCCGGGCTCATACAACGTGATCACACACGAGCCGCCGAAGCGGAAGTAACCCTTCTCCGCGCCCTTCGCGATGGGTTCACCGCTAGTGCTGGTATGCACCACCGAGCCCACACACGTCGCACCTATTTCCAGATACAGCACCTCGCCCAGCGTGGGGCTGGCGATGCGTGTGAGGTAGCGCTTGTTCTCCCACAGGATGCTCGGGCGGCGGGCCAGCGCGATGGGGCTCACCGAGTAGAGTGGGCCGTTGAGCAGCACTGGTGCGCTCGCCGTGCCTGCGCAGGGAAAATGAAAGCGATGGTAGTCCACCGGGCACAGTCGCGAGATGATCATCGTACCGTGCGCGAAGCGCCGCGCCAGCGCCGCATCACCCAGCAGCGCCGCGAGATCGAAGCGTGTGCCTTTGATGAAAAAGTCCTCGCAAGCCGCGACATCGGGCAGCAGCAAGTGTCTGCCATCGGCGGGCAGAACAACGCTCGCGGGATCAGTATCAATGGGCCGCGCCGAGGGCTTGAGCTTGCGATAGAAGAAGTCGTTGAAGGTAGCATACGACTCCGCAGGCTCGGCGAACTGCGCAGCATCCAGCCCATAGCGTTCGATGAAACACGCCACTCGTGCGCGGCTCGCTGGCTGATCCATGCGCCAGCCATACCACTTGGAAAATAGGTCGCGCTTCACCAAAGAGTGCAATGCCACGCGGCCCAAGGATGACTCATAAACCCAGCGCAATGGGCCTTCGCCATACACAGTCTCGGTTTCGAGTTGCGCCGTGTGGCGATTGAAAAAAGTGATGGGCAGGGAGGCGTCGGGCATGGGATAGAGCGAGCATCCATGCACTCGGAGAGGCTGTGGGCAACTGGTGAGTTAGCCAGCCGCTTGCAGCCGCTTGCGATACTCTAGCTTCGCTGCCGATGTTGGCTCCTTGCGAGCCATCTCAGCTAGCAAAGTAAGGTCGATACCGGGCAGCACTATGCTCTTCATAATGGGCTCGGGATTGCCGTTGTTGAAGGTGAAGGCGTGTAGCCGCTCATTCTCCCAAACCCAGAGTTCGCGAGCACCCAGTTCGGCCCACAGTGCGCACTTGTCGATGCCTCCACTGGTGAAGGCGATCTCGATCACGAGGTCGGGCTTGTCTTTATCTTCAGAGTCGAAAATAAACGAATCATCGGGCTCTGCTCCTGCTAGTCCATCGACGCGGTTGGTGGCACTGCCATTGATTCTATAAGCGATGCCGAATGCATCGCAAAACTCCTGTATTAGGATGCCAATGATCGACTTCATTGACTCGTGCTTCTTCGATATACTCATGATTTCAAAAGCCCCTCGCAGGTAACGAATGCGAAAGCCTTTGCCCGTCAGCACACGATCCAGCGCGATGTAGCTGTCCCAGTCCATAAGGCCGACGCCAGCACTTTGCCCAGGGCCTGGCATGGGAAAGGATAGGTGGATGCTTCGATTCGACATGGGCCGAGTATCGCTGCGAGTGTGGGATGTTCAACCGCCGATCCGGTGTAGCTGCCTGCGTGAGCAGGCGGCGCTCGGGTCGTAGGCTAACAAAAGTGCGCACCCTGCGTCTCGACATACACCGAATAAATCGACGTGCTCGCGGCGATGAAGAGACGGTTCCGCTTGGCCCCGCCGAAGCAGAGATTGGCACCGATCTCGGGCAGTTTGATCTGGCCGATCAACTGACCATCGGGCGCGAAGACTTGCGCACCGTCATAACCGTCGCCTACCCAGCCGCCTGCGGCCCAGATGTTGCCGTCGATGTCGCAGCGAATGCCGTCGGCACAGCCTTGAGTCGGCGATGGAACAACGCCAACGCCGGGCGGAAGAGTCTTTAATCGTTGCTGAGATCGTTTCAGCATCGCAGCATCGCGAGATGCCACGCCATTTTCAACGACCCAGTCTTTGTTCATATCCACAAACACCTTCCCACCCGTCAGCGTCTTCTCCCCCTCGACATCGAACACCATGATGTTCCTCGGCTCGCCCGTATCCGCGATGTAGAGCATCTTGTAGTCAGGCGAAAAACACAGGCCATTCGGCTTGCTCAGCACGTCGGTGACCTTCTCGATTTTCCCTGTTCCAGGGTCGATGCGATAGACCGCTTCCTTGATCTCCAGCGCACCTTTGTTGCCTTCGTAGTTCATCATGCTGCCGTAGCCGGGATCGGTGAACCAGATGCTGCCATTGGGATGCGCGACGGCGTCGTTGGGGGCGTTGAAGGGCTTGCCCTCGAACTTGTCGGCCAGCACGGTCATCTTGCCATCGTGCTCGTAGCGCACCACGCGGCGGTTGCCGTGCTCGCAGGAGATTTGACGGCCTTGGTAGTCGAAGGTGTTGCCGTTGCTGTTGCCAGCCGGATTGCGGAAGGTGCTCACATGGCCATCTTCATCGGTAAGGCGATGCTGCACGTTGTTCGGGATGTCGCTCCAGATGAGGTAGCGGCCCACGGCGTTCCAGGCGGTGCCCTCGGCCCAGAGACAGCCCGTGTGCAGGCGCTGGATATTGGTGTTGCCCACCTTGTATTTTTTGAAGCGGTCGTCGATCACCACGATGTCGGGATCAGGGTAGCGAACGGGCGTGCGCCCCGACCAGTCGCGCTCTGCGCCAAGACTGGCGAGCGGCGAGGCTAGGACGGCTGGCACGGCAGCGGCGACGCTGCTGAGGAACTGACGACGACTGGGCTGGCTGGTGGGAGTTGGCTTCATGGCGAGGCGATGGTTTTAGCGGGAAGGGCGGGCGCGTGGCAAGCACGGAGTCGCATAGAACCCGAGATACACCGCCACAAAAAAGCGCAGCGGCCTTGCGACCCCTGCGCTGTCATCATTCAATGAAGACGCGTTACTTGGTTTCCTTCAGCACGATGTCCTTGAACTGCACGGTCATCGGCGCACCGGCGTGGATTTGCAGGGCGAGCACGCCGCTCTTGGCTCCCACGGCGGTTTCGTCGGTCACGTCGATGGTCTGGCGACCATTGATGAAATGCTGCAAGTGGCCACCTTTGGCGACGACTTTGTATTCATTCCAGTCGGCAAGTTTGATGGCGGTCTGGATCTCTTCGGCGGTGCCGAGCGAGCCGGTGACTTCCTTGTTGGGCTCTTTCTTTTCCTTGCCGTCTTTGCCGGTTGAAACCTTGTCACCCTCGTGAATGGCGACCTTCTGGCCACGCAGGGCGAGGATGCCACGGCCTTTTTCTTCATAGAGGATGCCGCTGTAAACCTTGGTGGTCTCGAAGTCCGCCTGGTAGCCAGCGACGACGAATTCGGCAGCATTGACGACCTTGCTGCGGTACTGAATGCCTGAGTTGCCGAAGCCTTCGGAGCCGCCCTTGGCATCGACGATTTTGTATTGCAGCGTCAGCTCGAAGTCGCTCACCTCGCCGCCTTTGTAGATGAGGAAGGTGTTGCCTTTCAGCGTGGATTTCTTGGTGGGATCAGGGGCGCTGGTGTCGGGCTGGGTTTGGCCGGTGATGCAGCCGTCCTTTACAGACCAGAGTTCGGGCTTGCCTTCCCAACCCGTGAGGTCGGTGCCGTTGAAGAGTTTTTTGTCCTCAGCGCGAGCGGCTGTGGCGAGGGAGATGAGGGCGAGGGCGGTGATGAATGACTTCATGGATGGTGGTTGTGGGTGCGATGAGCGCGGATTCCTAGACGGTGGAGGCGGGGGATTCTAGCGGCTTACTCAGCAATGATGTCATGCACCACGATCTTCTTCGTGAGTGGGCCGAGGATGGTCTTCACAGCCTGGGTATGAATGGGGCTGGCTTCATAAGCCGAGAGATCGGCTTTGCTGTCAAAACGCATGACGAGCGCGACGTCGAAGCTGTCATCCACCACAGGGCGCTCACTCATCAAGGGCTGACCCACAGCGAGCGATTTGACCTCGCGGATGTCCGCCTTCAGCGACTTCGCAGCGGCCACGAGTGCCGCGCGGTCGGCGGCGTTGCCGGGCTTCTTCAGCCAGGTGAGGACGATGTGCTGAATGCTACCAGTCTTGGGCTTGCAGATGCCCAGTGGGCAGGTGGAGCAGGAGGAGAAAAGGAAGGCTGCGATGGTGATGAGGAGGATGTGTTTCATATTGAATGCGATGAGTTTGATGAAGATGAAGTTTCATTCATCAGGTGACATGGCGCACTCATCAATCGCTAATACCATTTACCAGCCTAAATCTGGTAAATGGGGTTTTAGGAAGCGTTTGCTTGATTCCATAGCCAGCCGCGTCCGATAAGTTGGCTCACGTTGCGTGTATCCCGCCAAAACTCTTGGAGCCATTGCGTGATGGCTGCCTCCATTTGCTCAAGGGTATCAAAGGCGCGATTGCACAGAGCGTCTCTTGGCGGCTTTGTGTTCGATGCCTGCGCGTTCGCGATGATGCCAACGAACAGTGCAAACAGTAGTGTCGTGACGGTTTTCATACTTGCCTCTACTTGCTGATCGGCGGCACCACAGCGCCAGTTCCCTGCGGCCTACTCGTGCGCGGCTTCTCGATCTTGGTGGCTCCAGCGGGAAGTTTTGTGACATCAAACGGCACGAGCGCCGCTTTGGGCAGCGCTCTGATTCGCAGGTCTTTGACTTCGACGCGGTTGGGGTTGCCGCGATGAAGTTGGATGGCGAGGAGGCCTTCGAGGGCGCGTTTGCTGGCGTCGTAGTCGATGAGTTCTGAGGTGGGTTGGCCGTTGATTTGATGGGTGAGGCGGTTGCCTTTGGCGATGATGACGTACTCGTTCCACTGGCTGACATCGACCTTCACAGGGGCGTGTTCGCTGAGCTGCCAGAGAGCGCCGTCGGGGTCGAGGAGGACGTTTTTGCCGTTGAGGCCGAAGATGCCTCGGCCCTTTTCCTCATAGGTCATGCCGGTGTGTTCGATGGCGGGATGGATGTCACACTGGTAGCCAGTGATGACCCACGGGGCGACCTCGGGCAGCTCGCGGCTGCGGTATTGGATGCCGCTATTGTTATCGCCGATGACGCGGACGCTGGTGCGCAGCTCGAAGTCTTTTACTTTGCCGCCACGCCAGATGAGGAAGCTGTTGTTTGCCATGGCTTCGGGCGCGGGATTGGTGCCGATGACGATGCCGTTTTCGACCTTCCACAGCTTTGGATCGCCGTCCCAACTGGTGAGGTCTTTGCCGTTGAACAGCGGGGTGAATCCTTCCTGAGCTAGCTTCTCACCCGTCGGTGGTGCTGGTACGGTGGGCTCGCCCGTGAGGAGGCCTTGCTGCACGAGGAAGCGATCGGCGGCAATGAGCGTGACTCTTTGCCAGGGGCCTTTGTTGAAGAAGCTGTGGGACTGGCCGGGGGCGATTTGCTCATCGGTGGTGGTGTTGCCGAGGGTCTTGAGTTTGGCATAGGCGGTGTCCCAGCCTTTTTTCCAGGGATCTAGATCGCCAAAGAAGGCGATGGCAGGGGCGAGGTCTCTGCTCAAATAGCGCAGCACATCCACTTCGGCATCCTCGCTGTCATCGGGCGAAAAGGCAGGGTTAAACCACAGGTAGGCGACGACGCTGGTGTCGATGTCCTTTGGGTCGGCGGGGTCGTTGAGGCCGAGCGTCAGCGTGGCGAGTGCGGAGATATGACCGCCCGCCGATCCTCCGCCGGTAATGATGCGTTGTGGGTCGATGCCGAGTTCAGGAGCCTTTTGTTTGAACCAACGGATGGCGCTTTTGGCATCGGTGATGCACACACGCTTCTTCGTTTCACCTGCGGGCAGCTTGGCGGCGGCGGCCTTGTTGAGCATCTGGTATTCCGACGTGGCGCAGACGAGGCCGCGACTGGCGAAGTAGGCGCAGGCCTCGCGAAATTGTGACAAGGTGCCTCCACTCCAGCCACCGCCGTGGAAGAGGATGATCCCGGGCACCTTGGCTTTTGCGGGATCGTGATTCGGTGGGAAATAAATCTCCATCTGGCGCGGTTTCCCGGCGGAGGTCTTGTAGATATAGGGCTTGCCTGCGGGGGCCTCGGCTCCTGGGTTTTTGGCTTTCGCGATCTTAGCTGCTTTGGCCTTGGCTTTGGGTTCAGCGGACGTGTCGGCGGCATGAAGTGCGATGTAGGGGGCGAACCAAAGACTGGCGAGGAAGGCGAGCGTGGATTTCATGGTTTGGGCATGCGGATCACCGCATGGCATTTCAACGGCATAGATTGGGAAAGGATTGCACGTTCCTTGAAGCTTCATGCACTGCACCCTTCTCGCCTTCTTAGCTTTTGCCTCCGCCATCGCCGCCCAGCAGGCTCCCTATAATGTCTTTCCCGCTGCCGACGCGCCCTACTATCGCGTGCGCTGCGAGGCCTCGTCCAAGCCCGGCGAACTCGTGTATGCCGCGAACTACACGGTGTGGATTCCGCCGAATGTCAAAGCGCTGCGCGGTCTCATCGTGCATCAGCACGGCTGTGGTGAAGGCTCCTGCAAATCAGGTCTCACGGGTGCTTATGATTTGCACTGGCAGGCGCTCGCGAAGCAGCACGACTGTGCCCTGCTCTCGCCTGCCTATGAGCAGCCAGATAAAGCCAACTGCCAAATGTGGTGCGACCCGCGCAATGGCTCCGATGCTGCGTTTCAAAAAGCGCTCGCCAACCTCGGGGCGAAGTCGAACCATCCTGAACTCGCCACGGTGCCATGGGCGCTGTGGGGCCATAGCGGCGGCGGACACTGGGCCGGTGGTATGGTGCTGCTGCACCCGGAACGCATCGCTGCGGCATGGCTTCGCTCGGGCGTTCCTCCCGTCAAATCATCCGACGGCAAACCTGCGCCCTACACCATCTCGGAGGCCTCGCTGAAGGTGCCCGTGATGTGCAACCTGGGCACCAAGGAGGGCGTCACGGTTAAAGAAGGACGCTTCGCTGGTGTGTGGTCGGGTGTGCAAACTTTCTTCACTGAGTTGCGGGCCAAAGGGGCGCTCATCGGCGTCGCTGTTGATCCGCTGACGAGTCATGAGTGTGGCAATCAACGCTACCTCGCTATGCCCTGGCTGGATGCCTGCCTGGCGGCGCGTTTGCCAGCCAAGAGCGGAGAGGCACTGAAGCCCATGCCAACATCAAAAGCGTGGATCGCACCGCTGCACACCGTCGAACCCAACGTCATCGCGCCTGTGCCTGCGGCGAAGTTCACGGGCAACATCGAGCAGTCCGTATGGCTGCCCAATGAAGCCATCGCGCAAGCCTGGGCACAGTATGTCCAAGACACCGCTGTGCCCGATACCACGCCGCCACTGGCACCGACGAACGTGCAGGTAAAAGACAACGTCATCACCTGGGAAGCCGATGCTGATCTTGAAAGCGGTCTTGCCAGTTTCATCATCGAGCGAGATGGGCAAGCCATCGCTACCGTGCCTGAAGGTGGCAAGAACCCCTTCGGTCGTCCGATCTTCCAAGGCCTGCAATACAGCGACACGCCCAATCAACCGCTGGTGCCAATGAGCTTCACCGACACGAAAGCAGAAGTGGGCAAAGAGCATCAATATCGTGTCATCGCGGTGAACACGGTGGGACTGAAGTCGAAGTAACGAAGGCCACTCTGTGGCCAGGAAGTCAGGCAATCCGAGGGGAGTATCGAAGTCTTGAAAGTGCAGGCGAAGTGCTGCGGCTTCGGAGAGCCGCGCTCCCTTATGAGGCGCGGCTTGGCATCACGCGGAGCGCGGCTCTCCGAAGC
>JANOAR010000072.1:0-2282 GCA_031411235.1 Verrucomicrobiota bacterium | reverse complement strand
GACCTCCCTTGCCGTAACCGCCCCGATCACCATCCGCGTCAATCCCGACGTCGACGCTCGGACCCATGAGAAGATCGCGACGGGGAAAAAGGAAAACAAGTTCGGCATCCCCATCGCCCGCGCCTCCGAAGTCTACGCCGAAGCCGCCCGCCTGCCCGGCCTGCAGGTCATCGGCATCGACGTCCATATCGGCAGCCAGCTGACCGAACTGGAACCCTTCGAAGAAGCCTACCTCAAGGTCGCCGATCTGACCCGCCGCCTGCGGTCGGAAGGCCACACGATCAACCGCCTCGACCTCGGCGGCGGCCTCGGCATTGATGGCCGGGGCGCGGGTGATGGGGATGCCGAATTTGTTCTCTGACTTGCCGGTGGCGATCTTGGCATGGGTGCGGGCGTCGACGTCGGGGTTGACCCGCAGGGCAATGGGGGCGGTGAGGTTGAGGGCGGAGGCGACCTGGGAAAGGGCGCGAAGCTCGGGCTCTGACTCGACGTTGAACTGGCGGATGCCGCCGAGAAGGGCGGTTCGCATCTCATCCCTTGTCTTGCCGACGCCGGAAAAGACGATGCGGTTGCCGGGGACGCCGGCGGCGCGGGCGCGGTGGTATTCACCGATCGAGACCACGTCCATGCCAGCGCCGCGGTCGCCGAGCAGTTTCAGGACGGCGAGGTTGGAGAGGGATTTGACGGCAAAGCAGACGAGGTGGGGCAAGGGGGTCAGCGCCTCGGTGAAAAGCTTGTAGTGCCGGGTCAGGGTGGCGGCGGAATAGCAGTAGAACGGGGTGCCAACGGTGGCGGCGATGTCGGACAGGGCCACATTCTCGGCATGGAGATGGCCGTTGCGGTAAAGGAAATGGTCCATGGCGCGCCTTTTGTTTTTGCCCGTATAGCAGATGGAGAAGGGGGGGCAAGGAAGGGCGGGGTGTCGGGGCGCGGCAGGAAGGGGGCAGGTTCGGCGGAGGCGGCGGGGATGTCATTTTAGGCGACATCGTGTTTTTGCGTGTGGTCGCAATGGGTTGTGAATTCTGTTAACCCGTTGGAAAGGGTTATGCGTGGGATAAGGGCGGACACTCCGTCTTGCCCGGAATCAAGCGCAACGCGCGCCGGGCAATGCCCGCCCCGTTCGGGGGCTTACGCGGCCCCACGGGGGCCACGGTCCCCCGCTCACCTCGGGCGGGCATTCCGTATCGTCAACGTGAGGCGCCCCGCTCGAAGTTCTTGCACCATAAAGCACTTCGCTCAATCGATTGGTGCCCACCCGGCGGTCTGGCATTGCCCTACGTTGCTTTGGGTTGAGAGGTTGGCAGAAGGAGCCGTCTTGCTCCCTCGGCAAGGTCGATCTTTGCAAGCCTCGTCCTGCATTATCCGCCGTCGCTTGCGATGCCGGCTTCGGCGGTGGCGCTGATGATCAGGCCGGTTGCGGGGCGTTCGGGGGCGCCGTCAGCCCCGCAGGCGGCGAGGAGGAGGAGGCAAAGCAGGGCGAGTGGGCGCATGAGGGTCATCCCGCGATCGCAATATGGGAGTCGCCGATGCGGTCCGATAGCGACGGACAGATCGACATGGCGTCCGTGCTGAGGCCGATATCGGCGACGTATCGCGGATCGGCGCAGGTCGCCCGAAGAAAGGGAGCCAGAAAGGGGATCACGGTGGCTGGTCAGTATCCGGAATCGCTGGACCCACCCAAGGCCGGGGCGGCAGCGGTTTGAAGGTTGGCCGCATCGCAAGCGGACAGGATGAGGCAGGCGAGCAGGGCTAGGCGGATCATGATGCTCTCGCAGTGACGGGATTGGGTGGGCAGAAACTAGCCTAATCCAGCAGCGCTTTCCAGCGTGCGATCTGGGCGCGGACCTGATCGGGCGCGGTGCCGCCATGAGAGGTGCGGGAGCGGACGGAGTTCTGCACGCCGAGGACCGAATAGACATCCGGGGTGATGCCGGGATGGGCGGACGTCATGTCGGCAAGGCTCAGGTCGGGCAGGTCGCAGCCCTTTTGTTCAGCGAGCGCGACGAGGGTGCCGGTGACGTGGTGCGCCTCGCGGAACGGCAGGTTCAGGGTGCGGACCAGCCAGTCGGCAAGGTCGGTGGCGGTTGAGAAGCCGGTGGCGGCGGCGGCCTCAAGGGTTTCGCGGTTGGCGGTCAGGTCGCTGACCATGCCGGTCATGGCGGCGAGGGACAGCATCAGGGTGTCGGCGGCGTCGAACACCTGTTCCTTATCCTCTTGCATGTCCTTGGAATAGGTCAGGGGCAGGCCCTTCATTATGGTGAACAGGGCGACGGTTGCACCGA
>JANOAR010000071.1:0-11450 GCA_031411235.1 Verrucomicrobiota bacterium | reverse complement strand
CTCGTTCATCGCGAATGGTCCTGGCTATGGCGCGGGCACTTGGGAAAAGCCGCGTGGGCAATATGGCGTCGCGCAGCTCAGCCCGTGGCTGCTGTTCCCGCTCGATGGTTTGAATCTCAAACAAGGCACCAGCGGCGAACTGTTTGGCTACGGCTACCTGCCTCTGCCGCTGACGAATCCGAAGTCCACCACCGCAGGCAAGAACGTGCCAACGGGTAACCATTGCTGGACGCTGTTTCTCAATACCGCCAACTTCAAAGGCCCCGCGACTTTCTTCACGCCCTTCTTCTGGACGCAGGCCACCATCGAGCATCCCGAGTGGGCTGGGATGCTGCTCGACTCACGTCCTGCCGGGCCGAACAAAGCCATCCAGATGGAGACGCAGCACGTCCCGGCCATTTTGACCAAGGACGCTGCGGGCAAAAACTTTGCGCGTGTCGCACCGACCTCGTTTCCCGTCGGCCCGGATGGCACCTCCACCGTGTTGCATCGCCTCACCGCCTACAAGAAAGCAGCGCTGTGGGATAACGTGCAAAAGTGGTTCGATGGCGGCGCACCTGCCGATGGCGCGATCAAAGCCGATGCCTCCGCCGTGCATCATTTCCGCGATGGCGGTGGATCAAACTGGAGCATCTATCCACCGACCACGAAGCGTGAAGACAAAGTGCCACTCGCCTGGAAATCCTTCGCCACGTCCTTCACGCCGAACCCGATCACGTTTGGCTACAAGTGGAACGATCAACTCACACGCAAGAGCGGATCACTCGTCACCTTGCCCGAATACTACGCGCTCGGCACTGACGGCAAAAAGCCGCAGTGGTCGGTGCTATCGCCAAAGGATGTGCCAGCGGACACCGGCCTCGCGCAGCATCGCTTTGAGCGAGCCAAGGAGCAGCCACAGGAACCGCGCACCACACCCGATGACGCCGCGAGTTGCTGGAAGAAACCCGGCCCCAAAGCTGGCCCGTTCAAAGCGCACCTCGGCGATGGCAGCGTGGTGACTTACTACTGGTATCGCTTCGCCGACCAGCCCGCGATGCTGAACGCCGACCTCACCGCCGAGGAGCGCGAGCAAGTGCAGCAGCGAGTCGAGAAACTGCACCGCGCCTGGACCAAAGATCGCAACTACCTCGTGCCGCCCGATACCGGCACGCTCGCCAGCATTGATCCCACCTTGATCCTCACCCCGCCGCCCGGCATGGAGGTCGGCTATGTACCTATCGCCACACGGCAGGAGTTGGAAACTCGATGATGCGTCATGAACCGAATCTTTCTCATCTTAACCCTTGCGATCACAGCCCATGCTGCACCACCGCGTGATGCCATCCCTCTCGATGCGCCAGAGTGGCCGCTGAACTACCGGCTGCACCTCGATGGCGCGGCAAAGATGAAGCTGAGTGAAGATTGGATCATCTCGCTCGATGCAAATGGCCCGCATGACATCGCGGTCGAGCATCCGGCGGAGGGTGCGCCGGTGCTGCGCGTGTGGAGCGGTGAAAAACTCATGCGTGGGCCGGAGGAAGCGCCGGCACTGGCGCAAACGGGCGCGAAGGATTTTGCGGAGGCGAATGTCGATCTCGGCGCTGACTTCACAGCGATGGCATCTTTTGAATCGAACGATGGCGGCACGTTGTTCTCGAAATGCGCCGCAAAAGGCAAGTGGTCGCCGGATGCGAAGGCGCTGTTCATTCGCGGCGGCAGGCTCGTGTATGACATTGGCTGGCTGGGCGCGATCACGGGCGGGCCAAAGGTGAACGATGGCAAGCCGCACACGGTGGTGCTCACGGTACGCGATGGCTTGGCGAAGCTGTGGCTCGATGGAAAGCCCATCGCGGAGAAGGCTGGCTTCACCAAGCCGGATGTCGCGGAGCATGTGTTCAAGGTGGGCCGCGCGTTGCCGAACTTCGCGGGTGATTTCACGAAGGGTAACCTCCGCGCGGTGCGCGTGTGGAAGCGTGCGTTGCCAGAAGCTGAGCTGGCGTTGCTTTTCAAGAATGATGGCGCAGGTGCGAACACGCCCGACTTCACGCATCAACCTAAAGCCGGCGGCAAACCAGTCATCGAAGGCGGCAGCGGCTGGGTGCAGGCGCTGGAGCGCAGCGATCATGCGGAGATCGTGAGCGGTTGGAATGCGAAGACGCTCGAAGAAGGCGCGACGATCTACAAGACGCTGTGCATCGTCTGCCACGGCACGAAGGAGCAGCCGGGATCGCTGCCCACAGCGCTGCGATTTACCGAAGGACAGTTCAAGAACGGCAGCGATCCGTATTCGATGTTCATAACGTTGACGAAGGGCTTCAACCAAATGGTGCCACAGCCACAGTACACGACGGCGCAGAAATACGCGGTGATTCATTACATCCGCGAAACCTTCCTGCGCCCGCACAATCCCTCGCAGCTCAAGGACATCGACCTTGCCTCCTTGCCGCGTGGGCTGGTACGAGTCGAAGCGGAGAAGGAGGATCGCTCACTGCCGCCCTACAAGCGCATGGATCTCGGCCCGGCTTTATTTTGGACTTTTGAAGTCGCTCCCAATAACATCGCGCAAAAGGGCATCGCCATTCGTCTCGATGACGGCCCCGGCGGCGTGAGCAAAGGCCGCGCGTGGATGATTTACGATCACGACACGATGCGCGTCGCCACGGCGACTACGGGCGACTTTGTGGACTGGAAAGGCATCGCCTTTGACGGCAGTCACGGCACACACACCGGGCTCACAGGCGAGCGACACTTTGTTAATCCCGTGGGGCCTGGATGGAGTCTCGATAGCTTTGAGGACAGGCGTGCGCCGAGCAAGGATGGCAAAAAATACGGCCCGCATGTCGGCTTGAAATTCGAGGGCCTCTACACGCATCAAAACAAGGTCGTCATCGCCGCGAGCATCCACGGCACGCGCGTGCTCGAATCGCCCGCATGGCTCGATTATGGCACCACGCCGGTGTTTGTGCGCACAATCAATGTCGCGGAGTCGAAGCAGCCGCTGCGACTGCGCGTGGCACCAGAGGGCGTAAATGTGGTGTTGCGCGACGAGGGCAGCTTGAGCAAAGAAGACGGCTTCTGGGTCGCCACACTGCCATCAGGAGCCAAGGCACAGCTTTTCATCTCTCGCGTGGATGCCGCCTCGCTCGACACGCTGGCGAAGACATTCACCGCGCCGTTGGATGTGATGCCTCTGACGCAAGGCGGGCCGACAAAGTGGTCGCAGACAGTCACGACGACCTCTGTTGCGGGCAAAGAGAATGGTGCATTCGTCGCGGATGACTTCCCGCTGCCGCTCGACAATCCCTGGCAAAGCTGGATGCGCCCCGGCGGCTTTGATTTCACCCCAGATGGCAAAGCAGCCATCGTGGCGATGTGGAATGGCGATGTGTGGCGGGTGGACGGCGTAATGGAGAAAGCGCCTGCGAAGCTGACGTGGCACCGGATCGCCAGTGGCTTGTTTCAACCGCTGGGCGTGAAGTTTCGTGGCGATGAACTGTTCATCACTTGCCGCGATCAACTCGTGCGGCTGCGTGATCTCAATGGCGATGGCGAGATCGACTTCATCGAGTGTTTCAACGACGACGCGCAGGTCACCGAGCACTTCCACGAGTTCGCGATGGGTTTGCAGACCGATGCGGCGGGCAATTTTTATTATGCCAAGAGCGGTCGTCACGCGCTCGACAGCGTGGTGCCGCAGCACGGCACGCTGCTCAAGGTGAGCGCAGATGGCTCGAAGACGGAGATCATCGCCACCGGCTTCCGCGCGGCGAACGGCGTGTGTCTCAATGACGACGGCACGTTCTTTGTCACGGATCAAGAAGGCTTCTGGACACCGAAGAACCGCATCAACCGCGTCAAGGTCGGCGGCTTTTACGGCAACATGTTCGGCTACACGAATGTCACCGACACAGCAGATTCCGCGATGGAGCAACCGATGGTGTGGATCACGAACGAGAAGGATCGCAGCCCAGCCGAACTGGTCTGGGTGCCGAAGAATGCGTGGGGCAATCTCGGCGGCTCATTGCTCAATCTCAGCTACGGCACCGGACGTGCCTTCATCGTGCCACATGAGGAGGTGAACGGCCAATGGCAGGGCGCGGTGTGCGAGTTGCCGATGCCCGCCTTTGCCACCGGCATCATGCGCGGTCGTTTCAGCAGCGATGGCGCGCTCTACACCTGCGGCATGTTCGCTTGGGCCGGTAACGCCACTGCGCCCGGCGGCTTCCACCGCATCCGCCGCACTGACAAGCCTGCGCAAGTGCCACTGGCCATTCATGCCACGCAGGGTGCCATGAGTGTGACCTTCAGCGATCCCATCGAGCCACGCGACTGCGCCATGAAAGTGTGGTTACTGAAACGCACCGCCAGCTACGGCTCCAAGCATTACGACGAGCACGCTCTGACCATCCGCGAGGTGAAGCTCAGTGATGACCAACGCACCGTCACCTTTGACATTCCCGACCTCGCCCCCACGCAGTGCTACGAGCTGAAGATCGGCGACCGCGTGCTGCACGGAACGATTCATCAGTTGAAGTGATCATCTCATTTGGGTCTCATTTATTGTGCCATTCTGTTTCACGATGTCTGCCTCCTCACCTCCGTCTTTCATCACACAAAGCTCCTCAATTCTCGGCCTCACGGGCTGGGTGTTGCTTTGCTTTGCCGCGCCAGCGCTGGGCGCTTTCGCGATGCCTGACGCGTGGTATGCATCGCTGCACAAGCCGTTGTGGAATCCGCCGAGTTGGCTGTTCGGGCCAGTGTGGACTGTTCTCTATACGATGATGGCGGTGGCGGCTTGGCTTGTGTGGCGGCGCGGTGGTTTCGCTTTGCAAAGTGGGCCGCTGACGTTGTTCTTCGCGCAGTTGATGCTCAATGCCGCGTGGACGCCGTTGTTCTTCGGACTGCATCGTCCGGGTCTCGCGTTCTTGGACATCGCGTTGCTGTGGCTTGCCATTCTGGCCACGCTCGCTGCATTCTGGCGCGTGCATCGCGGTGCGGCGTGGTTGCTGGTGCCTTACCTCGCATGGGTCAGCTTTGCCTCAGTGCTGAACTTTACTTTGTGGCGCATGAATCTGTGAACCTCTTATGACCACCCGCCGCCATTTCCTTCACAGCACCTCGCTTCTCGCCACCACACCTCTCTGGTGCTCGCGAATCGCTCTCGGTGCCGAAGCTGTGCCGCAATCTGTCGCGGAACTGTGGGCCGACTTTGATCCGCGCAAAGATGCGCTCGAAGTCGAAGTCATGCGCGAGTGGAAGGAAGATGGCGGCGTGTTTCGCCATGTGCGGTATTTGATCGGCAGCATCAAAGGCAAGCCTGCACGCATGGCGGCGATCTATGGTTTTCCTGAGGGTGCAAAGAAAAAGCTACCAGCGGTGCTACACATTCATGGCGGTGGACAGCGGGCGTTTTTGCATGAGGTGAAGCTGCTCGTTGCGCGTGGCTATGCGGCGCTGTCGGTGAATTGGGGCGGCAGTGGCGATGGCAAGCCGCCGTTCAACAGCATGGACGGCGCACAGCCCGGCGATCCGAACACGGACTGGGGCGCGGTGGATCCCACGCAGCTCAATGCGGAGCGCTACAACAGCATCTTGCCCGGCCCGAAGCAGTTCTTTGAAGACCGCGAGTACCCGAAGAACAACAACTGGTATCTGCTCACACTCGGCTGCCGTCGCGGCCTCACGTTTCTGGAGCAACAACCCGAAGTCGATCCACAACGGCTCGGTGTGCATGGCTTCTCGATGGGTGGCAATCTCACCATGTATGTCGCTGGCACGGATGCTCGTGTGAAGGCCGCTGTGCCCGGCGTGGGTGGACAAGGTTGGCGTTGGCAGGCGCATGATTTCCTCGGTGGCAGCGTCACGCAATCACCCGTGCTGGGGAATGTGGAGATGTTTGCACGCACGCTGAGCTTTGAAAACTACGCGCCACTCATCAAGTGCCCCGTGCTGCATCGCAGCGGCACCAATGACTTCCACGGCTGGATGGATGACGTGTATCGCACCAACGCTCTCATCCCCGGTCAGCCCACGCGGTATTGCTGGTCGCCCCATCTCAATCACGGCCTCATCCCCGAGGTCGAGGTGGCCATGTCGCTATGGTTTGATCACTATCTCAAAGGCGGTCCTGCACTGCCTGAGACACCGCACAGCGAACTAGCGCTGCTCACCACCGACCACATCCCCAGGCTGCGCGTCACCACGCCGCAGCACGCTTGGCCCGTGGCTCACTGCGAGATCTACTACAGCGTCGATCCTGATCCGCGCGCCCGCTACTGGCGCAGCGCCGAGGTGGTGCGCGAAGGCGATGCCTTCACCGCCAAGCTGCCGCTGCACACGCTCGATGCGCCACTCTTTGCCTTTGCCAACGTGTATCACACGCTGCCAGCGCCGGTGTCGCTGAAACAACTGCCCGGCTACAACGAACCCGTGCGCGAGCTTTGTCTCAGCAGCCTGCTGCACAGCATCACCGCGAAGGAGTTAGCCGAATCGAAGGTAGTAGCCACGATCCAACCAAGCGCTGTGATTGATGACTTCACCCACGGCCTACGCGACTGGTATCAGCGCAATGCAGGCAATCCCACGCATCTGGAATCCTGGACACGCAAGCTCACCGACCCGCTGTGGCGTGGCACTGTGGGTGCCAAACTGAAGCTCACACTGACGATGCCAAAGACCAATCGCCTCAGCTTCGTGATGCAGCAAAACGAATGGCGCAGCTATCGCGGCCCAAAGAAAACCTTTGTCTGCGAACGCGAGATCACCGGCGCTGAAGGCGAGCAATCCGTGGTGCTGGAACTCAAAGACTTCGCCTCGCCCGAGGGGCCGCTGATCGCATGGAGCGAGATCGACCAACTCGGCATCTGCGCACACTACGCTGAGCGTGGAAAGCCCACCAAATCCCCGCCACTGTGGAAAGGTGCCGCGCCGCTGTTCCTTCGCGTAGAATGGGAGTGAATCCATTGTCTGCCATGAAATCATATCTCCTCCAAGCCCTCACCCTCCTGCTTGCATCGCTGGCCTCGTGCAGTGCTGCTGAAGCGAAAGCCAGGCCCAACATCGTCTTCATCCTCGCCGATGACTTGGGCTACGGCGACCTCGGCTGCTACAACAAGGAGTCGAAGATTCCGACGCCGAACCTCGATCAACTAGCTCGCGATGGCATGAGGTTCACGGACGCGCACGCGCCCACTTCCGTATGCACGCCGACGCGCTATGCGATTCTCACGGGACGCTACTCGTGGCGCACGCGGTTGCAGCGCGGCGTGCTAGGGCCGTGGGACAAGCCGCTCATCGCGGCGGAGCGGCTCACGGTGGCAAAGCTGTTGCAGCAGCAGGGCTACACGACCGCGTGCATCGGCAAATGGCATCTCGGCCTGACCTATCCGACCACCGACGGACAACCGCCTTCCAGTCGCGACAATCCGATGAGCAACGTGGACTTCGCCAAGCCCATCGCCGATGGCCCGATCACGCGCGGCTTCGATCATTACTTCGGCACCGTGGTGCCCAACTACCCGCCGTATTGCTTCGTCGAGAATGATCACACCCTCGGCATTCCGTCGGTGCGCGACACCGGCATCGCAGACCATTTCAACATCCCCGGCCCGATGGTTCCAGGTTGGAAGCTGGTGAACATTTTGCCGGAACTCACACGCCATGCGGTGAAGTGGATCGAAGACACAGCGAAAACGAAGAAGCCCTTCTTCCTCTACCTCCCGCTGACCTCACCGCATTACCCTGTGGTGCCTGCGCCGGAGTTCGTTGGCAAGTCGAAGGCTGGTGCGTTTGGCGACTTCGTGCATCAAACCGACTGGACGGTAGGCCAAGTGCTCGATGCATTGAAGCGCAGCGGTGTCGCGGACAACACGCTCGTCATCTTCACCAGCGACAACGGCCCGGAGATCAGCGGCGAGGTGAATCCCGGCGCGTATGATCGCGTGCAGGAGTTCGGCCATCGCAGCGCGGATGGACTGCGCGGAGCCAAGCGCGATGCGTGGGAGGGCGGGCATCGCGTGCCGTTCATCGCGCGCTGGCCGGGCAAGATCAAAGCAGACGCGGTGAACGACGAAACGATGTGCCATGTGGACTTCATGGCAACCGTCGCCGCGATGCTCGGCACCCCACTGCCCGACAACGCCGCCGAGGACAGCGTGAACGTGTTGCCCGTTCTTCTCGGCGAACCACACAGCACTCCCGCACGCGAGGCGACGGTGCATCACAGCGCCAACGGCAAGTTTGCCATCCGCAAAGGCGACTGGGTGCTCATCAATGCCCCGAGCGGCGACGACAACGGTGCCAAAGGCGAACCGCAGTGGCTGAAGGACGAGCGCGGCTACACCAAGCAAGACCAGCCTGGCGAACTCTTCAACGTGCGCGAGGATCTCGCGGAGCGTCACAACGACTTCGCCGAGAAACCGGAACTCGTAGCCGAGTTGAAGGCGCTGCTGGAGAAATACAAACGCGATGGCCGCAGCACGCCGGGCAAGGCGCAGTCGAATGACGTTGAGATCGCTGGCTATGTGCGTCGCGCAGGAGTCAGTAAAGCCAAAGCAACCCAGTGACTCGAACCCGTCAAAACACCATGACACCCGTTTCCATCTTCAATGACGTCATCGGTCCCGTGATGCGCGGGCCGTCGAGTTCTCACTGTGCGGCGGCGCTTCGCATCGGGCGGCTGGCACGCGACTTGATGGATAGCGAGATTGACGAAGTGCTCGTCGAGTTTGATCGCGAAGGCTCTCTGCCATTGACGCATGAGAGTCAGGGCTCGGACATGGGCCTGTTCGGCGGCTTGCTCGGCTGGGAGGCAGATGATGAGCGGCTACCAGACTCAGCGCAGGCGCTCGAAGATGCTGGTGTAAAGCTGCGCATCGAAACCGTCGATGTCGGCGATCCGCATCCGAACACTTATCGGCTCACGCTGCGCAATGAGCGCGAAACTCACTCGCTCATCGCCATCTCCACCGGCGGCGGCATGATGGAGGTGCTCAGCATTGATGGCATTGCGATGACGATGGACGGCGGGTATCACGAGACGTTGATTTGGCTACCGAAAGGCACAGCAATCCATCTCGAAGCCGATGAGGTCATCCTTCACGATGCGGGTGAGTTGCAGATCGTGCAGCTCAAAGCGGCTAGGTTCATATCCACCGCAGAGTTGCAGCCGCTTACGGTCAAGAAGCTATCCCCCGTGCTCCCAGTGCCATCGCGAAAGGACATGCGAGTGCCCTTCACGAGCTGCGCTGAGATGCTGGCGCACGATGGCGATAAGCAAACGCCGCTGTGGCAGCTCGCGGTCGAGTATGAGAGGGCGCGGGGCAATTTCACCGAGCGTGAAGTCATCGACAAGATGATCGCCATCGTGCGCATCCTACGGCGCTCGATCGCCATCGGCATCGCGGGCACGAGTTATGAAGACCGCGTGCTCGGGTATCAGAGCGGCAAGTTCAATGAACTCATGCAAGCCGGTCGCTTGCTCGATGGCGGCGCACTGAATCGCATCGTGCTCTACGTCACGGCACTGATGGAGGTGAAGAGCAGCATGGGCGTCATCGTCGCCGCACCGACGGCGGGTGCATGTGCGGCACTGCCCGGTGCCGTGATCGGCATGGCCGAGGCGATGAACCAAAACGAGGAAGACATGGCCAAGGCAATGCTCGCGAGCGGCCTCATCGGTGTCTTCATTGCTACGCGCTGGACTTTCGCAGCGGAAGTCGGCGGCTGTCAGGCCGAGGGCGGCTCCGCAGCCAGCATGGCGGCAGCGGCGCTCATCACACTCGCGGGCGGCACCTTGAAACAAGCCATCGCCGCATCCTCCATGGCCTTCCAGTCCATGCTTGGCCTCATCTGCGATCCCATCGCCAACCGCGTCGAAGCACCCTGCCTCGGCAAGAACGTCATGGCCGCCAGCAACGCCGTTTCCTGCGCCAACATGGCCCTCGCCGACTTCGATCCGCTCATTCCGCTCGATGAAGTCATCGACGCCGCGAAGCACGTCTCCACCATGATGCCCCGCGAGCACCGCTGCACCTCACTCGGCGGGCTCGCCATCACGCCGACCTCACTGGACATTGAGCGCAAGCTCGCCGCGCTGAAAGGCAAAGGTTGCGGAAGCTGCTCATGCCATTGAGGCTCCCTGAACCAGGCTTCACTGCTTTTTCCATCAACCTATGAAGCCAACCGCATCCTTCACTCTCGCCATCCTTTGTTTCCTCATGATCATTTTCAATTTATTAGCCGACGACCCAGCCGCACTGCAAAGCCGAGCTGCTTGGTGATGCGAAAGCTCAGCTCGATCTGGCCCTGCGCTACCGGGATGGAAAGGGAGTGACCCAAGACGACGCAGAAGCCATGAAGTGGGCGCATCGGGCGGCAGATAGCGGCCATGCGGAGGCGATGGACTTCGTCGGCTTCGCCTATCTCCGTGGTGCCGTGGTGAAGCGCAATCCCGCGATTGCCATCGCCTATTTCAAAGAGGCAGCGGATGAATCAGCGCAGGCCGCTTTCGATCCCGGCCAGCTTTGGTTATGCAACAACCGTGAACATCGAAACCCACCCTCATCGCCCATGAACCGCATCTTAATTCCATCTCCGCTGCCAGTCTTTGCGGCCTCCCAGAGCGTCGCCGGATCGCACTGAAAGGGCTCATGCAGCAGCCGCAATGCGCGGTAATAGGGGTGCCGCGTGCGCAAGCCCATCGCCAACACCGAGCGAAAAAAGCCTCGCCGACAACAACAGCACAGAGCCAAGGAGCCAAAGCAAAACGCATAGGGAGCAACGCAAGCCCCCAGGCCCATGGGCAGCGCACATCCACCCCTCCGACAAAAGGCGGCGGTAAAGCCAAGCCGGGGTTATCCTGCGGCGCAGGCTCTGCGAGATGGGCTTCGCCAGGGTGGAGCCGCTTCGCGGCAAGGCAGGGTTCAATCGGGTCGAGGCGGCAGGATTGCGCCTGCCGCCCCTCCCACACCACTCGGCGTGCGAGTCCGCACCGGGCGGTTCCAGTCAGATCATTGAGCTTTGACTTTCGTCGCCGCTCCGTGATGCAGCTTGATCCAGATACCTTTCATTTCAGGGACTCCTCTTTCCTTTAGCACGCTGTTGTTTAGGGCGATGCGCACGAGGCAGCCGAGCGGCGGCGGTAGCCGCGAGACAGACTGCGAGGAACGAGCAGCCCCGTGGCGCAGCGCTGGGGTGAAGGAGCCGGAGGAGGCGACTGAATCAATTCTGACTCATGCGCCAGTACCCTTTGCGGCTGCGGCTGGCCAAAAACACCTTGCTGGGGCTGATCCCGAGCTTGATGAGGTTGCGCCTTCGCGCTCGTGGTCTCTTCCATTGTTTCCAAATAATAAAGCCGCACGCGCCGCCTGATCCATTCGTCCAGCTCCAGCACTTCTCGATAAGTCCGGCTGATGCCAAAGTAGTTCGCCCAGCCCACGGCGTAGCGGCGCAGTTCGTCGATGACGCTC
>JANOAR010000070.1:0-7461 GCA_031411235.1 Verrucomicrobiota bacterium | reverse complement strand
TTTTTTTTTAATACCACCGGTATTTTGTCCGGCTGGTTTTAAAAAAACACGGCTGTGCTCCCCCCCCCGGGGGTGGGAACCAGGGCTCCACTCACCCCACGCTCACACTCTCCGAATGCCACACACCGCACTGCTTCATCGTAAGTCCCGCGCAGCGGCTTCGTTCAACAAGACGCTGCATCCAACGGCGGGTAACGCTCCTGTTTGAATTCGGGCTTCCTTCCCCGCCGTGGATGAGCTAGACGTTCGCCCAACCAACGACACATCCACCACGAACCATAGGCACGTCATGCGAGCGATTCTAGGCACCTTTGGCGCACTTGCCCTGATTGCATTGATCGCTGTCATGGTATTCGCCAGCATGTTTGCATCGGGGTGGGAAGGTGGCCACAGCGGAGGTGGGCCAGCCTGGGAGAACTTGGGCATCATCTTATTGGCGTATCCTCTTTATTGTGTGTTGTGTGCAGTCGTTCAAATGTCCGCCAGATCGCTTCTCATTTCTGGCGTCATCATGCACTCAATTCTGATCGTCTATTTCGGCTTCTGCATAGCGGATCACATGAAGTATCCTGGCTCTATGGCACCGACAGGACTCATACTCCCAGCCCTCATTTTTGCGGCGGTCTGGCTGACGCATTATCAGTCAGTCGCAAGGAACAGCAGCAATGAAACAGATTGATACGATGAACACCCATGAACCCAAACGAGGCGAACCCTCAAGTTGGCTTTGATTCGGGCGTCGTGGGCATGGCTTCGCCCTGGTCTTGGCTCGCCCGACATCAAAGGTAACGGTTGTTGAACCCTGCCTTGCCGCGAAGCGGCTCCACCCAGGCGAAGCCCATCTCGCAGAGCCTGCGCAGCAGGATAACCCCGTCATGGCAGGCTCACGCCCGCTTTCGGAGGGCTGGTCGTGGGCTCCCGATGGGCCTGGGGGCTTGGTTGGGCCTTGTGCGTTTTGCTTTGGGCTGCTCGCTCTTTGCTTGCCTCGATGCGGCTCTGCGTTGGCTCGCTTGCTGCCTTTCGTGTGGCTTTTGTCGCCTCGCTTTTAGCTTTGGCACGCGAGCTGGCTTGGCCTTGCCCTCGCGTGGACTCGGCTTGGGGGTTTTTGTCGGTCTTTTCATGCGTCGTGGGCATGACGCTGCGTGCCCCGTGCTTCGGGGCTTTCGGCGGCTCGCGGCTAGGGTTGTTGCGCGGCGTGCTCATGGGGTTGCGCCCTCCGTCGCTGGGGCGGGCGCTGGGCCTTTGCTGATGAGGAGGCGCGGGCTCCGCCGTCGCTGAGCTTGGAGTCGTTATCAGCCGCTCGGCTGGCGGCTGAGGATCGCTAGGGCTCGCTCGATGGCTCCCTGGTGCTTCGACAACGCCGCACGCCCTGCGGCTGCGATGCGGCTGCGCTCCTCGCTGTCAGCCAGCAGCGGGCGCAAGACTTCCGCCAAATGACTCAGACCACGCACCTGGATGGCTCCGCCACATCCTAACAACAGTGCCACCAGCGGCTCAAAATTTTCCATCCTCGGGCCGAACACCACGGGCTTGTTCGCCATCACAGCCTCAGCGGGATTCTGCCCGCCCTCGGCGAGGAAGCTCTTGCCGATGACCACCACCGTGGCCAGCGATTGCCAGGCACAGAGTTCCCCCGTGGAGTCGATCACCAGCACATCGGCTGGCGCAGCGGGTGCCTCTCGGCCAGCCGCCGCCAACTCGCTGCGCAGCACGGGCGCGAGACCGATCTCGCGCAACTCACCCACCACGGCCGCACCGCGCTCGAAGTGCCTCGGCACCACCAGCAAGGCCAACTGCGGCAGGGCCGCCCGCAGCTCGATGAAGACCCTGCCTAGCTCGCGCTCCTCGCCCGCATGAGTGCTGGCGGCGAGCAGGATGGGCCGCGTCGCTGCGATGCCGGCCTGGGCCAATCTTTCGCGCAGCGCGGCTACCAGCGCAGGGTCAGCCTCGGCTCCTTGGGGATCATACTTCAGGCTACCCACACACTCGATGCCGGGTCGCAGCGCACCGATGCCGGCCCAGCGCTCCACATCGCTGGGCTCCTGCACCAGCACGCGATCCAGCATAGCAAAAATCGGCTGCACGACGGGCAAAAATTGGCGATACCGCGCCTCCGAACGCGCCGAGAGCCGCGCATTCACCAGCGACACGGGAATGCCCAAGTCCTTCGCCGTGGCGACGATGTTGGGCCACACCTCGGCCTCCACGAGAACCAGTTGCGAGGGCCGCAGCAACAGCAGCAGCCGCCGCGCAATGAAGGGTAAATCGAGCGGGCTATAAAGCACCACCACACGCCCGGCAAAGGCCATCTCCATCTCGCACGCCAGCTTGTAGCCTGTGGGTGTCGTGGTCGTCAGCACGACGCCGCGTTGCGCCTCTGCCTTCAGCAGCGCGGTGATGAGCCGCCGAGCCACGCCGACCTCGCCCACGCTGACGGCGTGCATCCAGACTCGATCCGTGCCCAAGCGCTGCAACAGCGCCAGCTTCGTGGTTCCCAAAAAGCCAAGCCGCTGCGCAAAATCTTGCCAGCGCCCCCCGCGTCGCCGCATCTTGATAAGAGCCGCAGGAGCCATGAACAGCAGGCCCAGCGGCAGCAGCGCGTTATAAAGCAAAAGGCTAAGGGATCGGGACGACATCATCTATTTTTCGCAACCACAGCACGCGCGTCGAGCCATACTCGCGATCTCGTTCCACACGCCAGCCGGAGGGTGGCGAGAAGGCATCGTTTGTCATCCTACATTCCAAAATCAAAGAACCCCCAGGCGCGATCACTTGGCCCAGCGCCTCGTTTTGCAAGAGCTTCGCCCCGAGATCGGCATCCCTCGGCCCATGCGCATACGGCGGATCGGCAAAGATCAAATCGAAGCCCGCGACGTGTGTTTTCGCCAGCTCTGCCAGCACGCGGAAGGCATCGCCCTGGCGCACCGTCGCGCCACTGAGCCGAGCCTTCGCGAGGTTCTCGCGGATCATCGCGCACGCCCCGCGATGTTCATCGACGAGCAGCGCACTGCACGCCCCACGACTCAGCGCCTCCAGCCCCAGAGCCCCCGAGCCTGCAAACAAATCCAGCACCCGCGCCTCGGCCACGACTTCGCCCAGCATGTTAAAAATGGCCTGCCGCACTCGATCCGTCGTTGGCCGTGCGACGGCGTCGGGAACCTTCAGCGGGATGCCGCCAGCCGTGCCTGAAGTGATGCGCATCGTGTGCTGCTGGGCTGGGGCTCCGGAAAAGTAAGGTGGTACGCGAGGAGGGGTTCGAACCCTCGACCAATTGATTAAAAGTCAACTGCTCTACCACTGAGCTACCCGCGCATGGGAAATCCGTTCCGTGAGAAACGGGGCGGGCTTCATAAACGAGAACCCCTCTTGTGCAAGCTGGAATATGAACCGAAATCGCAGGCGCATCAGCTCACCAGACACTCGCCTGAGCCCTCGATAAGCCTCGCGCTAAGGGCTCTGCCGCGCCCCTGAAAAAAATATTGGAATGAGCCGAACGTTTCTGAGCGTTTAAAGCAGCAGATACCAGAACCATCCCACGACCATGAGCCATAACCTCGCCACAAACCTCAGCCGTGCAGACGGCCTCACCCGCCGTCATTTCGCAGCTACCACCGCCAGTTCGCTGCTCGGTGTCGGCCTTGCCAATTCCTTCATGCAGGGCAAGGCACTCGCCGCCTTTGAAGGTTCGTCCAAGGCCAAACAAGTGCCCACCGCCAAGAACGTCATCTACCTCTACATGAGCGGCGGCATGAGCCACCTGGATACCTTTGACCCCAAAGAAGGCGTGGAGACCGCTGGCCCAACCAAGCCCATCAAAACCAGCGCCGACGGCGTCCGCATCTCCGAGTACCTGCCGAAGACTGCGCAGCAGATGCACCACATCGCCGTGCTGAACTCCCTCTCCTCCACCCAGGGTGCCCACGAGCAGGGCAACTACTACATGCACACCGCCTACACGTTGCGCGGCACCATTCGCCACCCCGCGATGGGCGCATGGCTGAACGTCTTCCAGGGCGGTGGCAACAGCACCCTGCCGAACAATGTTTATATCGGCAACGACAGCCGCCACCCCGGCGCTGGTTTCTTCCCCGCCGTCAACAGCCCTCTCTTCGTCAACAACCCCGAGGCTGGGATTAAAAACGTCAAGCGTCAGAGCAACCTCACCGAGGAGCGCTTCGTCTCGCGCATGTCCCTCGCTGATGAGTTGGACAAAGACTTCCGCGCCACCTACGCGCATCGCAACGTGAAGGCCTACTCCGACATGTACGACCACGCGATCACCATGATGAAGAGCGAAGACTTGAAGGCCTTCGATCTCACGGCTGAAACTCCAGAGATGCGCAAGGCCTATGGCGAAACCCCCTTCGGCCAAGGCTGCCTGCTCGCCCGTCGCCTCGTCGAGCGCGGTGTGCGTTACGTGGAAGTCTCCCTTGGTGGCTGGGACACCCACACCGCCAACTTCGTCGCCGTGCCTGATAAATGCGATGTCCTCGACGCTGGCCTCGCCACCCTCCTCGCCGACCTCAGCTCGCGCGGCTTGCTCCAGGACACGATGGTTGTCCTCATGTCCGAGTTTGGCCGTACCCCCGACATCAATCAAAACGTGGGCCGCGACCACTACCCCAAAGTCTTCTCCGGCATCATGGCTGGCGGCGGCATCAAGGGCGGTCAGACCTTTGGCAAAAGCGACAAGGAAGGCCGCGAAGCCGCCGAGAACAAAATCGAAATTCCATCGGTCAACGCCACCATCGCCTATGCCCTGGGCCTACCGCTGGATCAAGTCATCTACTCGCCCAGCAAGCGTCCCTTCACCATCGCCGACAAGGGCCAGCCGCTGACGCAATTGTTTGCGTAACGGATCGGCTTCGATCGTCGAAAAACTCCGCAAGGGCAGGTGGCAACACCTGCCCTTGTTTTGTACGAGCGATGTTCTGCCCGCGCCGACTCACTTCACAACCCTGAACTCGCGCACCAGCACGGCCCTGGTTTTGCGAGCGGCCTCAGTGTCCACTTCGAAGGGTTCCGTGAGGCTGTTGCCCGCGAGATCTTCCAGCAAGGGGTCGGCGTGCAGTGGGTAGTTGCCTGCTTTCCACGGCTGTTCGGGCGCGGCGCTCCAGTGCTTGCCTGAGGGCGAGAGAGAGACCTCCAGAGCTAACTTTTTGCCCTGGCTCAGCACATGCAGCGCACTCGTCAGCATGGCGGTATCCAGGGCTTCATCGAAGTCGATCCGCACGGGCTCGCGTGTGCCGACCTTGGGCGCGGTGATCCGCCAACGCTCTAGGCTGGGGCATTGGTGATCCGCTTGAACCGTATCGAAAGCAAAGCTCACATCCTCGCCCAGTGGCAGACCTGCGGCACTGCACCATGAGGCAGAGACGACGAGCGAGTAGCGCGTGCCCTCGCACAAGACGGGGCCTTCGTCGATGTTCAGATTGACGCCTGTTTTTTGCCTGCCGGGATGGAACCACACCGTCAGTCGCTTGCCATCGGGCGACCACAGTTCTGTCTCGCGAAACGGCCCCTTCACTTCCTTGCCCGTGGCATCGAGCAGGCGCAGGCGGTCGAGAAAGATGCCCTGCTCCATGCGCTCGCTGAAGTGCAGATAAAACTTCAGCGCATTGGCGGGAAGGGCTGTCTGGGGGCGCATCTGCACGGTCGGGGCAGCGTGTTTCAGGGGATGAATCTGGAACTCCACACGCTGCCGTTGCCCCGTGGCGCTGAGCCATGTGGCCCGGTATTTTTGTCCCGCGACCAAGGGCAAGGCGGGGTAAAAAATGAGCTTATCGGCGAGCTGTTCTATCTTGCCGAGTAGCGGCGACGGCAAAGCGTTTGCTTCAGCGAGACAGAGCGCCCACTCGGGCTCAGCCGCAGCCTGCGTGAGCACTTCGACGCGGCTGCCGTCCTGGGTGCAATGAACCTTCCCAGCCTCCAAAGCTGTGGCCGAGGGTTGGCCATGGAGACTATTACCGGACAACCCCAGGCCTGCCAACGCCCACACGGGCATGAGCAGCAGCGTCCGCAGGTCTGCCGCTCGATGCCACATGGTCGTTAAGGTAAAGTGATGCGTTCGAGCGAAAGCTTGCCCCCGGCCCCGGCTTCGCGCAGCACGATGGCGGACTCGTTGTCCAGCTTGTCCACTTGCACGGCGGCAAAGAGTGCCTCGACGATCTCGATGCCCTCGGGGCCAGTTTTGCTCTTCACATCACGCCAGGTGGCTTGCTCGTTGGTCTTGTCATCGGCGCGGTTGATGTAGTCCATGCTCACGCGGGTGCCCCAGTACTTGCTTGGGCCGAAGAGATTGTCTTTGAAGCGCTGGGTGTGAACGACGACCCACTCCTTGCCGGTTTTATCGGTGTAGGCGAAGAGGTCGAGCGGGCGATTGCCGCTGCCGAGTTCCACCATGCTGACGCCTTTTACCTTGGCACCGCTTTCGATGTCATCGACGCGGAACTTCGCCACGGGCGTGCAGGCGAAGGCTCCCACGACATACTCGGCATCTTTGGCGTGATAGGGGATGAAGCTTTGAATCGGGGCCTTGGTCTCCCATTTACGATGGGCGACATGGTAGGTCTCGGCGCTGAAGACACTGGCCGTGGCCCCGTGTTTAATGGGCACCGGGATGGTGAAGATGCGGCTGGCGAATTCTTCATTGCAAGTGCCCGTGGCGAACACGCGGTCACCATCAAAGGCCACGTCGGTGATGTTGGTCACCTTGCTGCTGGTGCCTCCTGGCAACGTGACGGCGACCCAGGCCAGCGAGCTGCTATCGAGAGGGGCCACCTTGCCCGCAGCATCGACCACGAGGATGAGTGTGGCGTTATCCGGGCGACGTTGCACGGCCAGGTAAACCTTTCCGCTGGCGGGATTCACGGCCATGTCTTTGATCGTGATGTTATCCGCCGTGGTGCCGAGCCCGCCCGCGATGACGGCAGTGATGTCGGCGACGGGTGCGCCCAATTTGGCCACTGGCCCGGTGTCCTTGGTTTCAATCGCGATGACACTCTGGGCGCTGGGATCTGCTACCAGGAGCAGCCCGGCGTCGCCAAAGCTCAGCGAGCTGATGCTCTGTATTTTCAGGCCACCTGACTGCGGAGCTTCCAGCAGCAAGGCGTGGGCGGGGAGCGCTGCCGTGAGAGCAAGCGCCATGAGGAGGGTGAAGGTTGGATGTTTCATAGTGTGTTCGCTCCACCAAACGAATCTCAGCCTTGCGAGCTATCGGCCATAGCGACGGGGCTTCCTCAAGGAACCGTGAACTACGTGATGCCTCATTGAAAAGAGACACCGAAGAGTAATTCAGGAGGTGGCTCGATGCCTCACAATGCAGGACACTGTGGGTGGGGTGTTTTGCATGAGTTTTGGCAGGGCTGCAAGCGGCCCTTGATTCTCGTTTTGTGCGCGGGGTTTGGCTGGCTTGCGCGGAGTGAACAAAGGGAGCCCTAGGCGACCGTAGTGAACGTAGCG
>JANOAR010000069.1:0-17356 GCA_031411235.1 Verrucomicrobiota bacterium | reverse complement strand
AGCATCGTCGAGCGCGTCGATCTGCACAGAGCCGACAGCGGAGGTGCTGTAGTTGAGCTGGAGCTTGCTGCCAGTGAAGGTGAACGGCTGGGTGGTGAACTCGCCGCCCTTCGCATCGGCGTGCATGGAGGCGAAGCCCTGTTTCCGCACGCTGAGACGGCGGATGCGATGGTCGGCGTGGCGGTAGTGTTCGCTGATGTAGAGCGACCATTCGGCATCGCTGGTGATGATGATGCCGTTGGCCGTCATGTTGTTGCGATCCGTCCAGTTCAGGAGATCGGGGCCGGGGCGCACCCAAGCTTCGAGGAGGGAGCGATCCCAGTTCACGCCATCGCGGCTGGACATGAAGATGGCATCGGAGACGCCGTTAAATTTATGCTCAGGCACCTTCAACCGAGCAGGTTTGAAGCGCTTCGGGAAGGAGAGGAACAAATGCGGCGCGGTAGGGCATGGCACCGTGGCCGAAGTGTAGAAATGCTGGGTCGGCACACCCTCGGCATAATGATGCGGGATGCCCTCGCTCCATGCCAGAAAGTCGGCTGAGTTGCTGCTCTGGATGGAGCGGAGTTTGTCAGCAGTGAAGATGCGGCTGAAGCATGCGTAGCGGCTCCGAGTGGTGTCAAAGAAGGCGACGTTCTGTGAATCGAACGCCCCCTTGGTGATGACGGGCGTGCTCTGCATCTTCTTCCAAATCACGCCATCGGCAGAGGCGAAGGCATAGAGTCCGCCGGGTGTCAGACCCTCATGCCAGTTCTTGCCAGTCTCCTTCACACCACCAAGGGCCTTGTAGCGTTCGGTGGGCATCGCGGCGGGGTTCGCATCGAGGAAGGGCGAGAAGTTATGCGCCTCGGAGCCGCGCCAGATAACGTTGTTCTCCTTCGTGCCGCCGACTTCGATGAGGCCGAGCTTCGGGCGTGTGAAATGAATGCCGTCCGTGCTTTCGGCTATGCAGGTGACTTGATCGTCGGAATGCATCGAGCCATCCGACGAACCGCGATAGTAGAGCCGCACCTTCTCACCATCCTGGATCGCGGTGAAGAAGGCGCAGGTCGGCCCTTCCCAAGGCTGATCCGTGGTGAGCACGATCTCCTTCTTGATGGGATCATGCAGCTTCAGGGCGACGCCTTTTTTCTGCGCGACGAGGTGCTCATCAACAAAGAGTTCCCAGCGCGAGGCGATGTCGAGTGGTTCGGCGGCATGGAGAGTGAAAGCTGACAGCAGCAGGAGGAAAAGACGTTTCATGGGTGAGGCTTGGATTCGAGTTCGATGAAGCGTAGCGAGTAGAGACTGGCATCGTTCAAGACAAAGCGAAGACGCACGGGTTGACTGGCCAGGGCGCTGACATCGCTGCCGTTTTTCCAATGCACGGTGCGCTCGATGGAATCGCCAAACTGGGGCTCCGCGTCGGCGAGGGTAAAGCCTGGGATGGGCTTGCCTGTGGCGTCTTGCATCTCCACTTGAATGCCACCAGCGGCGGAGCTGGCGAAGTTCAGGGTGAGCAGCTTCCCTGTAAAAGTGAAGGGCTTGGTGATCAGTTCGCCGCCTTTCATCGGCGCGTGAATGGAGACGAAGCCATCCAGCCGCAGGGTGTAGCGGCGCACGGCACTGCTGGTGCCCGTCCAGTAGCTTTCGGTGGCATAAAAAGACAGTTCATCAGGGGCTCCAGGCAGTGCGGACTTCGTTTCGACAAGATGCCATGCGATGTATTGATGGCCGTAGTTCCAGGTTCCTTCACGCTCGATGCCGGGCGGCAGAAAGGCTTCGTTCCAGCGCTTGAACTTCACACCATCGCGGCTGGCCATGAACAAGCCTTCCGTGATCGCGGTACCGTAGCGCGGTGTGGCTTTCGATCTCCAGTCGCGGTGCTCACTCTCGGGCAGCGCCCGCAGAGACTCTGACGCCGCACGCTCGACATAACGTGTGGGGAAGCCGATGAGCAGGTGTGGCGCACGATGGTAGGGCTTCACTTGGTTCGTGTAGAGATGCTCGGCGGGCGAGTCGGTGTAGCTCAGGTCGGCCTGGTTTTCCCAATGCACGAAGTCCTTCGACGTGGCGGTGCGGATGGCGCGATAGCCGCTGGGTTTCCAGTTTTTCTCATCGGTCACGCCCGCAGTGAAGATACGCCAGTAAGCGCGATACACACCGCGCGCGGCATCCCAGAATGCGAGGTTTTGTGAATCAAAGGCACCCGCTGTGATCACGGGCGCATCCGCCAGCGGCGACCAATGCAGGCCATCCGCAGACTTCAGCGCGAGCAGGCCTTTGGGCGAGTTCGAGCGCACCAGCGCCTTGTATTTTGCCTCAGGTGCCGACGCTGGGTTTTCATCTTTGAAGACCGCAGGGTGTCCGCCATCCGGGTTCACATTGCCCATCATGCCATGCGGGATGACGATGTTGTTAGCCTTCGATCCGTTAAACTCATACAGGCCCAGTTTGGGCTTCCGCCAGTGGATGCCGTCGTCGCTTTCCGCGTAGCAGCAAAACAACGGATGCTCGCTCGTGTTCACCTTGCCGGGAGTTACGGTGAGCTGCCAGGCTTTGTAATACATGCGATACAGGTTGCCATCGCGGAAGACGCTGTGGTAGCCGCTACCGCTGCCCTCCCAGGGCATGTCATGCGTCATCACGATCTCCTGCGGCTGCGGTTGGTGCAGCCTCTGCTCCGCGCCGCCGACGAGCTTGTCGATGAGATAGTCGTCCACGAACAGTTCGCGCTTTGAGCCGATGTTTAGTGGCTCGGCGGCATGTGCTGTGAGCGCGAGAGTGAAGAGGAGGGCAAGGTGTCGTTTCATGATTTTTTCTGCGTGATGGGACGTGGCTTGATCTTGCCGATGAGGAAGTGATTGAAGTGACGCATGGTGCCCTTCACTCATGGCTGCGGCGCTTCCCACACCGCGACGCCCATGTGGTAGCGCTCGTGGTTGAGGCTAGTTTTGGAATACCAAGCTGTGACGATTTTGCCATCCGCACGCTGCACGCTGCTGGGGTAGCCGCAGTCGGATTCCAGCGTGTTAGTGAGGCGCAGCGGCTCGCCCCAGGTCTTGCCTTCATCGCTGCTCAGCTTGGCCAGCACGCCCGTCTTGGTTTTGATACGGCTGCCGTAGGCGAGTAGCAGGCGGTTGTCTTTGAGGCGAAGGAGATGGCCGTTGATCTCATTTTTCGCCGTAACACGCTGCGGCTCGCCCCAGGTCGCGCCGTCGTCTGCGGAGATGAAGAGATCCATCGCCGTCTCGCGTGCGGCAGCCATCCAGCGCTGGCCACCGAGATGCAGGAGGGTGGTTTCGTTGCCGGTCTTGTGTATGATGCTCGTGCGTTGCCAGGACTTGCCATCGTCGTCACTGCGGAAGTGCCACGAGCGATAACCCTTCGTCTTCGTGCTCTTGCTGGGGTCAGTGAATTCGCCGCCGTAGCATGAGACATGCAGCGCCCCGTCCGCGCCTTGTTTGATGTCGCCAAACGGGATGTAGTGCGTCCAGCCTGCGTCGGGGGCGGTGAACTCCTTGATGATGGACCACGTCTTGCCGCCATCGCTGCTACGGCAGACCCAGTTGCTCAGGATGTCATCGCGAAACCCGGCCTGTTTGGGGCGCTGCGGTTGTTTCACATCCGTCCAGCCGGAGCAGAGCACGAGCAGGTCGCCATTCTTCGCGAGGCCAGCGGCGACGTTCATGCGATTGGTCTGCGGCTCATTCGGTGCGGGGACGCCGCGCTTAGTCCAGAACTCGCCATTCGGGCTGTTCCAACACTCGGCTGCTCCTTCCATCTGGCCGTGGCTGGGCTTGCCGAAGATGGTGGTATTGATGCTGCCATCCGGCATGAGTGTGAGGTTGGGCCAGGCGCAGACGTTGTCGATGCCGATGAAGCGCTGCATTGTGGGCGGCGCGGATTCCGTCTGTGCGCCCAGCGCAGCGGTGCCTAGGATGAGGGTGAAAATGGAGCGATGGAGGTGAGCAATCATGGGATGGTAATAGGGAGTTGGGTGGCTGCTGAGCGCAGGGCGGCTTGGTTGAATTTCAGCGTATGAGCCGCCTCATCGAAGCTACACAGCGGCGTCGCACGGCCTTCGATGCCGTCGAGGAAAGCATTCGCTTGGGCGGTGAAAAGATCATCGCGTTCCGCAGGGGGGGTGGTGTGCCATGTCCAGTTCTGCTCGCCATGCCGCAGCACGCCCCAGCGTTGGTTATGGCTCTCGATTTTCACGCTGCCACGTTCGCCGTTGATGAGGATGGTCGTTTCACTGGGCGCTTGGAATTGATTCATCGCGTAGCTCACCAGGGCATCGCCATGCCTCGCGCTAACATTCACCGTGTCCTCCACCGTCACACCTTCCAGCGCCTGATGCGCGGTGTCGCAGAAGACCCGCGTGCAGGGGCCGATGAGCCACTCCACCGTATTCACCAGATGCGTCAGCGCATCCTGCACCGCACCGCCGCCTTGCTCATGCCGCGCGTAGTAGATGTCTCGATACGCAGGGCGAAAGGTGGGGAAGTGCTGGCCCGAGGCCACGCTGGTATGCAGCGTTTTCCCCAGTGCCCCCGTGTTCAAAAAGTCGCGTGCGCCCGCGATCCACGGCATGAGATGATACACATAAGCCACCGCGACGAAGCGCTGGGCCTCGGCCATCGCAGCAAGGACTTTGGGCACCAGCGCCGAGTCGATGGCGAGAGGTTTTTCGATGAACAGATGGGCACCCTGCTTTAGCAAAGTGAGCGCCATCGGCAGATGCAGCGGCGCGGGTGTGCAGATCACCGCCGCATCGTATCGCTGCGCTGCCAGCGCCGTCTCCAGCGAGGCATAGCCAGGGGCCGCATAGCGCTCTTGCATATGGCCCAGCAGCGTGGTGCTGCTATCGCACGCCGTTACATGGCATCGCTGGGTGCGCTGAAAGCAGCGGAGATGTCGTTCACCGATACTGCCACAGCCGATGATGAGGATGGAATGCATGGAGCCCATTAATTACCACACCCCAGTGGGCGACTAGCGGATTCATCTGGCTTCATTTTGTGACCAAGTGCTAAAACTCGTCCGTCACAGGCAGTGTCGCTAACCTCAACCGCACCCACTCGAACCCCTTATTCCCCCCATGAGACAATCCAAAATACTCGCCAAGATACGCGCTGGCAAGGTAGCCCGCGTTTGCTGCACCGGCTCCCCCATCGCCATGTTTCCGGCCCTCGCTGCCCACTTCCACTACGATGGTATCTGGCTCGATGCCGAGCATCGTGCCTGGGAGGCGCGTGAAGCCGACGCCATGCTCGCCCGCCATCACGCGGCGGATATAGACTGCCTGTGGCGACCCCCGACGAAGGAGAAAAATGCGCTCTATCGCTTGCTCGAAGATGGAGCCACGGGACTCATGATCCCTCACGTCTCCACGGCAGACCAAGCACGCACCCTCGTGCAAGCGGTGAAGTTCCCACCGCTCGGAGATCGCGGCTTCTGCGGTGGCGGGCGCGATGCCGACTTCTGGGTCGGAGCACCGAAAGACTACGCCCAGCAGGCCAATCGCGAGACCTTCCTCACCGTGCAAATCGAAACCCAGGAGGCTCTCGATAACGTCGATGCCATCGCCGCCGTCGAAGGCGTGGATGTGCTCTTCCTTGGCCCTGGAGACATGTCCTTGCGCCTCGGTTGCACCGCCGCCGTCACCGACCCCACGATGCTGGAAGTGCAAAAGAAAATCGCCGCCGCCGCCCGCAAAAATGGCAAAGCCTGGGGCCGCCCCGTGGGCACCATCGAGGATGCCCGAGTCATCATCGAACTCGGAGCGCAGTTAGTCGCCTTCGGCAGTGAGTTCGGCGCCTTGCACCAGCATTTATGCGACTGTGCCGCGCAATTCGATGCCCTGCTCCATGAGGTCTCCGGCCAGCCCGTTGCCATGCCAACGAGTAAAGCATACTGACTCGCATGGCACTGCGCTTATTTCCTCAGAAAGTCTTGTCCTTCTGAGCGCCCCTCGCTTCTATGGAAGTCCTCCGCGCCGACATCCTTCGCGCCAGCTAACTCCCATGTTTGAACAAGCCTTCAAAAACATCGACGACGTCCTCTGGAAAGACGTCGGCTGCACCAGCGAACTCGACTAGACTGAGCAGACTTCCTGGCTGCTCTTCCTGAAATACCTCGACGCCCTGGAGCACGACAAGGCCACCGAAGCCGCCCTCGACGGGAAGAAATACAGCCCCATCCTCGATCTGCCCTACCGCTGGGAAACATGGGCCGCGCCCAAGGGCAAGGACGGCAAGATCGACCACAACACCGCGCTGTCGGGCGACGACCTCAGCCGAGAATCTCGGCTGGCGTGAGGGAGACTGGGGAACGTCAGCCAGAGATTCTGGCTGACGCGGGGGAGACTCTCCGCGCTGGCGGCGTTGAAGACGTGGCGGTTGCACCGGGCCTTGGCCGGGGGCTGCGAGAGGACCTCGTTGACAGGGGTGACACTTTTGACCAAGTTGCGGGCGCAACGGAGTCACCCTGGTCAATCCTGTCATCCCGGTCAACCCTGTCACCTCGGTCAGTCCTGTCCGCCTCTCCACTCCCATGCCTGAGTTGTTCGACAAACACGGTGGTTTCCGCAAACTGCACACCTTCACCCTGGCCACCGTCGTGCAGCTCGAAACCCTGCGCTTCTGCCGCCGCTTTCTGACCTTCGATCACCGCGAAACAGGCACCAAATTCTACGACCCCAAAGGCCGCCAGTACGACCAGATGACTCAGGCGGCGCGGAGTGGCCGCCAAAACATCATCGAAGGCTCGGAGCGCTCCTCCACCTCCAAGGACACGGAGATGAAGCTCACCGATGTGGCCCGCGCCAGCCTGAGTGAGCTGCGCGGCGACTACGAAATCTTCATCTTGGATCGGCAGCAGCTCCCGTGGTCGGTGCATTCCCCCGAAGCCAAGGCCGTGAATGCCATCTCCCTGGATGCCGCCCCCTTCACCGACGACATGGTGCATCAGTCCGCGAGACATGCCCTGGAGCAGCGGAAGAAGTATGCCCGCTGGCTGGATGCCGATGACGCCGTGCTGGTGGCGAACGCCATGCTCATCATCATCGGACGCGCCCTGAACATGCTGAAGAGCCAGATCGAAGCCCAAGGCAAAGCCTTTGAGGAAACCGGCGGCTTCAACGAACGACTCATGGCCAAGCGCCTCGAAGCGCGAGAAGGCCAGAAGAACACAGAACCGTCTCCCGAGTGCCCGCAGTGCAGCAAGCCGATGCGCCGACGCAAGTCCTCAAAGGGGGACTTCTGGGGCTGCTCCGGCTACCCAGACTGCAAGGGGACACGAGCCGTATGAAAATGGTGACTTTGTTGAAGACGATGCCCCGAGTGACCCTAGATCCTCAAACCATCGGCGACGCGTTCGCCGGGTTTCAGAAGTACCTGTATCAGGGCGTGGCGTAGTGCTGCTCCGAGTGGCTGTCTTCTGCGTGTGATGGGGCACTGGCAAGTCGGTACGGCGGTGGCGCGTATGGGGGCTGGGGAATCACGCTTTCTGCGTCCTCATCATCCTCGTTGCCGCTGCTATGAACCGTTTGTCCTTTGCCCTGCTCCTCTTCCCGATCGTCAGCATTGCCGCTGAGTTGAAACCTGTGGCAGACACACGCCTTGTGGGGGCGGCGGCGGTGGACATTACGCCGGAGTATCCGGTGCGGCTGAGTGGGTATGGCAATCGGCGCGAGGAAAATAAGGGGGTGGCGCAGCACCTCTTTGCCAAGGCGCTGGCCATGGGCAGCGATGAGGAAGGCCCGGCGGTGTTGGTGACGGTGGACAACTGTGGCGTGCCTGCGGCGATGCGCGAGGAGGTGCTGCGGCGGCTCCGTGCGAAGTCGAAGGTGACGGGTGAGCGCTTCGCGGTCGCCTCTAGCCACACGCACTGCGCCCCGATGCTGCTGGGTATCCTGCCCAATCTCTTTGGCATGGACATCCCGGCTGAGCACTTGCGCGCCATCGAGCGTTACACGCGTGAACTTACCGATAAGATGGAGCAGGTGGCCCTGGCGGCGCTGGCGGATCGCAAGCCTTCGCAGCTCGCGTGGGGCGTGGGTAAGGTGGGGTTTGCGGCGAATCGTCGCGGGCTCCGATTGCAACCCATCGACCATGATTTGCCGGTGCTGCGGGTCACGGGCGCGGATGGCAAGGTGCGGGCGATCTTCACCAGCTATGCCTGCCATTGCACGACTATCGGCATTGACGCGATCCATGGCGACTGGGCGGGCTGTGCGCAGGAGGCGTTGCAGCGTGAATTCCCCGGTGCGGTGGCGCTGACGGCTCTGGGGTGTGGTGCGGATCAAAACCCGACCCCACGCCGCACGATGGAGCTGGTGGTGCAGTATGGCGAGGCGTTGGGAGCCGAGGCGAAACGCCTAGTGCAGGGCGAACTGACGCCTGTGAAGGGGGCGCTGGCGTGTCGCACCCAAGCCATCGAGCTGGCCTATGCGCCACTGCCGACGCGTGAAGGGTGGCTGGAGCTGGCGGCCTCGAAGACGCCTGCAATCGCCTACCAGGCGAAGAAAAATCTCGCCCGCCTGGATCGTGGTGAGGCGATCCCCACACACCTGCCTTATCTCGTGCAGAGTTGGAGTTTTGGCAGTGAACTGGCGATTGTGTTTTTGCCCGGTGAGGTCACGGTGGATTATTCGCTGCGGCTCAAACACGAGTATGATCGCTCACGGCTGTGGGTGAATGGTTACGCCAATGATGTGCCCTGCTACATCCCCTCGCGCCGTGTGCTGGAGGAGGGCGGCTATGAGGGGGCGAGTGCGATGGTTTATTATGATCGCCCGGCGAAGTTCGCGCTCGATGTGGAGGAGCGCATCATCGCGGCGGTGCATGAGGTTGTGCCGAAGGAATTCCTATCGCCTGCGGCTCCATCGAAGGTGGCAACAGCACTACCAGCCATCGCTTATCCCGACCACGCGCAGCTCTTGGTGGTGCGTGATGCGAGTGGTAAAGAGCGCCCTGTGACGAGCCCAGCAGATTGGGCGGAGCGTGCGGCGCACATTCGCGCGAATATGCAGTGGGTCATGGGCTCGCTGCATGACACGGCACGCTGGGCTCCGCTGAATGTGGAAGTCGTGGCTGAGGAAAAGACGGCGAAGTATGTGCGTCGCAAGGTGCGCTATACGGCTGAAGTGGGTGATGCGGTGCCCGCGTGGCTACTGATTCCCAATGAGCTGCCTGCCAGCGGCCAAGCGCCTGCGATGCTGTGCCTGCACCAAACCACCTCGATAGGCAAGGACGAGCCTGCGGGGCTGGGCGGCTTGCCCTCGTTGCACTATGCGCATGAGCTGGCAGAGCGTGGCTATATCTGTCTCGTGCCGGATTATCCGTCGTTCGGCGAATACGGTTATGACTTCAAAAAGCAGGGAGCGCATCGCGCCAGTGGTTCGATGAAGGCGATCTGGAATAACCTTCGCGCTGTTGATTTGTTGGAAGCGATGCCGCAGGTGAATAAACGAAGTATCGGCGTGATCGGCCACTCACTGGGGGGACACAATGCGCTCTTCACGGCGGTCTTTGATGAACGACTGAAGGCTGTGGTGACGAGCTGTGGTTTCACCCCCTTCCATGACTACAAACAAGGCAAGGTGGCGGGGTGGACGAGTGATCGCTACATGCCGAACATTCGTGACGTGTATGGCAATGATGCCGATCAAATCCCGTTCGATTTTTATGAGGTCATCGCGGCCATTGCGCCGCGAGGTGTCTTTTCCAACTCGCCGCTGCATGACAGCAACTTCGACCTCAATGGCGTGCGCAAAGTCTTCGCCAAGGCCGAGGAAGTCTATGCCCTCCACAAGGCGAAGCCGAATCTCGTGCTCAGGACGCCCGATGCGCCGCACGACTTCCCCGAGGCCGAGCGTCGAGCGGCTTATGAATGGCTGGATGGGTTGCTGAAATAATGGAGCATGGCGCAATTAGTTCGGGCGTTTAGCGCGTGTTTCTAGTATCAGGGAGCTATGCTGTCCGAGGGGAATTCCATCACGCAAATTGTAAGCCATGCGCTGCCGGTGCTGACGGCGCTGCCCGAACGGCTGGGGCGTTACAAGATTCTACGCGAGTTGGGGCGTGGGGCTTTTGGCCGGGTGCTGCTGGCGGATGACGAGTGGCTGAAGCGGCGAGTGGCGCTGAAGTTGCTGCGCTTGTCGGGGGCGGCGGCTGCGATGCAGGCGAAGTTTTTGGCTGAGGCGCAGATCATTGCGAAGATGGATCACCCTGGCATCGTGCCTATTTTTGATGCGACGGAGCACGAGGATGGGGTCTTCTGCATTGTCTCGCAGTATGTGGAGGGCCAGACGTTGCGCGATGAGTTGCGCGATCGTGGTTTTGCCTATGAGGCGACGGCGCGGATTATTTTAAGGGTGTGCGAGGCTCTGTATCATGCTCACGGGATGGGGGTGGTGCATCGCGATGTGAAGCCGGCGAACATCATGCTGAAAGGGGATGAGAGCCCGGTGCTGTTGGACTTTGGTTTGGCGAAGAGCTTGCAGGATGGCGCGGATATAGGCCTGGTGGCGGGCACGCCGGGCTACATGAGCCCGGAGCAGGCGCGCGGGGAGGATCACTTGGTGAGTGGGCGTTCGGATATTTTTAGCTTGGGGGTGGTCTTTTACGAGATGCTGACGGCGAGCCGAGCCTACTCTGTGAGTTCGGCGGATGAACATCTGGCGAGGGTCGCAGCGGGTGGGCCGAGGCCGCCGCGCGAGGTTATCGCTACGGTGCCGAAGGAGTTGGCGCGGATATGCACGAAGGCGATGCACCCCCAACTGCGCTGGCGCTATGCTGATGTGGAGGAGATGACGGCGGATTTGCGCCTTTGGCTTAGCCTTTCCATGGACAACGAGGTGGCTGAGCCAGGGGCGACGCAGGTGCCACTTTCCGACGTGGACACGGCGCTGCTGAAGAAGGTGCGCGTGGTGCCACGCGGGTTGCGGGCGTTTGATGAGGGGGACTCGGCGTTCTTTCTCAATCTGATCCCAGGGCCACGCGATCAGTTTGGCTTGCCCGAGAGTTTGCGCTTTTGGAAGCAGCGCATCGAGAGCAAGGAGGCGCATCTGGCCTTTCGTGTGGGGGTGCTGTATGGCCCCTCGGGCTGTGGCAAGTCGTCGCTGCTAGGGGCGGGGCTGCTGCCGCGTTGCAGCGACCATGTGAAGGTGTTGCATCACGAGGCTCGCGATACGGGCAATGCGGCGCGAATGGCGCGGACGTTGGTGGCCATGTTCCCCGAGCTGGAGGGCGCGGAGGCTTCGCCTGCGGCGTTCATTTATCGCATGCGCACCAGTGGTGTGTTGCTGGCGACGCAAAAGTTGCTGTTGGTGATCGACCAGACGGAGCAGTGGCTGCGGGCCTGTGAAGACCCGGAAAGCGCGGAAGGCACGGCACTGCTGAATACGCTGCGCCAGTGCGATGGCATCCATGTGCAGGCGCTGCTGCTGGTGCGCGATGACTTCTGGCGCGGGGTGAGTCGCTTGATGGCGGATGCGGATGTGGACTTAGTGGGCAACAATAGTGCCTTGGTGGACTTGTTCGAGCCACGGCACGCGGAGATGGTTTTGGAGAGCTTTGGCCGGGCCTACCAATGCCTGCCTGAAGACCCGCTGACGCCGCTGCCCGAGGCGTCGAGCGAGTTCATCCGGCACTCGGTGCAGAGCTTGGCCGAAGGCGGCAAAATTTCGCCGGTGCGGCTCGCGCTGTTCACCGAGATGTTCCGCAGTCGCACTTGGACGGTGGAGTCGCTGCGAGATGTGGGCGGTGCCAGTGGGGTGGCTGTGGCCTTTCTTGAAGACGTCTTCTGTGGTGCTGCTGCACGCGGGCCACGGCGTGTGCATGAGGCCGCTGCGCGCAATCTTTTACAAAAACTGGTGCCTGTGGCGGGCGAGGTGCGCGGGCCTGCGCAATCGCAACGGGCGCTGCTGGAGGCCTCGGGCTATGAGGATAAGCCGCAGGCCTTTGCCGAGTTGGTGCAGGTGCTGGATGCCGATCTGCGCCTGCTCACGCCCGTCGATCCCGATGAAACTGCGGATGGCCTGCCTGCCTGGCAGCTCACGCACGACCATATGGTGCCCGCGCTGCGGCAGTGGCTGCTGGCAAAAAAGGCCGACACGCTGCGAGGCCGCGCCGAGATAGCGCTGGCGGAGCGCTCCCATGAGTGGGCGCGACATCCTGCGGCGACGCGGGTGCCGCACTTCTGGGAGTGGCTGCGCCTGCGCCTGCTGACTCGGCCTAAACGATGGTCCAAGACGGAAGCCGAATGGATGCAAGCAGGGATGCGCCGCGCGAGGACGTCTGCCCTCTGCATCGCGGTGCTGGCGGCTATCGTGGCCTGGGGAGCGCTTGAATCGCGCAACGCTATGAAGGGGCAGCTCTTGGCCGAGCAACTGCTCGTCGCCCCATCGGATGAGGTTGCGACCAAGCTCAAGGAACAGGCAGATTGGCGGATATGGGCCATGCCTCATTTGCAACAAGCCATCGCGAAACCTGTGACCACGCTGGCAGGACTGAACGCACGACTGGCCCTGGTGGCCGCGCAGCCCGAGCACGCCGAGCCTCTGGCTAGGACGATGCTGAGCGCAGATGCGCGTACCTTCGGTGCGATCCGCGATGCCTTAGCCGAGGTGCCCAGGCCTGTGTCGGCAGCGATTTTTCAGCAAGTGCTGAATGATCCCAAGGCCATTCAAGGGAGCAAGCTGCGAGCGGTGGCTGGGCTGGCTACGTGTTGTAAAATGGAGACGATTTCTGGCCTCATCCTGGAGGAGGCCGTGCAGTGGTTGCTGCACTCCGTGAGCGAAGTCTCGCCGTGGGCCAAGCACCTGCGCCCCCTCGCGCCCAAGCTCTCGCCGACCTTGGCGGGGGTGCTCACCACGGCTAGTGATGAAGCCCAACGACTGAAGGCCGCGATGGCGCTGGTGAGCTTGCATGGGGATGATCCTGCCACGCTGGTCCGACTTCTCTCGACCTTCCCACCTTCGATGATTCAGCTCATCGTCGCGGAATTGCGCTCCCAGTCGGAAGCGATAAAACTGCTCGATGCTGCCTTGCTCGCTGCGAAGCCGCTGGTCGAGTCGAGCAACCCGCTCACCCCCGAAGAGGAGGCGGCGTATGTGGCTCGATGCAACATGATGCTCGCCTCGTTGTGCCTTGGCTCTGGGGAGAAAGTATGGCCAGAACTCGCTCGCGATGCCGACCGCACGCTGCGCAGCTTCCTATTTCTCAATGCCGCGTCCACAGGGGTACCGCCCGAGATGGTGATCGACCGCCTACTCCAGGAGCAAGACGCGGGCATCCGCTACGCCCTGCTTTTGGCTCTCGCTCAGTATCCCTTTTCCACTCTCCAAGCGACCTCGCAGCAGACGATTATCACGACACTGCGACGGGCATTTTTAGCCGATCCTGATAGCGGTATTCATTCCGCCATCATCACGCTGATGCGGCGCTGGGCAATGGATGACGAGTTGAAAACCTTGACCGAGAGCCTGCCGCGAACCCCACTGCCGGCGCGTGGTATGGGCTGGTGGGTCACGCCCTCGGGCCTGGATATGCGGGTGATCAGGATGAGTAGCGGGCGTCGGTTTGGCATCGCCGCCTGTGAGGTCAGTCGCTCCGATTATATGGAATTTCAGCCTATTCCTAAAGAGGCATGGTTTCCTAATTTGCCTGGGAACGCGCCTGCTACGGGCATGGTGTGGAAGGACGCGGCGCGGCATTGTATGCTGCTGACGACCAAGGAAGGAAACGGCCCAGGGGTTCAATTTTATGCCGAGGCGGGTGATGAAATCGTGCCCTTTGCTGAGCCATTGCACAGGCAGGGTTATCGCCTGCCGACCGAGGTGGAGTGGAAAGTCGCCACATCGAACGCTACCATTAGTTGTTGGGATTTCGGCAATGCAGAATCTCATCTGCCAATGTTTTCCTGGACTGCTATCAATGCGGGAGATTTCCCCCGGCCTACGGCGACTCGCCTACCCAATGACCAAGGACTTTGGGATACGCTGGGCAATGTCCAGGAGTGGACTCAGAATCGTGGGCCGATGCTGATGAATATCACCGTGAGTGCGCAAATGGGTGAATCCTATGCCTCCATCAAAGGCTCGCTCAATTCCAAGTACGTCAACCGCGTCCATATAGGCTATGGCCGCAAGGAAGCAGGTTTTCGGATTGCACGATCCCTTCCGTAGTTTCATATTTTTAGTAGCACAAATAGCCAATAATTTGTCTTGTTGATCCCTGTGAATCCCATTCAACCTAGGCATCCAATACCGCTATGAGCCCCTCTAAAAATCCCTGCTTACCCACTGGCTTCAGCAACGCTGCGCTCACCACCACCACCGATTGCCCAGATCCTGGGCCAGCGCCTGGTTCATCTTGTGGCGATGCGATGTGGCAGCAACTCGCAGGCGGCGCTCGTCTCATTGATGGCTCGGGTTGCCATGAAAACTGTGAGCCTGGCACCCTGCTGCAATCACAAGCCGCGCGGCAAGTCCTTGCCTCGCTCTTTGTGCCGGATGGCTGCTACTTCTGGAAAGCCTGTGTCCCCAAGGCAACGAATCAGAACTAAGGCGCTGCTGCGTCACCACCGACACGCCTTGTACGCCCATGGTCACTCACGCGCCTCGCACTCTGGAGGGCTGTGTCCATCGGGTGCCACTGCCTGCCCCCACTGACACCAAGACCCACATTTGCACGCTCGCCCTGAGTCTCACCGGGGCGAAGGCCCCTGGCCTTTGCGGTGTGCGGCCCGACGAGTGCGCAGCCTGCTGCCAGCAGCGCCTGCCCAGCGCTGAGCTGCCGAATGCGATGGTCGCTTCCACACTCACGGGAGCGCTCCTGGAGATCAAAAAACGCGGCGGTGTCGAGGGCTGCACGATCCATGAAGCCGATGCGTTGTTGCCCTTCGCAGGCAGTCATTTACTCGTCATTCATCTGCCGGAAGACGAAGCCGCGCAGGCCATCCAGCCCGCCGCGCAGCTCTATGCTGGCCCTTGCCGCTACCTGGGTGTGCAAACGGGGGAACGTGAGTGCCTGACGTGCCGTGGCAATGTGAGGATGAAAGCCTTCGTCTGCCACCACCCGCAGCATAGCGTCACCACCATCCGCGAGTGCCAGCGCTGCCCCGACTACGAGACCGGGCCAGAGCGTCATGCCGTGGAAGACTGGGCTATCGGCATGACCACCGCGCCGCGCCAGCGCAGTACCCTGCGCTCCACTTTGGCCTCGCTGCGTGGTGCAGGCTGGGCTGGCCCCGTGCAGCTCTTTGCTGAGCCGGGCTCGCGCACCTCCGCCGCCATCGCTGGGCTGGGGCCTGTGAGCACACTTCGCAGGCCGGGCCCAGCTCTTGGAGCGTGGCCGAACTTCCTCCTCGCCCTCACCGAGCTGACGCTGCGACAGCCGCACGCTGACGCCTATCTGATGGTGCAGGACGATGTCGCCTTCAGCTCGGGTCTGCGTCCCTACTTGGAGGAAAAACTCTGGCCTGGGGCTCGCCCCGGCGTCGTATCGCTCCACACCGCGAGCCATCTCGCGCCTGCGACGGGCACGGGCTTTTTCCTCGCAGATCTTGGCTGGAGCGCCTGGGGTGCCCAGGCCTTCATCTTTTCCAATGCTGCCGCACGCGCCTTCTTATCCGACGCCAAAGTTCGCGATCATCGGCTCAATGGCTTCTTCGACGGACTCAAAAATGTGGACTCCGTCGTCGGCGACTGGTGCCGTCGCACACAGCACGAGTTCTGGCTGCACGCCCCCAGTTTGGTCGAACACATCGGAGCCACCTCCACGCTGTGGCCGGGAGTCTCGCTCGGTGGGCGACGCAGCTCGGCAGACTTCCCTGGAGCCGTGCTTCCATTGCCTGCGCTGCTGGAGGCGCATCGACAACGCCAAGGCAGCGAGCCTCCTCCAGCCATCCTCATGCTCGCCGATGGCAACCTCGCGCATCCGGTCGATGCGATGCCTGCGAGGGGTGGCAAAGCGATGCCATCGCTGCTTTCTCGTGTGGGTGAGGGCTCGTCGCCCAAGGCTCTTCAATCGCCCCCGCCCATCGCCGTCATCGTCACCGCCCACGCGCCCTATTTGGCCTACCTCCCCGAGTGCCTCGCTGCGTGGGACACCCAGCAGCCCAGCCACAAAATTCTCGTGCTCGACGGCTGCGACTATACCGCGCCGGAGGGCTGGCACATCGTGCGTGGCGACTGGCGGCACCCCAGCCTCGCGAGAAATGCGGGCATCGCCCACTGCGACGGGTGCCCATGGATCATTCACTGGGATGCTGATAACACCCCAAGCCCCGGCTTCCTCGAACGCGCCCAACGCAAGGCTGCCAGCGCTGCCGAGGCCGTCGGCGTGTTCTATTCCGATGTCGTCATCGCTGATGCCACAGGCAGGCAGCGACTCGTCTCCAACGATAACCAGGGCGACCCGCGCGAGAGTTATTTCGTCGATACCGCCAGCCTCTGGCGACGCGAAGCCATCCTCCACATCGGTGGCTGGTCGCCACAAAACCACATCCTCGAAGACTGGGATCTCGGGCGTAAACTCCATGCCGCAGGTTGGAAACTGGAGCGACTCGACGCCACCGTCGTCATGCGCGACCACCCCGCTCGGCGCACCTACCAAGAGAGCGCTGCCCAAGCTCTCTGGAGCATCCGCCCCCTCGGCATCATCACCCTCTTCGCGGGGCGGCTCGACATGCTCGAACCCTGGGTGCAAGCGATGCATCGCGTCGAGCTGCCTGCGCACTGCGGCCTGACCCTCGTCGATGCCTCGCGCTCCGATGACTTCCGCACACAGCTCGATGCCGCATTGCAAAAACTCCCACTCAAATTCCAGCGCATCACTCGGCTAGAGCATCGCGAGAAAGGCCCGCCTAATGGCTACCATGAAATCCACAACCTCGTCGGGAGGCTCTACGCGCAAGCCATCGCCGCCAGTCCAGAGCCATTGCTTTTGACTTGGGAGGACGATGTCTTCCCTCAGCAGTCCAATGCCATCCGCGCCCTCTCCGATGCGATGCTGCCCAAGCAAGGCGTGGCTGCCGTCTCTGGCGGCTATCGCACCCGCGAAAATCCTGACGTCGCCATCGCGTCACTGAACCCCGAACGCTGGCATACCATGCCGCTTTTCTCCTGGCTCGATGACGTGGGGCATGGAAACTCTCCTCTGTCGCCGGGTCACGCGACCAGGCAGCCGTAAGTTACCATGCCGTTGCCTACCAGGCGACCTGCCGGGCCAGCCGCGGCGAGTGGGTTCTGCTCCTCAACCCCGACGTGAGCGTGCCCGACGTCTTCCTGGACGACGTGCTCGACGCCGCCCAGCGATGGCCGGCCGCCGACTCGCGGTGCGGGGTCGTCGGCTTCCAACTGCGCAAC
>JANOAR010000068.1:0-35565 GCA_031411235.1 Verrucomicrobiota bacterium | reverse complement strand
CTCGGCTCAGCCGTGAAATTCATCGCCCGGCTAGGCGGCCATCTAGGACGCAAAGGCGACGGCCACCCCGGTGCTCAAGTCCTCTGGCAAGGCCTACACAAACTCGAAGCCATCACCGAAGCATGGAGGAGGTTCAAACCTCAAAATATTTGTGGGTAATGCTCAGCGCTTGCGACCGCTATCGGAAGCCCGCTTGCTGGCGCGAATGTCCCCCAGCGCAGCCTCGCTCTAAACGCATCGACGAATAGCGTGATGCAGCTCAGACAGCCAAGCTTGCATCACATCCCACCATCCCACACTCTCGCCCCCATGCCCGCCCTCGACGACGCCCTCGCCCAGCAACAAGCCGCATTACGCCGTTACTCGCGTCGCGGGTGGCTCGCCATTACCGCCGCCTTCGCCGCACTGATCATCGGTGGTGTGTTGCTGTTCAACTATCTCGCCGCCTGCGAGTGGGAAGAAACCAAGGCCGAGCTGACCGCCGCAGGTGAGACACTGGATTTTCACAAGCTGCTGCCACCACCCGTACCCGACGCGGATAACTACTGCGCCATACCCGAGCTGAAGGACATCGCGCTGATCGTGGATGGGGATAGAGAGGCTGGGGAACCGGGGAGAAAGCGGGCAGCGCTGGCATCACTGTACGCGAACGAAGGGCCACGAAGTCTGGGCAAAGTGAAAAGAGTCTCGAACGGCATTGAATTGGCTGATCCAATCGACATCAAAGAGTGGATCAAGTCTTTCGAGGGCAGCACTTTGGTCATGCCGTCAGCAACTCAGAATCACGCGGCTGATTTGCTCCAGGCCATCGATTCCGCCTATCCCGATCTGAAGCCATTGCTGCAAGCCTGCGGCCGAAAGCAGTCCCAGTTCACGCCTGGGCCAAGCGAGAGAGTGTGGCCATTGCTGTTAGTTGCGTCGCCGCTTCTTCATGTGGTTCCAAACTACGCGATGTCTCATATCCTCAATCTGCGCGTCACTGCCGCTGCGCTAGCAGGAAACGACCAAGCAGCCTTTGAAAGCCTGCTTACACATTTGAAGCTCTGCAAGGCAGCCGACCAAGAGCCGATGTTAGTTGGCCAACTTTTGGCAATTAGCACCCGTTCCTGGGCCTATGAAAGTCTGTGGCAGTGCTTGCATCAGAGAGTATTCACCGAATCTCAATTGAATCATCTCCAGAAACAACTGGCCGAGTATAATCCATCGGATCACTACCTCTATGCTCTTCGTACTGAGCTAGCCGCAATGGTTCAAGCAGATGAGTATCTGAAAACACATCGTATTGAGCTTCGGAATCTTAATCTTCTAGACCCTGGCCAATTTACATTCATGGAGTTAGCCCCAAACGGCTTCTTTGATCACAACACCAGTCTGGCTGCTAAACTACAATTGGAGCACCTCATTAAGCCGCTAAAGACGACAGGTTTCATTGGAGCGTTGGATGGGGCGTTTAAGCTCAAAAGCGAAAACGAACGACTACAAAAGCATTGGTCATCGCCTCTCAATGCACTCGTTTTGGAGAGTTTAGATACCTATTCTGGTGTTATTCGAAATAATCTTCATCTTAGCTTGCCGCCACGATCAATCGATCACCGCCATCGCGTTGGAGCGCTACTTTTTGCGGCATCAGCACTACCCCGAGACGATGCAAAGTCTGGTGCCCGAGTTCCTAACCGCAGTGCCAGACGATCTCTATGACGGTCTGCCGCTGCGTTATTTCCTCACTCCTGATGGCAGGTTCAAGCTGTGGCACATTGGCTTTGACGGTACCGATGATCGTGGCGTGGTGAAGCCGGTGGGCGGCAAGCGATCCTCAAGCATTAACATGTTCGATTACCTCGGCGACTGGGTCTGGCAGTACACACCTGTGCCCGAGACCCCGTAGCAGGCGGCAGTCTGACTCGACCACACCGTCCCAGGCTGCGCATTGACCTCGCCTCTAACCTCGCGCACAGCGTACCCATGCCATCCTTCATCACCCTCGCCCTCGCCGTATTCCTCGCCAGTGCCGCCCATGCAGAGTCGCTCACGCTCCCGGCTGGCGGCACCGACATCACCAGCGGTACGCCTTTGCAGGCCAACATCAGCGCTGGCCATGGCAAGGCAGAGGCTTTGGCCGAGGGTGGACAGCGCATCGTGGTGGAGAAGGCCGATGCGAGTAAGCCCTATCGCGCTCAGTTCACCGCGCTCTGTCCCGCCACAGAGATCAGCAAAGGCGACCGTATCCTCGCCATCGTGAAGGCGCGTGTGCTCGATGGGGACAAAGGTATTTTCACCGCCAAGCTCCAGTTCAAAAGCCCGCCTTACACTGCGGCGAGCGACTCGACGGAGGTCGATGTGTATCGCGACTGGCGCGAGTTTCCCCTGCTCTTCATTGCAACCGATAGCATCCCGCTGGGGCAAGCCGCTGTGGTGGTGTTGTGCGGCCAGCAGGTGCAGCGGCTGGAGATCGCCAGCATCCGCGTGCTGCGCTACCCGGCGAGCATGGAGGTTGCCGCCTTCCCCCGCATCCAGCGCAGCTACGTGGGCCGCGAAGCCGATGCGCCGTGGCGCGCAGCGGCGCTGGAGCGCATCGAACGCGAGCGCAAAGCCGACCTGTCGATGGCCGTCACCGATGCCGCTGGCAAGCCTTTGGCGAATGCCGAGGTGCGGCTGTCGCTGCGTCGCCATGCGTTTGGTTTTGGCTCGGCGGTGACGGTGCAAAAACTCGTCGAGGATAGCGACGATGCGCGCCGCTACCGCGACATCATCGAGCGCTACTTCAGCAGCGTGGTCTTCGAGAACGACCTCAAGGACTTCAACTGGAGCGCCGCCGACAAGCCCGAAAAACGCGCCGACAAGCAGGCCGACATGGACAAAGCCTTTGCCTGGCTCGCCGCGCGACACATCACGGTACGCGGCCATTACCTGATGCAGGTGGCCGTGCCGTACAACCTCGCCGGAGTGAAGGACATGGCGACGATCCGCGAGCACTTTCTCCAGGCTACACGCGAGCGCATGGCCTTCGTGAAAGACCGCGTGAGCGAGTGGGATGTGATCAACCACCCCATCGCCTGGGCCAGTGCCGACTTGCTCAGCACGCGCCCCGGCTACGAGCATCTGGATCGCGAAGTGTTCAAGCTCGCGCGCTCGCTGACGACGCTGCCGCTGTGTGTGAACGAGGATCAAATCTTCCGCCCAGGGCCGCAGCACGACGACACCTTCGCCTACATTAAGGCGCTCAATGCCGCAGGGCTCACCGTGGCCGCACTAGGCAATCAGGCGCACTTTCACGAGAGCTATCTGCCGTCTCCCGAGCACCTGCTCGCGGTCACGGATCACTTTGCAAAAGTGGTGCCACGCCAGCTCATCTCCGAGTTTGACGTGGTGACGACCGCTGATGAAGCTCTCGCCGCCGACTATACGCGCGATGTGCTCATCGCCTGCTTTAGCCACTCGGCATACAGCAGCTTCCTCTGGTGGGGCTTCTGGGAGGGCTCGCACTGGAAACCCGAAGCCGCGATGTGGAACAAGGACTGGAGCCCGCGCAAGAGCGGTGAAGTGATCGAGGAATGGCTCGGCAAACGCTGGCACACCGAGGTGACAGTGAAGACCAATGCGCAAGGCATCGCCCACTGGCGCGGCTTTCCCGGCTGGTATCAGGTAGGTGCCAGTGAGACTCTGATGCTGGCGAAGTAGGCCTGCTGGATGTGGCGTTAGCCGCCGACTGAGTTTCGACTGAAGTCGAAGCCACATCTCGCCACGAGAGAGCGCTCTCATTGAACCGTGAATGCGCCTGTAAGGGTGATCGTTGGCCCTGGGAAGATGACCGCGACGTTGTGTGCACCCGTGGTCGCTCCGGCGGCGATGGTGAAGGTGGCGGTGATGAGGTACTGGCTGCTGCGCACGATGTTGCTCACGGTGATGCCCGTGCCAGCGGTGATGCTGCTGATGGCGACGCCAACAGGCGGGGGCGCTGGCGTGCCGGCTGGGTTCAATTCAATGACCACATTCACGGCTGTCGAGCGTGCCCCTGTGTTGGGTGTCACGGTATTCGGCCCGCCGCCTGTCACGGCTGCCGCCGAGGCGATGGTGCCTGCGAAGCCGAGGCGATCGTACGTGGACAAGCCGGTGCGCGTGGCGCGGTAGAAGCGCCGTGAATTTGTCGTCGCGGCTGCGGTTTCGATGAGTGCTCCGACATCGTCGCCTGTGGCGGCGACGTTGGTAGCGACGGTGCTCCAGGTGCTGAGATCGTTGCTGGCCTGCACTTGGTAGAGGCCGCCCTCCACGGCATTCCACGTCACGGTGACGTTACCCGATCCGGCATCCACACCGAGGCCACGCAGGCCGTCATCCACGAAGGGGCCGCCCATAAAACTCGTCGTCACAGGCTCGCTGAGGCTCGTCACCGCGCCGCCTGTGGGGTTGCCGTAGTAGCTGCGGCCCACCATGTAGGGGAAGACGGGCGTGCCGTCGGTAGCGACGGTGAGGAAGTAGGCCCAGGTGCCGCTGGGGAACTCGGGTGTCTTGCAGAAGCGCACGTTGTATTCGTTCAGGTCGAAGTGTGTGCCCTGGGTGTAGCCAAGGTCGCCGAGGTAGTCATTGTCTTCCAAGTAGCGGCCCAGAGGATAGGTGCCAGAGACGGCGGGGCCGGTCTGATTCACGCCCACGTTGTAGGCTCGCGAGGCCCACAGCGGGATCGTGGTGCGGCCTGTGGCCGTGAGATTTTGTGAGCCGTTCTGGCCGTTGCGCAGCACGAAGCCGCTGATCATGCGGCGCACGGTGCTTGTTGCATCCAGCGGGTTGTCATAGCCGTACGGGCCATAGATCGGCAGGCCATCGCGCACCCAGGCGACGATGGGCGAGTGCTGCGGTGTGGTGGCGCTTTCGGTGTAAACATTGGTCGCGGCGTTGTAGTCCACATGGTCGCCAAGCAGGTAACGCAGGCCTTTGGGGCTGGCGTGGTAGTGGTGGTTGTTGCCTGCTTGGTGTGCGCCTGCGTTGTCGAAAGTGACGCCTTCATTCACAAAGGCATCGCGGTTCCAGAAGCCTGTGCCGGAGGCGTCGGCGGTGCCATTCCAGTAAAAGGCATCGCGGATGTCGAACATCGAAATGCCATCCACAAAGTAGCCTACTGTGCCGCCGCCAAAGAGAGTCTTCGTCGTTGGAATCGTCGGCGTGCGTGGGAAGCGATAGATCGCGGCAGTGTTCGATGGGTAGTTGGGGAAGAGCGTGGTCTTCGTCGCATTCAGATACCACGGCCCCATGATGTGGCTGCCCAAGCCAGTGCTGCGGACATAGACCCAGCTCGATGAGTAGTCGATCTGGTGGACGCCCGCATACGTGGGCGAGGACTGCACGCCTGTGCCCTGGCTCCAGGTCGTGGAGCTAGTCTGCGCGTTCATGTCTGCCGTGGTTTTATAGAGCCGCGCGTACTCGCCGCTGTTGGTGGTGAACCAAGTGTGCAGCAGTGCATCGCTGGGCGCGGTGCCCGTGGTGGTGAAGCCTGGGCTTTGCACCTTCAGCGCAGCGTAGGCGGCTTGATCGGCAGCGGTGATGCTCGCGCCGAGCAACGTGGTGGCTTCGTTGACATCGGTGCTGGTCTTGTAAAACTCCTCATGACCATCGTCGAACTGGATCAACTTATAGCCTGCTGCGTCGATGATGGCGTGGCCGGAAACCGTGGTCGCGAGCCCGGTGCCGAATTCCTGGGTGAAGGCATAGCGCGTGGCGTCGGTGGTGTTTTTCAGAATGGGCAGCAGGCTGTGCGAGTCGAGCGTTTGCCCGCTCGGCTGTGTCGCTGCGACACTGATTCCCGCCAGCTCCAAGATCGTCGAGTAGAGGTCAACACACTGCACGGGCGCGGTGCTGGTGCGGTTCGGGCTGACCACTGCCGGGCCAGCGATGATGAGCGGCACGCGCGTGCCGCCATCGTAGAGCGTCTCCTTCGAGTGGGCGCTAGTGTAGGGCGTCTGGATGACCTGCTGCGGCGTGCCGTTGTCGCCGATGAAAATGACGTTGGTGGTCGCCAAGTTGACGCCCGCGAGGATGCGACCCACCTCGGTATCGAGCGCCTCGCACGCGGCCTCGTAGTAGTTGCGATTGGTCGCGGCGGCAACGTCGTAGCTGTGCAAGTCATTGGGCGGCAGATGAAACGGCGCGTGCGGCGCATTGCACGCCACCCAGGCAAACCACGGCGTGCCGGTTCCTCGCGCGGTGATCCAGGCGCTCACGTCATTGGCGATGTCGGTGGTCGCGTAGGTGGTGGTCGCCGCGCTGACGTTGTTGGTGATCTTAGTCCACGCCGAGTAGTCCGGCAGTGCGCCGATGATGGTGCCCGCGAAGTGTGGCCAGCCGCCGATGGTGCGCGGTGTGTCGGTGGTGCCCGCGCCGGAGTTGAGATGCCATTTGCCAAACATCGCCAGCGAGTAACCGAGCCCAGAATTCGCCGCGAAGGCCTCAGGCAGCGTGAACTCGCTGGCTTGGAGCTGCGGGCTCGTGGCATCGGTGAGCTGTGCGCCGATGCCCGTGCGAAACGGATGCCGCCCGGTGAGCATCGAAGCACGCGATGGCGAGCAGGTGGGATGCGCGTAAGCGCGGGTGAAGAGCACGCCGCTATTTTTCAGCGCCGAGATGTTCGGCATCGGCGGCGGTGTGGCACCCACGCTTGCGGTTAGAGGGAAGCTATCGGCACCGAGATCATCCGCGATGATGAGCAGGATATTTTGTGGCTGCGCCTGGGCGATAGCGCTGACGAGTGCGAGCGCGGCGGGGAGGATAAAGCGAGAGAGCATGGGCATGACGGGCCACTAAAACAGCAGACCGCGCAGCCTGTTACCAGACTTTACCGTGGCTTAACAATTTTGTTGGAGCGTGCCGTCGGCAGATCTACTCCAGCTTCCACAGCTTCGCATCGGCACGCACATACACCGCACCACCGCTGATGGAGGGCGTGGCGAGCACGGTCTCCTTGAGTTCGATCTCTTGCGATACGGCTCCCTCGGGTGCTGTCGTGTCGATGACTTGGAAAACACCGCGCTCGCTGACGGCATAGAGTCTGGAACCAGCTCCAACGGGGCTGCTGCTGAAGGGACCTTTGAGGCGCAGTTTCCACACATCATTGCCTGCGGTGAGGTCGGCTTTGATCAGCACGCCAGCGCTATTCATCACATACAAATGCTCGCCCAGGACGAGCGGACTCGCCGTGCCAGGGTTGAGCTTTTCATTGCGCCAGAGCTGTGTTGCCGCACCTGCCTCGGGGGCCAGCGCGGTGATGCCATGCGACACGGCATAGAGCGCATTCTGTCCCACCGCACTGCTCGGCATAGTGCTCGCGCCATCGGTGTAGTTCCATACCTCGCGGCCCGTACTGGGCTCGATGCCGAGGATGCCTTTGCTCGATTGTAGCGCCACGACGACGGACTCATCCTTGCCTTTCCAAACCGTGGCCGAAGTCCAATTCGCGGCCTTGGGACGATCTTTTTTCCACTTGTTAGTGCCCGTGGCCACATCGAGTCCGGCGGCAAAGGATTCACTATCGTTCTCGCTCTGAACCACCAGCGTGTCGCCAATTACGATGGGCGATTGGGCCATGCCAAGGCTGTTGCTAGCATTGCCGTAGTCGTGCATGAGGCCACGCAGCCAGAGCAGGTTGCCCTCCAAATCAAAGGCGAACAAATCATTCGATGAGTAGAGGGCAAACACGCGCTGGCCATCGCTGCAAGGCGTGGGAGCCGCGACGCAGGTTTTCTCATGGCTCATGGTTCGGCCCGTCGCTCGCATGGTACGTTCCCAGCGCTTGCTGCCATCGGCAGCGTTGAAGCACAGCACATGCAATGTTGCTTGGGCAGGGCCGCTGGAGCAGGTGATGAAGACGCGGTCGCCGACGATGATCGGTGCTGAAAGCCCGCGTCCTGGCAAGTCGGTGCCCCAGGCGATTTTGAGCTTGGCCGCAGGGGTTTTGGCTTCCGTGGAGACAGCGCTGGAGTTGGCTCCGCGAAACTGCAACCAGTCGGCCTTGGCAGAGGTAGCAGCGAGGGCGAGAACAAGAATGAGGTGGCGATTCATAACAGGATGGGAAGTGATGGAGTGGAGTGTGTGAGACAGCGTTAGAGCTTAGCCGAGGCGATGGCCGTCCCCGTGCTATCGCACACGCGAAGCTGGAATTCCCACTCCACCGTCCATGCCTCCTTTTGCTCATTCTGGCAGCACTTCACGAGGATTGTGTTCTTCCCGGCTTTGAGTTGCACAGGGATCTTATACTGATCCAGCTTGGCTCCACGATGGTACTCATCACGGGCAAAAACCTGCTCACCATTGAGCCATATCTTCGTCCCGTTTTTACCGCCGAGACGCAGTTCAACAGCGCGAGCTTCCTCACTCACAAACTCCGTCGCTGCATAACCCGTGACTTCCTTTTCCATGCCAAAGGGCTTGTTGAAGTCGATCTTCCCATACTCATCCGTGCTGGTGAAGTCGATCCACGCCGCAGACTTGCCTTTGCCCTCGTAGCCCTTGGTGAAGTCGAGGCTCTGCTCGGGTGGAAAGACGGTATCGTAGCCCTTGCGCTCGCTGTTGGTGAAGGGTGCAATGAGCTTCCACTGCATCAAAAAACCAAAGTGCTGGGGCAAGTCCACCTTCTGTCCCAAGCTGCGCAGAGCCTTGGCCAGCGGCTTGATTTGATCCTCATCACGAGCGCTGCTAAGGCCACGCTGATAGGCTGCTGTGGCTGCGGGTTTGTCATCCTTCGCCAGCGCGGCATCGCCCTCCTCAATGAGCCGCGCGACGGGATGACGACGCAGCTCTGGGCTGGGGTCTTCGAGTAAGGATGGGGTGAGTCGCGTGGCCTCGTCGGGCGCAACGGCTTGGATGAGATCAAAGGCCAACGCTCGTGGTTGCGGCGAGTTATGTGTGTCTTGCAGAAAGGCGATCAACGCAGTCGTGGGTATCGCTTTGCCAGCGATAGCCCTGTCGGCCACGGCGCTGATGGCCGCCCGCAGCCAGTTTTCCGCCAGCGGATTCGCGCCATTCATACCCGTGAGGAGAAGTGTCAAGTCATCCGCCTTGGCCGCTGCGACCTCCTGCCACGCCGCAGTGGCCGCCGCATTGCCTTTGCCTTCGGGGCCGACGTTTTTCAGCGTCGAGATGGAACTGGCGAGGTCAGCCTGGACGAGTGAACTGCCAGCGAGAAGGGCAAGGGTGAGGAAAGTGAACTTCATGGTGCCGTTGATACGACACTGGGAGCGTGAGGTTGCAAGGCAAATGCAGCGGGCTGGCTACGCTCATCCTTCAAAGGCACGCATCATGCCTGCGATGTCGAGCTTCTTCATTTGGAGCATGGCCATCATGGCTCGCTGGGATTTCTCGGTGTCGGGATCCATGAGCAGCTCGGGTAGGATGGTGGGGACGACTTGCCAGGAGACGCCGAACTTGTCCTTCACCCAGCCGCACATCTGCGCCTCGGGTGGGCCGCCTTCGGCGAGTTTTTCCCAGTAGTAGTCCACTTCCTCCTGCGTCTCGCAGTCGATCTGGAAGGAGATGGCTTCGTTGAACTTGAAGCTGGGGCCGCCATTGAGCGCGGTGTAGGACTGGCCTTCCAGCTCGAAGGCGACGGTCATCACAGAGCCGGGTGGCCTGCCGTGGTGCTCTTTCCCTGCCTCGCCGTAGCGCGAGATGGCGGTGATTTTTGAGTCCTTGAAAATGCCAGTGTAAAAGTGGGCAGCTTCTTCGGCTTGGTGCTCGAACCACAGGCAGGGGCTGATCTTCAGCTTCATGGTTTACGATTTTGCGGGTTCGGCATTCCAGACTTTGATGTCGTCAAAGAAACCGTCCTGGCCGCCCACACCGACTTCGATTTTGGACTTGGTTTCGTGGCCGATGCCGGGGGACTTGAGGAAGGCGGCGGGCTTGCCGTCGATGGTCACGCGCATTTCATCACCGACGGTTTCGACGACGAGGTTGTACCATTTGCCCACTTCGAGCTTGGCGGGGAAGGTGGCGCTTGTGCCAGCCATCATCTTGGCGACTTCGGCCTTTTTGGTGGGATCTTTCTTCAGTTCCTTGATGGCTTCGTTTTGGCTGCCTTCGCGCTCATCCATGAGGGTGACCTTGTCGAGCCGCACCTGGGCGCGGCAAAGATGGCCGTAGTGCGAGCCGGTGTATTTCCGGTCGTCGAACTCCACGTCCATCACGGTGTTGCCAGCAAATTTGATCTTCACTTCCACCACGGTGTTCTTGGTGGGCAGCTCCAGTCCATAGACGGCGGCGTGGGCTGTGATGACTGATTTTCCATCCTTCGAGGGCATGTCCTTCACACGCGTTTGGGTGCCTTTGAGCATTCCGTTCTCGAAGGCGAAAGTGTCCACGACGCGGTGCCAGCGTTTGTCGTGCGTGGTGCCTTCAAAGTTGTCTTCAAAGAGCAGTTCCTTCTTCTTGGCGATGGACTCGGCTGGGATAGATGGCTGCTCGGCGAGCGCGGTGGAGGCAATGAGGCAGATGAGGGCGAGGAGGGCGAGGAGGGGGCGTATGGTCATGGTGTGTTTGGAAAGAGAGCGGAGGGTAACGATCACCGCTTCTGGATCATTCAGTCATGGCCTCTTCTCGCTGCATTTTCCCTTGTCTCCCACACCTTGTCCCTCCTATGACTTGTGCTTCGCATGTCATCTCCCGCCACTCCCCCTCGTCGTCGCAAAGTCCTCATCCTCGGCTCCACGGGATCCATCGGCACCAGTGCGCTGAAGGTCGCTCGCGATGTGCCGGAGCGCATGGAAGTCGTGGGGCTGGCGGCGCATAGCAGCGTGGAGGCGCTCGTGGCGCAGGTCGCTGAGACGGGTGTCAAACAAGTCGCAGTGGCGGATGAAATGGCTGCCAAGATTGCTCGCGAGCGGCTGCCTGCGCATGTCACCGTCTTCAGTGGAGCGCAGGGTTTGGTGGAACTGGTGCAGGCGAGCGAGGCCGACATGCTGCTTGTGGCCATCGTCGGTGTGGCGGGCCTAGCACCGACGCTCGCAGCGATTGACAAAGGCATGGATCTCGCCGTGGCGAGCAAGGAAATCCTGGTGATGGCAGGCGAGGAGGTGATGGGCAAAGCGAAGGCTAAAGGCATCAACGTGCTGCCCGTGGATAGCGAGCACAACGCCATCTACCAGTGCCTCGAAGGGCATCGCCACAGCCGCGTGCGCAGGTTGCTGCTCACCGCCTCGGGTGGGCCTTTCCGCAATACGCCTGCTGCCGAACTGGCCAGTGTGACCATCGCGCAGGCGCTGAAGCATCCCACCTGGAGTATGGGGCGGAAGATCAGTATCGACAGCGCCACACTGTTTAATAAAGGCCTGGAGATGATCGAGGCACGCTGGCTGTTCGACGTGGGCATGGACGACATCGAGGTCGTCGTGCATCCGCAGAGCATCGTGCATAGCATGGTCGAGTTTGTCGATGGCTCGGTGCTCGCTCAGCTCAGCCACAGCGACATGTGTTTCCCCATTCAGTATGCGGTGACGTGGCCAGATCGCGTGGCGAACACACTGAGGCCGCTCGACTTCGCGCAGCTTGCTAGCCTCACCTTTGAAGCACCGCGAACTACGGACTTTCCAGCACTTGAACTAGCGCGTGCAGCGGGAAATACGGGGGGCACTTTGCCTGCGGTATTGAATGCCGCGAATGAGGTGGCTGTGGCTGCTTTCCTGGATGGGTGCCTGGATTTTGCAGGCATTTGGAAGACCGTAGAGAAAGTGATGAACAAGCACCCAACCGTGCAGCATCCAGGCCTGGAGGCGCTGATCCAAGCCGATGCCTGGGCACGGCGCGAAGCGCAGTTGATGATTGGATAATAAATAACATGTAATGAAAGGTTGATCTTGGCCTAAGTCCTGCTATGGCCGTAGCCCCATGAAAAACATCCCCTCCTACATCAGCCGTTCATTCGTTGAATTCGGACCCTTTGAAACCGCCGAACTGCTCGACTTTAACAAGCGCGGCCTCCTCCAAGACTCCGACCATATCCGTTCTGTGGATGGCGATGCTTGGTTGTCCCTCAGCGAGTGGCTGCCTGCTGCACCTGCCGTCGAAGAAGCTCCTGCCAAGAAGCCTGCCGTTGCAAAGAAGGTCGCCTTGACCGCAGTCACCGCTCCCAAGGCGAAGGCTACGAAGAGCCCCAAAAAGAGCGCATAAATCACCTGCGCTGGTGCTTTCCGCAAGACGCGTTATGGGCTAGCCTCGCTACCATGACCCGTCGATCGCACCTCTTCTTTTGCCTCGTCCTTCTCGCTGGCTGCTCGCCCGCGTCGCCCAGTGTTAAGCCTCTTATCATCGGCTCAGATGCCACGTATCCGCCCTTTGAGTTCAAGGATGAGCACGGCGATCTCGCGGGTGTCAGCATCGACATGGGCAAGGCCTTGGCGGCCCATCTGGGGCGTCCTGTGCAGTTTCAAAACATTGCCTTCGACGGTCTCATCACCGCGCTGAAGACACGCAGCATCGACCTGATCATCTCGTCGATGACGGCCAATGACGAGCGCCGCAAGTCGCTGGATTTTTCCGACCCCTACGTCACTACTGGTCTTTGCCTACTGTTGCCCAAGGCCTCCGCCGTGCAGAGCGCTGACGAGTTAAAACAAGGCAAGCGCCGCGTCGTGGTGAAGATCGCCACGACAGGCGAGCAGTGGTCACGTGCCAACCTGCCCAACGCCGAGATCGTCGCCTTGGACACGGATGCCGCCTGCATCATGGAGGTGTCGAAGGGCACCGCCGACGCTTGGGTCTATGATCAGGTCTCGGTGATGAATTATCAGCTTCTCAATGCTGCCGCGACGCGTGCCGTGCTCGCCCCGATCCGCACCGAGCAATGGGCCATCGCGATGCGTCCCGGCGACTCGCTTCGCACTGAGATCAATGCTTTCTTAGCCGCGTATCGAGCCTCGGGTGCCTTTAGCAAACTGGCGGACAAATACTTGGCCAAGGAGCGCGATTTGATGAAGTCGCAGGGCTTGCCGTTTGTATTCGAGATGGTGCCAGCAAAGCCGTAATTTTTGACCATGCCTTTCCACAAGCGCATCTTATTCGTTTCGTTCATCGCCTTCATCGCCTTCTCGTTGTGGGCCAAAGAGAACTACCCCTTTTCTCACTACCCGATGTACAGCGACCCTGATCCCACGGCCTTCTACCACTACTTGACCGATGCCGAGGGCAAGCCGTTGGCGACTTATGCCTACACGGGGAAGAGTGCAGCGCAGGTGGGCAAAATCATCCGCACCCGTAGCATCGAGCGGGCTAAGACGTTGGGCACGGACGCGAAGAAAATGCCCCAGGCGGAATGGGATGCCGTGTGCCGCGACACGCTGGCCTACCTGCACGCTCAGTCGCAGAGCAACGGCACGCCGCTGCCTGTGCGCGTGCGTATCATGCGCACGGATATTCGCTTTGAAGGCGATCATGTGAGTGAGACGCCGCGTGTGCTTTTTGCCGAATAACCTGAGTGCGCGACTCTGAATCCACCCACCATGAAAGCACTCGCCCAACGCGCTCTTGATGCGCTTTTCCCCCTGCCCAGCGTCAGTACGCTGGAGGCGGTGCTCACACGCCTCTCGTTGGCCTATGCGCTGTGGTATTTTTTTCCTTTGCAGATGGAGCAGACCACGCAGCCTTCGCCCGTGGGGCTAGCGCATTGGTTTGACCTGACCTGGCTCGGTGATCCTGCGACATTCCAGGCCTACCGCACGGGTTTCTTGGTGGCGTTGCTGTGGTATGCGAGTGGCGTGGCATTGCCATTCGCATTGCCCGTGGTGACGGTGCTGCACGTACTGCCATACACGCTCTTCAATTCGCAGGCGCATCCGCATCACGGCTACCAGATCATGAGCCTGACGTTGTTGGGTATGAGTGTGGCGGTGGTTGTGCAGGCGATAAAAAAACAAGCAGGCTGGTTGCGACCCAGTGCGGTGCTGAATGCCTGGCTGCTGCTTGCGGCGCAGCTCATGGTGGGCGGGGCCTATCTCATTTCGGTGTTTTCAAAGATGATCCTTTCGGGCGGCATGTGGTTCTTCAACAGCCACTACGTCGCGCTCGATTTCGTGAAGACGGCACGGCAGAACTATTACAGCACGCTGGAGCCCGCATTGCAGTTCGACCCACCCGGCGTGGTGTGGTTGCTGAACCACGCCAATCTCGCCCGACTCTTCTTTGGCGGTGGTGTGTTGCTGGAGGCGGTGTTGTGGATCGCTATCGGCACACGGCGGCTATCGCTGTTGATGGGCGTGTCGGTCATCGTCATGCACCAGAGCATTCAGGCGTTGATGGGGCTGAATTTCCACACGCACGAGGCGATGGTGGCGGTGTTTTTCATCAACGTGCCTTATTGGTTTTCGAGGCTCGTGGAGAAGCCCAAGGGCGTTGTCGAAACATCGTGATTAGAACGAAGGTGATGGCGCTGAAAATGAGGGCGGTAATCGTTGTTGGAAATGGTTTGCTGGGAGATACGGCGTTGCTTGCTGGCCGCGATGTCGGGGCAGGGGACTGGGCTTCCCAGCCTGTGTCGTAGAGATAATCGGGCTCGCTGGCGCTGAAGGAGACGGGCGTGTCCTGTTCACCAGCTTGCTGGTAGATGGCGCTTATTTCATGGGTTTGACCGAGCTGCTCAAAGACTTGAAAGCCTAGCCAGACATCCTGCACGCCGTTTGGCCAGGGCTTGTGAAAAAGGAAGTCCACGTAGCGTTGACCAGCATCCTGCGGAGTGATTTCGTGAGTCTGGGCATTCGGCCATAGGCACTCGTGGCGAAGCATATCGCCGAGATTGGTGTCTTGGTCGTTGAGGGTCGTGAGCACCTGTTTGGACAAAAACTGGGTCACGGCTGGGACTGCGTTTTTGATCTCGGTGAAGGTGATGCTACCGCTATTGTCCGCATCGACTTGGGTGATGCGGGAGAGGGTGACGAGGTTGAGCGAGAAGCGGAAGTCGATGTGGTCGTGGCCGATGCGGATGAGGAGCCGGGTGTTGTCGGCGGGGTGGGATGGGAGTGATGATGGGCAGAGAAGCCAAGCGAGGGTGGTTAGGGCCAAGGTAGAAGCTTTCATGGCGCGGAGGAGGCGTGGTCATAAAAACGCCGCTGTCAGCAGGGCTGGCAGCGGCGTGGGAGTGTCTCGCGTATGAAGCGAGAGGTCAGTTACTTGGCGGCGACGCCATAGACGCTGACTTCGATGTAGCGGTTGAAGTCATCCATGGTGCTGCCGTTGGAGTAGAGGCGGACGTAGCGGCCTTTGCTGCCTTTGCCATCGACCATACGGCCGTGGTTGGTCTCAACATAGGCTTTGTCGGCACCAGCGCCGAGCTTCAGGGTGTCGTCGTGGTCGGCGTTGTAGAGGGTGGTGACGCCAGTCTTGAACTCGGGATCATCAGAGACTTGGACAACGAAGTCCTTCACGATGACGCCTTGTTTGTGGAAGTGCCAGACGATCAGCTTGCTGATGTCGTACTTGGCTTCGAGGTCGATCTGCACCCACTGAGGGTCAGGCATCAACTCGACGAAGCAACCGTCGCTGCTGTCGGCATCGCCGTCGGTGAGGAGCTTCAGCGCGTCGGGGCCGGGGATGACGGGGTTGGGGTCGGAGCTGGTGACCTTCTTGCCCTTGGCGACGTTGGTGGTGCCTTTGGGGGCCATGAAGGTCTTGGCGACTTTGTCTTCACCGACGGGCTCTTCAAGGTTAGGCACATCGCCTGGAGGGATGGGCGTGCCGACGAACATGGCCTTGGGGAACTCGGGCTTGATCTCTTCGAGATCGCCTGCGGGCGCAGCGGCTGCAGGCGCGCCTGTGGCTGCTGCTGGGGCTTTGCTGTCGGACTTGCCGCAGGAGCTGAGGGTGAGGACGGCTGCGGAGGCGAGGCTGCCGCAGAGGAGGATGGTGTTCTTGGTATGGATCATGGGTGGGTGGGGATGGGATTAGGCGACGGTGAAGTCGGAGGGCTGGAAAACATACTTCGCGCCGGACTTCATGGAGTCGTAGCACTTGAGCACGGTGACGCAGGCGCGGTAGGCCTCATCGACGGGGCAGTTGAGCATCTTGGCATCCTTGGCTTGAGCGGCGCGGAGGAAGTTTTCGACGTGGGGCGAGTGGGGTAGGCGAGTGAGTTCGACGCCGAGTTCATAGGTCTCTAAGGCCTTGGATTCGCGGCTGTCTTTCTTCACATCAAGCCAGGGCTCGGGGCGGAACCAGGGCTTGGGCTTTTCCCAGACTTTGTTGTAAACCGCCGAGCGCGAACGGGTGAGCACGGGGGTGGGGCCTTCGGTGATGGAGTTCCAATTCTGGACGTTGTTGGGCTCTTTATAGACTTGGTTGGAGCTGGGGCTCTCGGAGATGATGGCGCTGCCATCGACACCCATGAGCTTCTCATAGTAGCCCTGTGAGCCTGTGGTGGTGAGCACTTGGTAGTAGCAGCGGCGCACGCCTTCGGGGCTGTCGTACTCGTAGATGGCCTGAACGTTGTCGGGCAGTTCGAACTTGGGGCGTCCGCCTTGGCCATCATAATAATCGACGCCACCCGTGGCGATGACGGACTTGGGGGTGGTCTTCCAGAACCAGTTGAACAGATCGATCTGGTGCGCACCAAGGTCGGCGATGGGGCCGCCACCGTACTTGCTGAAGTAGCGCCAGTTGAGGAATTCCTCAAAGCTGCCGTAGCCGTATTTGCTCAGCGTGGCGGGATCGACCTTGATGTTCGAGGTCAGCGGTTGGCTGGCTGAGATACCACGATTCCACTGGGCGTAGCAGTGGGTGACGCGACCGAGCAGGCCCTTGGCAAGCACGTTGTCGCGCAGGTTGTGGTAGCGAGGGTTGCTGTGGCGCTGGTGGCCGATTTGCAGGATGTGACCGTACTCGCGCTGCGACTTCACCATGTCGGCAGCATATTCGAGGGTGTTGGCCATCATCTTCTCACAGTACACAGCCTTGCCTGCGGCGAGGCATTGGCGAGTGAAGGGAGCGTGGAGGAAGTCGGGTGTGGCGATGAAGACGACATCGAGGTCTTTTTCTTTTTCCAGCATCTCGGCGAGATCGACGTACTCGTTGCACGAGCCGTAGGCACGCTTGACGCGGGCTCCGACGGTGCGGCGGTTGTAGTCCCAGATGTCGCAGATGGCGGTGAACTGGATGAGGTTTTTCCTGTCCTCCTCTGGGATGTCCTGGGCGGCCATGAAAAGGCGCTGGCCCTGGGCTCCGCAGCCGACGATGGCGGCCCTGAGCACCTTGGTGGGTGAGGTGGCTTGGGCGATGGCTCCTTTGCTGGTGGCAAGGTACACGCCAGCGCCGGTGAGCACGCCAGTGCGGACAAAGTTGCGCCGATCCATAAAATGGGACAGGCCGTGGGTGGGGGACGCCGCGCTGGGCGTGGTGATGGTGGCTTCGCTCATGGCTGAGGTAGAGAGGGGATGGCCTGCGTGGAGACAGGCGGTTTACGAAACCAAGGGGCTACTCGGACTTCTTGTCGCAGCAATTGCCAGCGAGGAAGCCATCGACGGACAGTTTATTGGCCTTGTAGGTGACGAGGGCCATGGCGGCGATAGCGACCTGGAGGCCGATGTTCACAGCGGTGTTGTCGTCCGGCAGGGTCATCATGCCCATGCTCAGCGAGATGAAGATGAGGCCAGCGATAAAAAGGCTGAGGCGAGTGGCGAAGCCAACGATGCAGGTAATGCCGACGAGAACGAGCGCCAAAGTGAGGAAGTAGAAGTAGGGGGTAACCATGAAGCCAGGCATGAGGCTGTTGGTCTTCATCAGGTCAGCGATGGGGGCGAGGTTCTTTTCCAAGTTGGAGAAGCTGAGGCCGGTGCCGCCTTTCTCACGGAACTTATCGACGCCAGCGAAAAACAAACGCAGTCCGACCCAGAGGCGGAGGATGACGTGGGCTTGAGCCCAGTGGCAGTGGCTTCCCTTGGAATCGGATGAGTGGCAGGACATGGTGTGGATGGATGTGGTTGTGTTGAGGATTGGGATCGGGGCGTGCGACTTTGCCGATTCAAGCCGTGAAATCCAGCAAAATTTAGGCTCATGGGACGGCACTGGTACTCGATACTATAATCGTCACAGGTGGGATTTATGGCGGCGCTGGGGAAAGGAGCCGCTCTGCACCTTTGTCAGAGGTGGACAGCGGCTAAACTTGGGGGATAATTGCGACATTGACTTACGTTTTGAATTGGCCCGATAATCCCTATTTAACAGTATGAAAATCATTCGCTTGTTCTTGATGATTGGTGCCTGGGCCACGGTGGCTCACGCTGTTGATACCACGCCGCCCACGCTCAGTATCACCCACACTTGGATCGAGAAACGGGTGCTGCCGCAGAACGGCCAGACCTACAACTGGTTCTCGATGTATCTCGATCCTCAGGATGAGACCGGGATGGCGGCGGAGACCATCTGGTTTCGCAGCAAGCTCAACACCTTTACCATCCCCGCGAATACCCCATGGGTGCCAAAGAGTGATTGGAAGCGTGGGGAACGGTTTGAACTCGGCTTTCAATGCACGTCCTGCGTCATCGAGATCCGCTCGCGCGATGCAGCGGGGAATGAATCACCGGTGCAGACGCGCACCTTTGCTTCGCCTTTTCCCTTCAGCCCTGCGCCGAACTTGACTCCGCAAATCATCCCAGGGGACCTGCAGCGTGCAGGCTCGGCGGCAAATGTTCGCGGGCTGTTTGTGGGGCGCTTCGATGGCGTGGGCACCAGCGATGATCTGGTGCAAGTGGACCGTGCGACGGGCAACATCATGGTGCGGCGACAGCGCGACGGGCTGCCAGTGCAGAGCGATGTGAGCTTCTCGTTGCCTGCGGACACGATTGAAGATTCAGCGAGCGCGGACTTCGATACGGACAGCCGCGCGGACTTGGCCATCATCGCCGCTGGTGCACTCACGGTTTATCACAACGACGCGCTCGATGGCAGTGGCGTGGTGCAGTTTGGTGCGCAGACCGTCTCGCTCGCTGGCACGGGCATCACGACCTTTCGCCATCTCGCGGTCGGTGATGTTACGGGCGATGGCAAGTTGGACATCGTCGTCTCCGGCACCGATGCGGGCAGCGCGACGCGCATCGGCGTGCTGGTCGCGGATGCTGCGGGGCAATACACCTCATCAATCGGCGTCCCCGCGCCTGCGGGCTCGACGCCGGGCAAGCTCGCGCTCGGCGATATGAACGGTGATGGCACGCTCGATGTGGTGATGGTCGATGCCGCGCAGAACCAGATGATCGTGTTCAAGAACAAAGGCGCGACCGGACTCGCAGGCGATGGTGAGGTGGACGTGAACTACCAGCCCGCGCTCATTCCCACCGGACTCGGGTTTGCCGGACCACCGCCCAATGTCAATCCGATCATCGCCGCGCCGGTGCGCGCCTTGGTCATTGGTGATGTGACGGGCGATGGCCGCGCGGACATCGTGACGGTGATCACGACCATCCTTGGAATCAGCAGCCCCAGTGATCAACACACCGTCCAGCAGTGGCGTCTGTATGAAAACAAAGGTGCCGCCGGTTTCAGGCCACTGACTAATCAACCGCTGGGTCAGAGTCCCGATGTGCAGGCAGCCTTCGAGGACATTCCCTGCGACGTGCTGCTGATGGAGCTGAACAATGATCGCTTCCCCGAAATCCTGTTCACTAACTACTACAACAACAGCGTCCGCATCCTGCGCTTCACCGCGTTGCTCGATAGCCAAAACTTCCTCACCACGCTCGACGACGGCAGTGGCAATCCCGAACTCGATCAGCAGGAATACGTGCCCGTTGTCGCGTCCGGCCCTGCTTTGACCAGTCCGAGCCGTCTCGCCAAAGGCAAGCTCTTTACCAACGCCAGCGTCAACAGCATCGCCATGGCCTTCGGCGGATCGGACGCGGTGCGCTGGGAATTGAACGTGACACGCACCTCCACGAAGACCCAGGACGTGCAAGGCGGCACCGTTACCGACTCGGACGACACGGGTGTCGAAGGCGCGAACGGACTGCTCACTTACAATGCCTTCGTTGGCGAGAACATCACCAGCTCACTCACCGCCATCAACAACAGCGCCACCGAGCTGACCAATGTCTTCCTCGATGTCATCATGCCAGCGAACTGCTCGCTCGACACTGGCTTCACCGACCCAGGCTCGTCGTTCGTCACGATCAGCGCCGTGAAATACCTGCGCTGGACTGTGACCGTGCCGGCCAACAGTGTGGTGATCAAAAACTATCGGTTAAGGATCCTCACCGGCACGGTCGGCAGCACGATCAGCAGCACGGCGTATCTGCGCCGCAGCAACACCGTGCCGCTCGCCAATTCGCTGATGCCGAAGGTGCTGATGAAGGATCCCGTGCAGTTCCGCGCCACCGTCGAAACCGAGAGCGACAGCAGCGGCGGCGACACAGCCCATGCGGAGGAGTGGATCCGGTATCGCATGACGATGACCAACCTCGGCGACGCCACTGTGAGCGCGAAAGACCTCGTTGTCACCTTGCCCGCGAACACCACGCATCTCGATCACTCGGCGGACAGCGTGCTCGGCGTGACGCCTGTTATCAAGGTCGGCAGTACATCGTATTCGCCGTGGAAGCCGAATGCGACCATTGCGCTCAATCAGAAAGTGATCGGCGCGAACAACCAACTCTACCAATGCACTGCGAACGGCATCAGCGGGATGACCGAACCCACCTGGCCCATCGGACTCAATGCCACCGTCAACGATGGCACGGCCATGTGGAAGCACCTCACCACGTATTCGCGGTGGCTGCCGAATGCGGCCATCGCGCTCAATCAGAAGGTGATCGGCGCAAACACCCAGCTTTACCAATGCACCAAGAGCGGCATCAGCGGGTTGACTGAACCTACATGGCCCACTGGACTCAACACCAATGATGGCACCGCCATCTGGAAGCACATCGGTCCCACGGCGCAGGTGATTGCTTCGATCTCCTGGTCTGGCTTCGATCTACCGCCCGATGATCCCATGACCGGCACGCTGGAAAATGAACGAACCATCGAAGTGCGCGTGCTGATCAAAGCTGGCCTCGCCAACGGCACCAAGATCACTCGTGGGCTCACCACCTTCACCCGCTCCGACAACACGAAGCAAACCGCACCTGCGTGGACGACCACCGTGCTCAATCCACTGGAGATCACGCTCGCCGTGGACAAGACCATCGCGCGGCCCGGCGAGCTGGTGCGCTACACGCTCAACATTCACAACTGGGCACCCTTCGCGATGACGAACTGCAAGATCGTCAACGTCGTGCCGCCCGGCATGGTGCTGTTCCAGGTCGGCGTCAGCGACGGCGCAGACTCGGGCATCGGTGGCACCGGCCACTTCAATCAGTTCCCTGGTTTGCTCAAAGACATGCTCACCCCGACATCATCGCCCATCAGCCTCGACGTGCTCAACACGCTCACTTGGAATCTCGGCACTGTGCCCGGTCGCGTCGTGCGTGAGATCAAGTTCGACGTGCAAGTGCAGCAGGACGTGCCCACGGATTACTACACGGGCGGCATCTTGCACACCATGGAGCTGTCGAACTTCAGCTACAACTTCGTCGGCAACAACAAGGCCGGGGCGCGCCTGTTTGCCCAGACACCGACGCTCGGTGCGACACTCGGATCTTCACAGACGGCAGCGTCGCTCTACCTCCTCGCCAGCAACACTGCGCGCCACACGCAGTTGAGCGCCGACACACCGCTCGACGCCCCGAACATATCGTTGTTAAAAACCTTCGACGGCGATGGCCGCCAGGAAGAAGGCGGCGAGACCGTGGACTACTTGGTCAACGACATTGCTGTGACCACCGACGGCATCGGCAGGTATGCGCTGAACTTCGACAACCGAGGCATCGGTTACGCACGCACCGTCGTCATCCGCGATTATGTGCCCACCGGCATGGCCTTCCAAGGCCGCCTCCTGCGCGATGGCAATCCGATGTCGAACAACGACTTCAACCGCTGCCGCTTCTACGACTCGACCGGCAAGTTGCTGGTGCAGACCGACACCATCACCGACACCAACGGCAACGGCTTCGCCGATGCAGGCGAGGGCTACACCGACACCAATGGCAACGGCAAGTTCGATGGCTTCACCGCCGCAGTCGTGCGCAGCATGGATTTGTTCGCGGGCAATGTTCCGGGAACCACCGCTGGTTTCATCAGCTACCAAGTGCAGACTACGAGCAAGCCGGGCTCCATCATCGTCAGTCTCGCCGGTGGCATGAGCGGCGTGAAGGACGGGCTGAGCTTCACCGCGCTCGTCGGCTATCATTTGAAAGCCGACAACCTGCGCTTCCCCACCAACGGCTCCCCCAAGCAGGTCAAGGTCGTGATCACCGTGCCCGCAAAAATCACCATGCCGCTGGAGACGGTGAGAAGTCGCTCAAGTGCCAAGGACAATGAGGCCACCACGATCACCATTCCCTATGAAGTGACGGGAGCCTCCGGGCTAACCATGTCCGGCTTGAAGATGGAGTTCGATATTCCCAAGGGCTACAGCATCCTCGTCGCGCAAGTGCTCGACACGCTGGGCCGTGTGATCAAAAGCTTCGTGCCCGGCGGTGGTGCGGCGAACACCATCACCGTGACCACCAGTCCCTCGACCGGCATCACGCACATCACCTTCCCGCTCGATGGCAACCGCATCGCTTGGCCGGTGCTGCAAGTCGCCGTCAATGCCTTGACCAAGGCCGCCCTCATCGACACCATCCCCAACAAGGGCTATACCAAAGCGCCCATGACCTTCAAACCGGTGATGACCGGCAGCTATGAGAAGCCGATCACCGCCTCCGCACGCTTCGCCTCCGCACGCAGTGGCGTGGCTGCCGCCACCGTGCCGCCACCCGTGCCGCTGGCCGCCGTGAGTAGCTTCGGCGCGCTGCCCGTGCTGGTGGATAGCACCAAGGACTCGCGCATCTTCGTCGGTCGCTGCGCGCCGGTCGCGGTGACACGCTTCACCACCTTCAACTACACCATTTTCGTGGGCAACCTGACAACCCTGCCCCTAGGCGCTGGCAAGATTACCATGAAGATTCCCGCAGGCTGCGAAGGCATCAGCATGACGCGCTACAGCTTCAATGCGCTGAGAACGGTTTCGCCCATTCCCCCAGACTTAGGCGGCAAGCTAGGCAATGTGATGCCGGCCCTCCCCAAGCCCGACAAGCCCACCAACGGCGTTTACGACGCACCTTTTGGGCTCGGTGCATGGACCAAGTTCACCTGGAAAAAAGCCCTGCCCGCAGGCACCACAGTCACTTGGGACGTCGGCTCCTTTCTCCCGAGTGAAGGCGGCGTCGCCACGCTCACGGTGCGAGTGCTCGAGTCCTTCACGGGTGACCGCATTGACGACAACACCTGCGTCTTCGACGTGGAGAACGCTCTCGCGAGAACCGCTGGCCCGCTGAGCGTCGCCGTGCGAGTCGGCACTGAGGAAGCGACCTCCGCCTCGCTCACTCAGCGCTCGCTCGAAGGCATGCAGTTGCGCACGGACACCGCCGTGATGAACACCGTCGGCCAGTCGTTCCAGCTCGGCGAACAGTCCTGCCACATCACCATCGGCGGTGCCGACGCGCTGCTCTTAACCAACGGCGTCGCAACGATACCCCTGCCGAACGCGCGCATGATGGTGGCCGGGCCGCCCGACAAAGTAAACGCCAACGGCTTCCGCTTGCTGCTCGACCATCCGATGATGCGCGTCGCTTGTGGGCCCGGCAGCATCGCTGGCGGCGTCGAACTCAAAGACGTGCCGAGCTACACCATCGGCATGGTCGATGCCGGCCAGTTGTTTCTCGACCTGAAGAATCCCGGTGCCAACATCGTCGCGGGCGGCGGTGGCAACATCGTTGCTGGCGGCGGCGGCAACATCGTCGCGGCCGGTGGCGGCAATTTGCAGAACGCCAGCGCGGCAGCTGGCATCATCGTTCCTGACGGCAGCCCTGCCGTGCCCGTGAGCACCCTGGTCGCTACCAGTGGTGCCAAGCTCGTTGGGGCTGGGGGCTCTACCCTCCGCCCTGTTGGCGGCGGCAACCTCATCGGCGATGGCGGCGGCACCATTGCCGCCGTCGGCGCGAAGGTCGTAAGCAACGACGGCGCCGGAGTCGTGTCGAACGACGGTGCCGGGCTGATTGGCAGCGACGGAGCCTCGCTTGTTGGCAACGACGGAGCCAGCATCGTCAAAGTCGCCGACGTGAACTTGCTCAGCGTCCACAGCGGCTTGTTAGTCAAGACCGCCGGCTTCACGCAAGCGCTGAGCAAGTAGTCTCCTCACTGCTGCGCGCGCAGCACCTCGGTGATCTTTGCCTGCCACTGCCCGTAGTTCGCCCCGAAGTCCGCGCCCAGTTGCTGCTTCAACACGTCATGCGCCTCGTTGGCAGACGGATGATCGCGTTGCTGCATCACCGCCAGCAGCAGCGGCAGCTTCACCAAGTCACCGCGCGACAACGCATCGCGAAACAAAAACTCCTTTGCCTCCAGGCTCGTTTTCGGATCGAGCAGCAGCCGCTTCAACCCCGCAAAGCGATCATCACTCACCAGCGCCACCAGATTGCCCACCGCGTGCAAATGATCCTTCGCCTCCAACGATGGAAACCCCTTGAGCATGGTGTTGGCGATGGTCGGAATGTCTGTCGAAGACGACAGCCACTGATGCACCAGTTCCGGCCCTGACGGCGGTGTCGCCACTGGCATCAGCTCCCCCGGCGAGGGCGGGATGATACCGGGTGAAATCGCTGCGCCAGGGGCCGGCGCTTCGTTCGTGACCCTGGAGGATCTTGGCACGTCACGAGAAAGCATCGGATCAACAGCGGTGCGACTCATGGGGGCCGCGCCGAGTGCGCCGCCCGCAGGTTCGGGAGTCGAATCACCCGCCTGAAAACCCAGCCACAGCGCCACCGCCAGCGCGGCGACAATACCAAGGGCGATGAGGGCACGCTTCATGGCGAAAGGTAGGTTACTAGTCAATGTATGTTGCAGGATTCTCATTATTATATGGTTGGTGAATTGAAAACTAGATTGCATCAACGAACGCATGTAACCCTGTCGGGCTGGTAGCCGATCTATCCGCGAAAGAGCATTTCCAGGCGCTCTTCACGCGCAAAAAAACATAGGTCGTGAGCGAAGGCTCACTTCTTTGCCTCTTCGATGGGCTCGAACATAAGGTCATCTAGGCGGCCTGCCACTTCTGGGGACTCTGTCTTTGATTCATTGCCCACGGAGAGGCTGATGCTCATCTTTGGCTCTTCGCCGCTGTGGGTCTGATGCGTCATGACTTGTCCGCCATCAATCCGGGTCGTGAGTTCCTTGCCTCGCATCTCGATCACCAGATCATGCCACTCATTCACCGAGAGAGAAATCTTCTGCGCTGTCATCTGGCTCTTGGACAGATCCATGCCCTTCGTATAAGGAGTGCCCGCTTCGGGCAGGACGTAGTGGTCATCAAAGAACGAGATGCTGGCTGGGCCGATTTTAAGTCCTGCCCGTCGGAAGTGGATGCCAAGCATTGGATCCACGGTGTTCGAGCCATTGTTCATGCCGCTGAAGTTCGCGTAGATGACGGCTCCCTCGTCGAGCTTGATGCGGCATTTCAAACGCACGTCTTTGCCGCTGACTTTGCGCATGATTCCCACCGGATGAATTTTCCAAAAAGCGCTCCCACGCATCACGCCATCCGCCATTTGCCAGAAGCGTTGGGGGCTATCCCCACCAGGACGCAGGCTATCATATTTCGACCAGTTCTTCTTGATGGCGGCTTCGTCGGAGAAGTCTTCTTTCCAGTGAGTGAGGTCGGTCTGGGCCTTTAGCGCGGTTAGCGGTGCGAGCAGCAGGGCGATGAGGATGATGATTTGATTCATGAGGTTACAAGGAAGGTAGGCTGTTACGCGATGAGTTCCTTGATCACGCCGGTGCTGTCGCCGTGGCGTTCGGCGTTGATGCCGATGCCGTTGAGCAGGGTGAGCCAGGCGTTGCAGAGCGGGGTGTCTTTGGACACGACGAGGTTGTGCCCGAGCTTGATGCCGGCACCGCCGCCGGTGAGGAGCGTGGGGCAGTTGTCGAGGTAGTGCTCGCTGCGGATGTTGCTGCCGTAGGCGAGCGCGGTGTGGTCGAACAAACGGGTGCCGTCGGCTTCCTGGGTGGCTTTGAGTTTGTCGATGAGTCCGGCAAGGAGTTCGCTCTGGGCGACGTCGCGACGCTGCGAGGCATCCAGCTTTTCACCGAGGGTCGAGTGGTAGTGGCTCATGTCGTGCGGTGCGACCTTGATGTCCATGCTCGTGAGCAGCGTGCTGACGGGCTGGCGGTAGGTGAGCACGCGGGTGCTGTCGGTTTGAATGGCGGCGAGGATGATGTCGTACATCAACTTGATTTCCTCGCGTCCGGCGAGACCGGGCTTGGGCTCGGTAAGCGTTGTTTTGGGCTGCGACACGCCGATCCATTGCTCGTCCTTGCTCAGGCGTGTCTCAATGTCGCGGATGCCCTGGAAGTATTCGTCGAGCTTGGCGGTGTCGGTTTTGCCAAGGCCGCGTTGCAGGTCGCGGGCGTTCTCCAGCACGGTGTCGAGCACGCTGCGCCGCTGGGCGAGCATGGCCTTCTGTTGCTCGATGGGCGTGGTGTCCTTGGAAAAGAGCCGGTGATAGGCGGACAAGGGGCCGTTCTGCCCGGCGATGGGTTTGCCACTGACATCCCATGCCATGGACAATCCGGGGCCATGCCCGGACGTTTCCGCGTTCTCGCCGCCATTGAGCTGGATGGAGGCAAAGCGCGTGTCCAGACCGAGCTTTGCGGCGGCTACTTGGTCAGCGGAGATGCTGTTGTGAAAGCTCTGTCCCGGCTCGGCAAAACGGTTCGCACCGGTGAGCCACATGGTGCTGCCCGCGTGCCCCAGGTTGGAGTATTTGTTCCAAAGCCCCTGCACGACAGTGAAGTCGGCCTTATGCCGTGCGAGCGGTTTGAGGCCGTCCGGCAGGGTGTAGTCGGTGCCGGGTTGTTTGATGTCGGGATACCAACTCTCCTGAGTGATGCCCCAGCCGAAGCCGAGGAAGACGAGACGCTTCGGCGGCGTGGCGGGTGCGGCGGCAGAGGCGAAGCGGCGGAAGCCGATGGATTCGAGTGCTGGCAGCGCGATGAGCGCGGTGCTGGAGCGGAGGAAGTGGCGGCGAGAGGGCATTGGTATGGTGGGAAGGAGGGGTGTCGTTTGCGAAAATGTGATGGCAGAAAAGGGAGTGAATCGCCCCGCAGTCCTGCGGAGGTGATCGAACACAGTTTGTGTCGCCATGCAGAACTACGGCCTCCTGTGAGATTCTTTACAAAACCTGCGTTCAACAGGGCTCGCCTATTCCCATGAAGTCTCTGCTCCTCATCTTTTTCGTGCTCGCGGTATGTTCCGTGGGCCACAGCGCTCCGAACATTGTCATCATCCTCGCCGATGACCTCGGCTATGGCGACCTCGGTTGCTACGGCCATGCAAAGATCAAGACGCCGCATCTTGATCAAATGGCGGCGCAAGGCGCGAAGCTAACACAGTTCAACTGCCCGGCTTCGTTTTGTGCCCCGACACGAGCCTCGTTGATGACGGGCCGTTATCCCTTTCGCTGCGGCATGACGCAGAATCCCGCGCCCGATGGCGGGCCTGCTGCCGATGCGCTGGCCATGCCGAAATCAGAGCTCACGCTCGCGCAGTTGATGAAATCAGCGGGTTATGCCACGGGCATGGTGGGGAAGTGGCATCTCGGGCACAAGCCGGGCTACTTGCCCACCGAGCGCGGCTTCGATGAGTATTACGGCATCCCTTACTCGAATGATATGCGGCCCGTGCAGGTGTTGGAGGGCACGCAGGTTGTGGAATACCCCGTCGTGCAGGCCACGCTGACGCGGCGCTACACCGAACGCGCCATGCAGTTCATCGAGAAAAACAAAGCCAAGCCTTTTTTTCTCTACTTCGCCGAAGCAATGCCGCACAAGCCGCTCGCCGTGTCCGATGCCTTCTACAAAAAGAGTGGTGCAGGCCTCTACGGCGACGCCGTGTCGGAACTCGACTGGAGCGTTGGCCAAGTGCTCGCGAAGCTAAAAGAACTGGGGCTCGATGAGAACACGCTGGTCATGTTCAGCAGCGATAACGGCGCGACCTTTGGCGGTAGCACGGGCGGCTTGCGCGGGATGAAGGGCAGTTCTTATGAAGGCGGCTATCGAGTGCCGATGATGGCGCGTTGGCCTGGGCATATCCCCGCAGGCCATGTGAGTGCGCAGCCAGCGGTGATGATGGATCTATTTGCGACGTCGCTCAAGGCGGCGGCAATCGCCGCGCCCAAGGATTGCGTGATGGATGGGCTCGATATTTTTCCACTGTTCACTAGCGACGCCAAAAGCCCGCACGAAGGCATCTTTGGCCATAAATCATCCAGGCTTGCTTGTGTTCGTGATGCCCGCTGGAAGCTGCATGTGCTTTCTCCCGGCATCGGCTTAGCCAGCATCTATAAGCCCGGCGAGACTTACGTTGACCCGCGTGGCCCCGATGGCGTGACGATTCTCGCGCCCTACGAACAAGCGCAGTTGAGTGAACATCCTGGCGTGCAGACAGGTGATGCGCCCAAAGTGATGCAGCTCTTTGACCTCCAAAGCGATCCCAGCGAACAACACAACATCGCCGCCACTCACCCCGACGAAGTGAAGCGGCTGAAGGCTGTCTTTGATACCATGAACAAAGACGTTCCGGTGGTCGAGGAAGTGAAACGTGTCCCCTTCAAATGATCCTATGAAGCTTGTTATCTTTAGCCTGTTTTTTGCCTTTAGCCCTGGGCTCACTGCCGAGCAAGTCGGCCCGTGGAATCTCGATGCGCTCAAAAACACCGTGCCCACCATGAAGTGGCTGCGGCAGGATCAGCCCGTGCATTCGCTCACCTATGCGGGCGAACTCTACCAAGGCCATGCCACCGAGGTCTTCGCGTTTTACGCCTCACCCATCACCCTTGGCGAAGCCAAAGCAGGGGCGACCTTTCCAGGTGTGGTGCTCATTCATGGCGGGGGCGGCACTGCCTTCGCTGAATGGGTGCAGCTTTGGGCGAAGCGCGGCTACGCGGCCATCGCGATGGATTTGAATGGCTCGCGTCCGCCTGATCCGGCCTTCGATGCGAAGACGGGTGCGCCTATCGGCCATCAGTCCGATGCCAAACTGCGCACACCCCTGCCCAACGGTGGGCCGGGGCAGGGGAGCACGGAGAAGTTCGATAGCATCGGCGGCGACACGAGCGACGACTGGCCCTTCCACGCCGCCGCGAGTGTGATGCGCGCTCACACCTTGCTGCGCAGCTTCCCGAAGGTCGATGCGGAGAACACGGCGGTCACCGGTATCAGTTGGGGCGGCTACACCACCTGCCTTGTCGCCTCGTTGGACGATCGCTTCAAAGCCGCCGTGCCCGTCTATGGCTGTGGATTCCTGCATGAAGGCGAGTCCGTGCAGAAGCCCAGCATCGACGCTCTCGGCGACCGCAGAGCCGCCTGGGTCAAGGCCTACGACCCTGGCAGCCTCCTCCCGTGCTGCCGCGTGCCCATCCTATTCGTGAACGGCACCAACGACGTCCACTACGTCCTGGACAGCTACATGAAGTCCTACAACGCCGTGCCCGGCGAGAAGCAGATGCGCATCGAAATGAACATGCGCCATGGCCATCCACCCGGCTGGGCACCGCAAGAAATCGGCCTCTTCATCGACTCCAAATGTCGCAGCGGCAAACCTCTGCCCATCCCAGGAAAACCCGCCATCGAAGGCGACCAAGTCAAAGTCATTTACCAAGCCGCCATTGGTTTGAAAAAAGCCGAACTCCACTACACCACCGAGACTGGCCTGCGCTCCAAGCGCCAATGGATCACCGTCCCCGCCACCATCGTAGGCACCACCATCACCGCCCCAAAACCGCCCGCCGAGGCCAATACTTGGTTCATCACCCTTACCGATGAACGCGACGCGATGGTGAGCACCGAGGTAATGTTTCAGCCCTAATATGACACGCCATCCGATCCGATACGCCCCAGCCCTCCTCGCCACCTTATTCAGCGCCAGTGTGATGGGATTCGCCGCCGAGCTTTCCGTCGCTGCTTACCCTTCGATCCAGGAGGCGCTCCATGCCAATCCAGGGCGCATATTGTTCCTCCCTGCCGGAGATTACAGCATCAACGAAAAGCTGCGTATCCGAGGGGAGCGCTCGGGATTATTCGGCCCAGGACGCATCATTCAAACCCGTGCCGACCAGCCCATCATCGAGATCGAAAACGCCACGGGTGCCGAACTCCGCGACCTCACACTCACACGGCCCGAGGGCAAACAAGAGACCAGCAGCGAAGCCATCCTCGCCATCAAATGCCGCGATCTTGTGCTCGATAACATCCGGGTATTCGACAACCGCACCCGCGCCGCAGCCATAGCCCTGCGCGAGTGCAAAGACAGTCGCGTGAGCCGCTGCTACGTGCGCAACTACATGCGCCTGAGTGTCGATGACCGCACGGCCAGCAGCGACTGGGGCTACGCCTTCAACTGCACCGACGGCACAGGCATCAGCGTGAGTTACAGCACTGGCTCGCTGATCGAAGGCAATCGTGTGATCGAAGAAAACCTCATCCCCACCCCGGAAATCAAAGCCAAACACAAGCTCGGCGACTACGTGAAAAGGAACCCGCAAAAAGGCACCCTCATGAGCCAGCAAGCCTGGGATGCAGGCTACACCGACGCCTGGCAGCAAGGCTCCGCCATCATCGTGACGGCCCCAGAAGTCAGCGACTGCACCCGCATCCTCGGCAACCACATCGAGAATGCTGCCCAGGGCATCGACCTGCACAGCGACCACGTCATCGTGTCGCAGAACATCATCATCAACGCCTTCATCGGCATGAAGGCCATGCACGGCTCGCGCAACGTCATCATCACCAGCAATCAGTTTTCAAAGAACAGCCTCTGGGCCATCGGCCTCATGCCAGGAGCCGCCGCCCACGCCACCAACACCGATGGCAGCTCCATCATTGCCAACAACATCATCTCCGACTTCGGCCACGGCCACGCGCATTGGATCTGGGGCGATGAGCGCTCCCCCATCAAGTTCGATACCGGCCAGCAGCCCGACGATCCCGCCCTCGCTGACGTGATCGTGCAGGGCAACCTCGTGCAGTCCATCGGCCCGCCACGTTACAAGTTCGCCGTCATCATCCCCGGTGGCGACAACACCCCACGCGGCCTCCATTTCAGCAACAACCTGCTCCACCCCGGCACCCAAGGCATCGCCAACATCGACCTGCCGCCGTGACAGGCGATAAGGTTGGTTCTACTGTTGTTGCAAATACTGCCAAGCGCAGCCTCCGGGCGGTGTTGGGTTGGAGGCATCGCAGGGTGTTGGCAGGGAGGCTTTGAGTGGCGCTGCCAACTATCGCCCTTGAGCCGATTCCGCGTTGGAGCTTGAAGCTTTAGCCGATTTGTCCTCGTTATTTTCCGTCCCGCCCTCACTCCCTACGGCTGATCGTATTTGCCAAGGCTGTGGCGACAACGCGCGAGGACAAATCGGCTAAAGCCTCAGACTCCAACGTGGCCAGCAGAGCCTCATGAACGCTTGGCCCATCGCCCAGAGAGGCGTTGTTGGAGTACGAGGCTTTAGCCGATTTGTCCTCGTAGCGACCTGCCCTCTATTCTTCAGCGCACGAGCCTTCCGTGAGGCACGGCAGAGCCATGAGACCATCGGAGATTTCCCAACTCGCAGCAGGCCAAAGCCCTCCCAAAAAGGAACAAACCCAACGCAATTTGTCACAGACCGAAGCCGATTTTCCACAAACCGAAGACGATTTTCCACAAAGTCGTCACGATTTTCCAGCTTCCCAACGCGATTTGGCACAAAATAGCGCCCTTTTGCGACAAAGCAGACCCGATTTGTCACAAAGTGAAGACCATTTCCTTCATTTTCATCAGAAAAAGGAGCTTTCCCATCCGTGGCCATCCGTGTTCATCCGTGGTGGCTCTGGAATAACCTGCAAATGCTGAGACGCCTCTTACGCCTCCACCCGTTTTGCTACGAAAGCCCTGCCCGTTCCCCACCTCGAAGTAAAATCCCCCTTGCCAAACTCTTAATGCCCTCCACAGATCGCACCCGTCAGCGAACCCAACCCAACGCCATGCCGGACTCACCTACACCACCCGCCCCGCCCACGCCTTCCACACCCGCCAGCGGAGGCCAGCCCCCTGGAGATTTCAACCAGGGCCAATTGGAAACCATCCGCAAGAGCGAGGGCCTAGCCCACGCCGCGCAGAAGGCCGAATACAGCGCCATCCTCATCGCCGACGGCCTCGCCGCAGGCACCCCTGCCCAGCTCATCACCCAGTGCGAGCTTTGGCGCAGCCTCAGTGGAGACGCCGTAGGAGCCACCACCGACAAAGAACAGCACTCCGGCCTCGGTGACGACGCCGAGACCGCCTTGAAGCGCCAGATCGAATGCTTCCGAGGCAAGGCCCGCCTCGCCATCACCCAGCACCCCACCTGGAAGGACGCCGAGATCACCGCCTTCCGCGCCCGCTACTTCATTAATAAGAGCATCTTCAGCAGCCGCGCCCTCACCGAGCAAACCGCCCGCGACATCCTCGCCAACGCCGCCGCCGACAGCCTGCCCGGCGTCACCCCCGCCCGCCTCCAGCAAGCCACCGCCGCGCTCGCCGCCTACATCGCCACCGAGGCCCCGCAGAGCGACGCCCAAAGCACCGCCACCCAGCTCCGCCAAAAACGCGACACCACCTTCGCCGAAGCTCTCCGCCTAAGACACGAAATCCAATACGCCGCCGACACCGCCTGGCCCTGGTGGGACGACGCCCATTTAGCGATAAGAAGAGAATTCCTGCTGCCTGCCGGGAGGGCTTTTGTGGGGTGAGATGGAATGGGCTAATTTGAGCCCAATGCAAAACAGCAAGCTATCCCTTTGAATTAGAAAATGGCTTTTGCAGATGCCTAAACCGCCCTTCCCTGACTTCTCAGGGTGTTAGTTTTGCAGCTTGTACCGTCGATAGTTCAATAAGTTTGTCGAGCTATCGACGGAAGTCGCTAAGAGAAAAATGAGGTCAACAAGCCTGCACAAAACCAACAAAACTGTCGGCGATAAAGAAGCGCTGTGACAAACCGACAAAAATTTCATTCATCCAACTGTTAGGCGAAGAAGCCAAGCCCCTTTCTCCATATGCCGTCGAACTTCACTCAAAGCATGGTTGGCATAATCGAGGAGGCCGAGAGGAGGCAGCTATCTGTCGACAGCTCAGAAGAATGGACAGTTCTAATCCAAGATATCAGGAACAAGTTCGCCACCTTTTATCCTGAGTCTATTGATGTCGAGTCGATCACCGATGCGCTGATCAGCCACTTCGACGAGAATGTTGTTCCAGTGCTTCATGACGAGATTCGATCTGCCATATCGGAACTCTATACCGCTAATGTGGCGCGAGAGCTTCTTGATGTTTCTGCGAATCGGGTTGCTTATGAGTTGCGACGTGACCTCACCCAACCTATTCGTCAGGAGGTCGAGCGTAATCGAGCTCAAATCACCGAGAAGCTACGCTTGGAGTTGATGGATTCGATAAAACAGGAGTTGAAAAAGGAGCTTGAGCCCCAGGTCAGACGCGAGCTTCGCGACGAAATTGTAAGCCAGCTAAATCTTGGAAAGCAGTAACACGTTATTACATTATGCCAAAACCCACACACGGTTCAGATTCAGTTCAGGGAGGTCTTTTGCGGGGAGCAACCGACGCCACTGACTACTTTTATTTTTTCTGCCCCAAGTGCCCTGACGATCAGTTGGTCAGAGTGCTTGGCTATACAGTTGTAAGCGACGAGCCAGGCAACCGCTATGACGCGGAGTGCAAGCGGAAGGCAAAGCGATCATTCAGTCTAAAGTTTCATCTGAATTGTGACTCTTGTGGATTCGACGACATCGTAAAGATATCGAACACCGGTTGGCAGGGAGGCAAGCACGCGGCCACGTTAACGGATCAAATACAAAAACCCGCCTAACAATGGCGCTGCTGGACAAAAAGAGGGGCGCCTGTTGTCGTATCAATGTCACCCGTAATTTGAATATCACCCGCTTCGTTCATGCTCTGCGCCGCCCCTCCCCTCCCGTGCCAGAGCCAAGTCGTTAGCCACAACATGCCTCCAGTATGATGCCGCCCTCTGAATACATGAAACTGCACTATTCGGAGGACTATCTGACCTTCGCCAGTAACTCGATGTGCGGCTTCAGCATGGCCGATGCTCTCAGCAATCCCAAGAGAGCCAAGATGCACGGCATCCGGGAGTTCACACTCTCACAGTTTGGACTCAACCTGTTGAACCAAGCAACCTACGCGCATTGCCCTTCCCACAGTTATGCTTGGAAGCGGTTCTCCCCTCCTTTCGCCGACACTCACTGCTGCTTTTCGGGGCACGGCATGGGGAGTCACGTTCCGCACAGCATTCTGAGATTCGCTCAAGAGCCCTTCTTTGGAAGAGGCGACACCCAGGGGATTTCTCTCACCTGGGACGAGATACGGGAATACTCCCGATATTTCCTTTGCGACCAGATTGAAGCGTTTATGATGACACCAGAGGGCGCGGATTTTCCACGGGATACATTTTATGCAGCGGTTGAACGTGATTATGACTGCACTGCGTGTTGCCATACACCGGAGGGTTGGCAGAGCAGGCATTTGATTTCAATGACAAAGTGAAACGAGCGTGAAACGGATCAAACGTGAAACGGGTCAGTCGATGCATTTTGCAGGATTCCAGCTTTTAAACATTTAACCTCTGAATTACTGGAATCGTGCAACATACAAAGACTGGCCCCATGTCATATTCTCCCCCTAATATCGACCAGCACACCGGGCTAATTTTATGTTTGATATTTTGAGGAAAACTCATCAAGCCTCTATGTTCGACGCAAAGATTGGAGTGGCTGCAAAGCATTCGGATGATCTAAAGCTTCGTATCTGGGTGAATGAAGCATTCACCTACTTCCAGAAGCTAACAATGTCAGGTGGTCACTTGAGTGTTTGGGATGATTTTGCGCTTTGCGAGAAGTTTAAAGATGAGTTGGCAACCATCTTTGCGGGACTGATCTCTCAAAGTGCTGACGAGATATCTGTTGCATCTGTCGATCAGATGCACATGTATTTTTCCGAGCGATTAAAAATAATGTATGCAGCTCAATGAGTCGTTCAGCGTCAGCATGATTTACAACAGCGCTTTACCTTTGATGCGAAAGATAATTTATTGTGAGTAATTTCAAACAAACCCAATTATGTTTAGATTCTTTAGACCCAAAAGCAACAATGGCAGGCGTGACGAAGTGCCGGATGCTAAGGGGCGCGTTTGTTTTATCCGACGATTAGTCCGTGATCGCATAAATGCCATCCCGAACGGTGCCGCGACTCTTGCCGCTAGTGGAATGGCTGTGGATGGGCTGCCTGACACAGTTATTGGTTCTACGCGGGTTTTAATGGGCGAGGGGAAGGTGTATAGGTTTGGATGAATCGAACTGAAAGCCTTCAAGGGCACTATCACCTGCTGCTGGGTTTGGACGAGAGCTGGGTTGTGACGGAGGTGAACGTGAGTGTTG